>NZ_CP049258.1:1297500-1625000 GCF_011046735.1 Nordella sp. HKS 07 | reverse complement strand
TGCGGTCAGACGGAAAGACCCCGTGCACCTTTACTATAGCTTTACACTGGCATTCGTGCTGGCATGTGTAGCATAGGTGGTAGGCTTTGAAGCGGAGGCGCTAGCTTTCGTGGAGCCGAAATGTGAAATACCACCCTTGTTGACATGGATGTCTAACCGCGGCCCCTTATCGGGGTCCGGGACCGTGTATGGTGGGTAGTTTGACTGGGGCGGTCGCCTCCCAAAGAGTAACGGAGGCGCGCGATGGTAAGCTCAAGCTGGTCGGAAATCAGCTGTCGAGTGCAATGGCATAAGCTTGCCTGACTGCGAGACTGACAAGTCGAGCAGAGTCGAAAGACGGTCATAGTGATCCGGTGGCCCCACGTGAGGAGGGCCATCGCTCAACGGATAAAAGGTACGCCGGGGATAACAGGCTGATGATTCCCAAGAGTCCATATCGACGGAATCGTTTGGCACCTCGATGTCGGCTCATCACATCCTGGGGCTGGAGCAGGTCCCAAGGGTTCGGCTGTTCGCCGATTAAAGTGGTACGTGAGCTGGGTTCAAAACGTCGTGAGACAGTTTGGTCCCTATCTGCCGTGATTGTAGGAGAATTGAGAGGATTTGTCCTTAGTACGAGAGGACCGGGATGAACGCACCTCCGGTGGACCTGTTATCGCGCCAGCGGTACAGCAGGGTAGCTATGTGCGGACGGAATAACCGCTGAAGGCATCTAAGCGGGAAATCCACCTCAAAACCAGTTCTCCCTTGAGAACCGTGGAAGACGACCACGTTGATAGGCCAGGTGTGGAAGCGCTGTAAGGCGTGGAGCTTACTGGTACTAATCGTTCGAACGGCTTGATTGTTCTCATTTTCAATACCCATCCGGTATTGCCGCATCAGCCCCAAAGGTTGCAGACCTTTCGGATCAGCTGACGCGTACAAAAAGCAAAAACCTAGTTGATTGTCTGTCTTTCGCCGGCCTGGTGGCTATGGCGAGGTGTCCGAACCCGATCCCATCCCGAACTCGGTCGTTAAACGCCTCAGCGCCAATGGTACTTCGTCCTAAGACGCGGAAGAGTAGGTCGCTGCCAGGCCTGCAAAAGACAGACACATATGTGCAAAACAACTTCTTCATCGATCTCTTTAAAACCCGCCGCGCGAGTAATCGCACGGCGGGTTTTTGCTTTTTGGGACGCGGCAAGATTTGATTGCGCCTCGAGCCGCGAAGCCTGCGAGAGACGGGCTTCGCGGGCGCGGCCTCGATAGGCGTCGGGTCAGTCCGGCAGTCCGGCCTGGCGCAGGCCTTCCGCCAGCCTGCCGAAATCCTCCGGCCGGCGCAGTTCGGGGAAGTTCTCCCGCAAGGCCGATATGCGTAATGCAGGGTCGGCCTTGATGATCGGCGCCAGGCGTTCCTTCGCTTCCGCCAGACGGCCGAGATGCGCGGCACAGGCGACCGTCAGATATTCGGTCAAGGGCAGGCTCCGGCCGCGCAAGGCCTTCAATGCCCAGTGCAGCGCCTCCTCATAGCGCCCGATGCAGAATTGGGCGGAGCACAGCGCGTCATGGATCAGGAAAATCTGAGGATCGTTGGGGCCGAGCCGCAAGGCATTGTTCAGCCGCTCGATCGCAGTCTCGAATTCGCCAAGCCATAATTTCGTCCAGCCGCTGAACAGCCAGGCCCAGGCGAGGTTGGGATTGAGGGTCAGCGCCTTGGATGTCAGCGCGTCGCCTTCCTCGACATCGCCCACCACATAGGCCAACGCAATTCCGGCGGTGCACAGAACCAGCGCATCGTCGGGGCCGAGGTCGACGGCGCGCCGGACGAGGCGCGAGGTTTCCCTGGCATCACGGACGGGGTCGACATTCCACCCGCCGGCCTTGCGCTGCGAATAGCAGCGCGCAGCGAGGCCATGGGCGGCGGCGAATTTCGGATCGATCTCGATCGCCTTATAGAAGTGTGCCAGAGCGTCGGCATTGCCTTCCCGCGTCCATAGATGGACGCTCGCCATGCCGCGGAGATAGTGGTCATAGGCGTCGAGGTTCTCCGTCGGCTTGCGCCGCGAACGCTCGATCTCCACCTGCTCGAGCTTAGGCGCGACGGCCATGACCACGCTGGCGGTGATCTTGTCCTGCAGATCGAAGACGTCTTCCATCTGTCCGTCGAAGCGGTCGGCCCACAGATGCGCCGCACTGGCGGCTTCGATCAACTGGCCGGTGATGCGCACCCGGTTGCCCGATTTGCGGACGCTTCCTTCCAGGACATAACGCACGCCGAGCTCACGGCCGACCTGCTTGATGTCGATGGCGCGGCCCTTATAGGTAAAGCTCGAATTGCGGGCGATGACGAACAGCCAGCGCATGCGGGAGAGCGCGGTGATGATGTCCTCGACGATACCGTCGGCAAAGTAGTCCTGCTCGGAATCGCCGCTCATATTATCAAAGGGCAGCACGGCAATGGAGGGGCGGTCGGGAAGCGACAGAGCGGGGCGTGGCTGGAGCGGCGGACTCGCCCGCCGGAGACGGTAGACCCTGACCGGACTCGCGATATTCTTCAGCGCCTGCTCGCCAAAATCGTCGAACTGGAAATCGACTTTGCCGTGGATCTGACGGTAGAGACTGTCGGAGATGCAAATGCCGCCCGGCTCGGCGATCGCCTCGAGCCTTGCCGCTATGTTCACGCCGTCGCCCAGGATGTCGTCGCCCTCGACGACCACATCGCCCAGATTGATGCCGATCCGCAGCAGGATCCGTGAATCCTCGGGCAGATGCTCATTGGCGGCGGCGAGTGCCGACTGCAGCTCGACCGCGCATTGGACGGCGCTGACGGCGCTCGGATATTCGAGGAGGACACCGTCGCCCATGAGCTTCACGATCCGGCCTTTGTGGCGGGCGACCAGCGGTGTCAGGATTTCGCTCCGGTGTTTCTTGAGGGTCGCTACCGTGCCGGCCTCGTCCGCCTCCATCAGGCGGCTGTAGCCGACAACATCGGCCAGGACGATGGCGGCCAGGCGGCGATCCATGTCGCGTCTCCTTGGCCTAGTGTGCTGAACGCGAAGTTCCTGATATCTGGCGGCTTGCACCGACAGGAACTTCGCGTTCAAAAGCACACTAGAATTATTAGGTTTTCTAGTGTCCTTCCGAATCCGAAGTTCGCTCGAAGGTCCCGCTGGCTGTGGCGAACTTCGGATTCGGGACACTAAAGACTACTTTGCGTTGCGGCAGGAATCCACAGCAATACGAAGTCCGCACAATCCGCTGTCGCGCCCCGGGGTTGGCAGGCCGGGGAAAGTCGGGGAAGATGCGGCGGGAGGTGCCCTATGCCGCAAACTGGAAATTGGACTCTCGGCCTCATCGATTCGGCCTGGTTCGGCACGGATTATGAAGGCCGGCGCGGGCGCGAGGAGGCGAAGCGCATCGGCTTCGAAAGCCTCGATCTCTTTGTCGGCTTCGATCCGGGCAAGCTCGGCAAGGCTGAGCGGCAGGCCTATATCGATGAGAATCTGTCGACCGGCCTGCCGGTCGTTTCACTTGTCTGCACCTGTCTGGGCCTGAGCGACTTCAATCCGGCCATCCGCTTCTATCATATCGAGCGGGCGAAGAATGTCGTCGATCTCGCCGCCGACATTCCGACCACCCGCAATCTCTGCTTCGTGCCCGGCGAATACATGTTCCAGAAGAAGCTCATCCCGGCCAAAGGCGAATGGGACATGGTGGTCGACGCGACGCGGCAGGTGGGCCAGCATGCGGCGGCGCGCCAGCGCGAGCTCGCCATCGAATTGCTGCCCTTCGAATTCGCCTTCATCAATTCGCTCGACACGATGGAGCGCTTCCTCGACGAGGTGGGCCTCGCCAATGTGAAGGCGACAATCGACATCTCGCATTTCTGGCTGATGCGCATACCGCCGGAACAGGTCGCCAAGCGGCTCAAAGGCCGCATCGCCCATGTGCATATGTCGGATTGCGACGGAACCAATCACGGCGATATGCCGCCCGGGCGCGGCAACACGCCCTTTGCCGACTATCTGACGGCGATCCGCGAGACGGGATTCCAAGGCGCCGCCTCGATCGAGCTCGAATTTCCGCCCGACCCGAAAGGCATGGCCGCCTGGGTGGCGGAAGCCCATGGCGCGGCGCTCAAGCTTCTGCGGGGTGCGGGTGTGCATGCACGCTGATGCGTCATCGTTCCGGCTCACTTGAGGCACGCCTGCGCGCCAACTGGACGCTCATTCTGAACTCGGTGCGATCGAGCCCGATGTCGCGCAGAATGTAGTCATTCAGCGCGGTGACATCGCGGGAATGAAGGCGGTGCCGACGTCTCTTCGGACCGGCCTGGAGCAGATATGCCAGAAGCCAGCGCAGCGGCATCGCCGTCGATTCTTCGCACGGGCGTTTATCGGTATCGTGAGTCAAGTCTCACCTCCTCGATCAGGAGGCGGCAATTGACCGGAGATTGCGAGAAGGCGCTAGGCCAGAATCTGTAGCGAGCTATTACCGCGCTTGCGCCTGCTCTTCGAAAGCTTTCACCAGCCGCTTGGGCGCGGTGGCTTTCCAGGATCTGAAGAGCAGCGGCTTCACTTGCTGGGGATGCGCCTTGGATAGTCGTATCAGCACCATCGGCCAGCCCTTGTAGTGGTCGGTGATGTAGAAGATGTCGGGCGAGGCTTCCATCAGCATGTCGCGCTCGTCGGGATCGACATCCTTGATGACGAGGCTGTCGCCGTCCTCCTTGAGGCGGGTGAAGAACTTGCCCTTGATCTTGAGCGCCGGCGTTCCATAGGAGGTGCCGTCCTCGACGCCGGGCCAGGCCAGCGCTATCCGGCGCACCTCCTCATAAGTCATGACGCCAGGACCTCATCCACCCAGCGGGCGAAGTCATCCAGGATTTCGTCCAGCACCTCGGCATCCTTGCGGCCGCTTTTCGCCGGCACATGGAAGGAATGATCGGCCGGATCATAGAGCTTCAGCGTAGCACCTTTGCCGAGGTCCTTGACGACCGGCTTCAGGAGATCGAGCTCGGCCAAAGCGTCGTGCGTGCCTTGCAGGAAGAGCATCGGGATATGGACATGTTCCAGATGATCGGCGCGCTCGCGCCCGGGCTTGCCGGCCGGATGAAGCGGGAAGCCCAAGAAGATGAGACCGCGCACGCCGTCCAAAGGTGCGACGGCCTGAGCGCCTGAGGTCATGCGGCCGCCGAATGACTTGCCGCCGGCGAAAAGCGGCAGCTTGGGCGCGACACGCCTGGCTTCGGCGACGGCGGCGCGCACCGCGGCCTGCGCGAGCTTCGGCGGATCAGGCCGCTTCGATTTTCGCTCCATGTAAAGGAATTGATAGCGCAAGGAGGCGATGCCGCGCTCAGCCAGGCCTTTGGCGATCGCCGTCATCGAAGCATGCGTCATGCCGGCGCCGGCGCCATGGGCGAAGACATACAAGGCACGCGCGTTCTTCGGGTTCAGGAGAAGTCCCGAGACATGGCCTTCGCCGGCGACATCGATGGTGACGGGCGTGGCATCCGGTGCCGGCATTGCGATTTCCTGATCTTGGGCTGAGACGAGGGTTTCGCCTATACTGCCACCCGGAACGATCATTCTCCAGCGGGGATGCGAAAAACTGGGCATCGGTTTTTCGCAACAATCCCGCGCTGACATGAGAATTGATCACGTTTAATGATTTCGGATTGATTCAATCCAAGCTCATCGTGATCTGGAGGAGGGCATATGGGTCAGGATCCGGAGCTGCTGCGACGCCTCCTGCGCGCCAAGGATCGGATGGACGCCGCCTCGCATGAGGAATGGCCCGTCCGGCGGTTGGCGCAGGTGAGCGGCTCCTCCGAGGCGCATTTCGCAAGGTCGTTCCGGCAAGCCTTCGGCGTCCCGCCGCACCGCTACCTGCTTTCGCGGCGCATCGAGCGGGCCACGGCGCTCTTACGCGAAACGGATCTGCCGATCACGGAAATCGCCTTCCAAACCGGCTGGAACAGCCTGGGCACGTTCGGGCGGACATTCCGGGACGTGACGGGCGAGAATCCCGCCGCGATCAGGGCGCGCGAGCAGGCCGCTCCGGGCGACCGCGAGCGCGTGCCGGAATGCGTCCTGCGCGCGGCGCAGCGGCCCGGCCTCACAATAGCAGTTTCGGAGAAGCGTCGGCAGGAAGAGGCTGGTACGGAGGGCCCCCAAGAAATGGAGGTCCTATGAGCCAAGGTATTGATGTGGTCGGTGTTTATGTCCGCGATCAGGACGAGGCGCTCGCCTTCTATGTCGACAAGCTGGGATTCCGCGTCCATGCCGATGTGCGCAATGGTCCCTATCGCTGGCTCACGGTTCAGCACCCGGACCAGCCGTCGTTCCAGCTCGGCCTGTTCGCGCCTGGGGCACCGGTTCACGATGCGGCGACCGCGCAGACCTTGCGCGAGATGGTTGCCAAGGGCGCCATGCCGCCGCTCGTCCTCCTCGTCGACGACTGCCGCGCCGCCTATGAGCGCTTGTTGGCGCGCGGTGTGGAATTCACGCAGGAACCGGTTGCGCGCTACGGCAGCGTGGATGCCGGGTTCCGCGACCCTTCGGGCAATGGCTGGAAGATGATCGAGGGGCGCGGCTGACGGTGAAGATAGGACAACTTTCGAGGTACCGATCCCCATGAATGCGACGGAACGCATCGACCAACTGATCGCCGCGCTCAATGACTGGCGCGGCAAGACACTCGCCAGCGTGCGCAAGAGCATCCTCGCGGCCCACCCCGAGATCGTCGAGGAATGGAAATACATGGGAAGCCCGGTATGGTATCGCGATGGCGTCATCGCGGTCGGCAACGCGCATAAGGACAAGGTGAAGCTCACCTTTGCCCATGGGGCGAGCCTTGCCGACCCCGACAAGCTCTTCAATGCGGGTTTCAACGGCAAGGTATGGCGGGCGATCGATCTATTCGAAGGCGATAAGATCGATGCGCGCGCTCTCACCGATCTCGTCCGCGCCGCCATCGCGTACAATCAGAGCAAATCGAAGCGGAAGACGGCCGCGAAAACGCGCACGAAGGCCCCACGCGACAAAAGGTGAGGCACGTTTGGCAGGCGGCATGTTTCGCCTATACTGCCTCCGAGACGGTCATTCTCCAGAGGAGGCGCCGATGTGCCGGAACATCCGCACATTGTTCAATTTCGAGCCGCCGGCGAGCGAGGACGAGATCCGCGCCTCGGCGCTGCAATTTGTCCGCAAGCTGTCGGGCTTCGCCAGGCCATCCAAAGCCAATGAGGCGGCCTTCGATCAGGCGGTCGATGAGGTGACGCAAGCCGCGCGCAAGCTCATCTTCGCGCTCGAGACCCAGACGCCGCCGCGCAACCGCGAAATCGAGGCGATGAAGGCGCGCGAGAGATCGAAAGCGCGCTTCGCTTGAAGCAGGGAGGCGGACCATGAGCCGGATCGAGCCCGTCGATAGTGCCGAAGTCCACATCCTGGTCGACAATGTCACCGACAGCCTGTCTTCGGTGCCCGCCTTCGTCGAGACGGAATTTGCCGGCCTCAACCGGCGGCGGCAGGATCATTGGGTGCTGGGCGGCAACTGCCTGTGCTGCGCGGCACATGGGCTCTCATGCCTGATTACGCTGCGGCGCGGCGGCGAGACGAAAACCCTGCTTTTCGATACCGGGCCCGAAGACCGTGTCTTCGAGCAGAATGTCTCGCGGCTCGGCGCCGATCTCGGACCGGTCGAGGCCATCGTGCTGTCGCATGGCCATTGGGACCATGGCGGGGCGATGCTCCAGGCGCTGCAGATGATCCGCGACCGCAATGGCGGCAAGCGCGTGCCCTATTACGCCCATCCCGACATGTTCCGGAAGCGGGCGCTCAAGATGGCGAACGGGACGATGCGTCCGGTCGAGGACGTGCCCGGCATCGAAGCCCTGACCGATCAGGGCGCCGATGTCGTCAATACCACGGAGGCGAAAAGCCTCTTCGGCGGCATGGCCTATGTGAGCGGCGAAATTCCGCGCGTAACCGGGTTCGAGCGCGGGCTGCCCGGCCAGCACCGCCTGACGCTCGACGGCAAGGGGTGGGAACTGGACGAGCTCACCATGGACGAGCGCTTCGTGGCGGTGAATGTCAAGGGCAAGGGGCTCATCGTCTTCACCGCCTGCTCGCATGCCGGCGTCGTCAATGTCCTGAAGCACGCCAAGGCATCGTTTCCCGATGTTCCGCTCTATGCGGTGGCGGGCGGCCTCCATCTGTCCGGCACGAATGAGCGGATCATCCCTGAGACGGTGGCAGGCCTGCGCGACTTCGGCCTCAGCGTCATTGCGCCAGGCCACTGCACCGGCTGGCGGGCCATCACGGCGCTGGTCCGTGAATTCGGCGAAAAGATCCTGGTGCCGCTGGCGGTCGGCAAGCGCTATTCATTCTGATCAGTTTTGGACGCCGTAAGCGCCCGAACACCATAAGTCGGTGAGGATGTCGGCGATCCTCTCCTCATGGTCAGCGAGATGCGCCAGGGCCGGCTCCTTGCGCAAATAGATCTGCGCCAGGAATTCATCGATCATGCCGCCCAGCGCATAGGCTGCGGGCATGTGCTCATGGGCTGTGCTGCCATCCTCCCGTCCCCTGGCGATGGCGCCGGCCACGCGGCCGTACCAGTCCCGGTTGAGGCGGCGATAGGCGCGGGCAAAAGCTGTTTCCTCGGCACTGAGCCCGGTCAGGCAGCGCATCAGCCCGGCGTTGCGGCGGAACAGGCGGGCGAAGACGAGGGTCGCCGCCTTCACGCGCTCCCGCGCCCCCGCCTCGGGGTCGGCGCGCGCCGTCTCCAGATGCGTCTCGACGAAGGCCGAAAATTCCTCGATCAGCGCCGCGACCGCCGCCGGCATATCAGGAAAGTAGCGGTAGAAGGTGCCATGGGCGAGGCCGGCGCTGCGGGTGACCTCGGCGACCTTGAGATCATGCCAGGTGAGGCCCGAGCCGAGCTCGCGCGCCAATGCCGCGAGGAGCCGGGCCCGGGTGCGGTCCGTCTTGCGGGCAGCGCCGTCGCGGGCGGCGCCGAGCAAGGTCGCGGCGAAGACGAGCGGGTCGGAAGCGTCAGTCTGCATCGGTCCATATTGACATGATTTGGCTTTCATGAAAATGATATCATTGTCATTTCATGAGGAAAGTTGCATGCTGCTCAAGCGGGCGGACTTTGCCGATCTCGTAGATCTGGCCACGCATCGGCAGCGACTGTGGGAAAGCCAGTCCCTCTATGTGGCGGCGCATTCGGCACTGCACCGGCGCGCCTGGGTCGGCAAGACGCCGCCCAGAAGCCTCGACGGGCTCGCCGAGCTGCCCCTGGTCGACAAGGAAATGCTCAGGCTGAGCCAGCGCCAACACCCTCCTTTCGGCGATTATCTGGCCGCCCCCGAAGCGACGATCGCGCGCATCCACCGGACCTCCGGCACCACGGGCACCGCGATGAATCTGGCGCTCTCGGCACGGGATGCCCACGAGACGGCGGTGATTGGCGGGCGCGCCCAGGCGGCGAGCGGTCTGGGCCCGGGCCACCGCGTCGTCCACTGCCTCAATTATCGCCTGTGGATGGGCGGCTTCACCGACCATGCGACGCTCGAGGCGACCGGGGCGGCGGTCGTGCCCTTCGGCGTCGGCGACACGCAGCTGCTGGTCCGCACCATCAGGGAACTCGGCATCACGGCGATCTCCTGCACGCCCTCCTATCCGGGTGTGCTGGAGCAGGTCATCGCCGAGCATTATCCTGGCCTCGAGCCACGCGATCTCGGCCTCAGGCTCGGGCTTTTCGGGGGCGAGGCCGGGCTCGACGACCCCCAATTCAGGCAGCGGCTCGAAACCGTCTGGGGCTTCAGCGCCCGAAATTCCAATTATGGCGTCACCGATGTCTTCTGCAATTTCGCCGGGCAGAGCGAGGTCGACAGCGATCTTCATTTCATGGCGCTCGACGTGCTGCAGCCCGAGCTGATTGATCCGGCGACAGCAGCACCGCTGCCCTGGTGCGAAGGCGAGCGTGGCGAGCTGGTGCTTACGCATCTGAGCCGGCAATGCCAGCCGCTGATCCGCTTCCGCACCGGCGACATCATCCTGATCACCGGAACGGGCAAAGCGCACTGCGGGCGGACGGCGCCGCGCTTCCGCGTGGTCGGGCGCAGCGACGACATGGTGGTGGTGCGCGGCATCAATGCCTTTCCGACGCAGATTTCGGCCATATTGAACCAGTTTCCGGACCTCTCGGGCGAATACCGGATCGTGCTCGTGGGGACGGGGCCTTATGACCTGCTGCCGGTCGAGGCGGAACTCGCCGCGGGGCGGACGCCTGCGGAAGGCCTCGCTGGCGAGATAGAACGGCACATCAAGCTGGACATCGGCGTATCGGCGCGGATCAGCCTTCTGCCCCATAACAGCCTGCCACGGACCGAAGGCAAGACGCGCCGGGTAATCAGGAAGGACAGAGCATGAGCAAGACGGTTCTCACCCGCTATCTGGGCGATGGCGTGGAGTTGATCTCGCTCAACCGGCCGCATCGGCTCAATGCGATCGTGCCGGAATTGCTCGACGATCTCATCTCGGCACTCGCCGCCGCCAATGCCGACGAAAAGGTCGGCGCGATCCTGCTGACCGGCGAGGGGCGCGCCTTCTGCGCCGGGGACGACCTCAAGGAATTTGCCACGCAGGCCACCGACGAGGCGGGCACAACCGCCTATATCGAGCGCATCCAGGACGTCACCCGCGCCATGGTGCTGGGGCAACGGCCGGTTATCGGCGCCATTCGCGGCTGGGCGGTGGGTGGCGGCCTCGAATGGGTGATCAACTGCGATTTCGCCGTCGCCGCCCAGGGCACGCGCTTCTTTTTCCCGGAAATCGCGCTCGGCGTCTTCGTCACCGGCGGCGTGACCGAGCTTCTGCCGCGCTTGGTCGGGCTGCAGCGGGCGCGCGAGATGATCCTGCTAGGTGAGAAATTCGATGCCGACCAGGCGAAGGCCTGGGGCTTGCTGCGCGACGTCGTGGCCGATGAGGCCCTGCTGCCCGCGGCGCTCGATCTCGCGCGGCGCCTGGCGGCGCTGCCCCGCGCCAGGGTCAGCGATCTCAGGCGCATTCTCGCGCGCGCCGACGGTGCCGGGCTCGCGGCCGCGATGGCGGCCGAAACGGCGGCCACGGTCAAAGGCTTCCTCGATCCCGAAACGGCGCAACGGGTGGCGCAATTCCGCTGATCGGCGATTGACCGAAGGGGCCCCACCGCCGCAGACTGCCGCGACCGCCTTACTGTTCCTGCCCGACACCAAAAACAGGAGCGTGCCGTGACTCAGCCGGATGCATACTTGCTGGGACGTGCCGAAGCAGAAGAAACGCGCCTCAAGCGCCAGATCGCCAATCTCGCCCCCGATTCCGACGCGCAGTTCGATAAGATCGGCATCAAGCCGGGCGAGCGCGTCGTCGATCTGGGCTGTGGGCCGGGCGGCGTGCTGCATCTGCTCGGCAAGCGCGTGGGACCCGAAGGCTCGGTGCTCGGCATCGAGCGCAGCGGCCATTTCGTCGAACAGGCGCGTCGCTTCGTCGACGGCCACGCGCTGGCGCAGGTCGAGGTGCGCGAGGGCGACGCCTATGACACGGGATTGCCGCGCCAATCCTTCGACGGCGCCCATATGCGCCTCGTTCTCGTCAATGTGCCGGAGCCTGAGCGCATCGTGCGCGAAATGATCGCCCTGGTACGCCCGGGCGGCTGGGTGGCGAGCTTCGAGGCCGATTACTACGCCCATATCTGCGACCCGCCGCTTCCCGCCTGGTCGCATCTGCTCGAGGCCTATACCAACTATACGGTCGCGCAGGGCATCGACATCTTCGTGGGGCGGCGCATCCATCGCCTGTTCCGTGAAGCGGGTGTTGAGGGCATCCGTGTCGACGCGATCGTGCATGTCTATCCGCCGGGACATGACCGGCGACCGATCCTGCGCGATTTCATCAACAATGTGCGCGACAAGCTCATCGGCGGCGGGTTCATCACGCAGAGCGAGCTTGAGCGCGACATGGCCGACCTCGAGCGCCATCTCGCCGATCCCGACGTGATGGTGACCTCGCATATGTTCTTCCGGCTCATCGGGCGCGTGCCGGAATAAATCGGTGGATGCCGGCTATCGCCGGGATGACGAATGATGCTACCCTGAAGCGGACGGCTGCCTTGCGATCACGATCAATTCAGGTCGAGCCGACTTGAACTGATGAATGTGATCGGAATCTCAAGTGTGCGCGTGATCGGAGGGAACACGGGAATCCACTTTTCCTGATCACGCACTGGGGAGGGACACATGCGCTACAAAGGAAGCTGTCATTGCGGGAAAGTCACGTTCACGGTCGAGGGCGATCTCAGCGGCGGCGCCGTCGATTGCAATTGCTCGATCTGCGCGCGCAAGGGCGCGCTCCTGCTCGTGGTACCGCGCAACAATCTGCAGCTTCTCTCGCCCGAAACCGATCTGCAGAAATACACATTCAACAAGCATGCCATCGCGCACCGCTTCTGCCGCACCTGCGGCGTGCATCCTTTCGCCGAGGACAGCGCCGGCACGGCAGAACGGATGGCCTATGTGAATATCCGCTGCCTGCAGGGCGTCGATCTCGCCACGATCCCGGTCATAGCTTCGACGGACGCTCGATGTGAATTCAGCCGACCTCGAGAGCCGGCAGGTCGGCTTGCGGCGACGGGCGCAGCGCTTTCGTGACAGGCACGTGATCAGGAAAAAGTGGACACCGGTTTTCCGTCCGATCAGGCGCCAGCTACAGCATCGGACCGAAAAGTGCGAAGCGGATTTCGGATAATCCGATGCGTAATTCAAAGAGTTAGAGCGCCGGACCGATTCCATGTGAGCGTCCGGCGCTCTAGGATTACGATCACGTTCATCACCTCAGATCGATTCGATCTGAGTGTGATCACGATCTCGGCCTCAGCCCGTCCTGTATCAGCCGCATGATGGTCGTCTCGGCATCGGGGAAATGGTCGCTCGTCTCGCCCAGCACGGCGCGGATCTGGATGTCGAAATCGGCATAATGCTGGGTCATCGCCCAGATGGTGAAGATCAGGTGATAGGGATCGATGGGGGCGATCTGGCCTCTGGTGATCCAGGTCCTGATAGTGACGGCCGTATCGTCGACCAGGGCCTTCATAGGGCCCGCCAGGAAGTCGCCGATGATGGGCGCGCCATGCAACATCTCGTTGGCGAAGAGCCGCGAGGCCTTGGGGTTGTCGCGCGACATGGCCATCTTGGCGCTCACATAGCGCGCGATCTCGGGCAGAGGCTCGCCTTCCGGATCGAGGCCACGCAGCGGCGCCAGCCAGTCGGCCAGCGTCTTTTCGAGGAGCGCGCGGTAAATGTCGTCCTTGCGCCGGAAGTAATAAAGCAGATTGGGTTTCGACATGCCGGCCCGTTCGGCGATCTGGTCGACGGTTGAGCCGCGATAGCCATAGACAGAAAATACCTCGAGCGCCGCCTGAAGGATGATATCCTCGTTGATGGCCTGAATACGGGTCTTGCCCTGGGTCTTCGGCTTGGATTGCGCCATGTAACCATGGTGTTAATTCTTGATCAAATGGTCAAGAGCGCTTAGCATCATTTGCAACGAGTCTCATACAAAAAGAAAGCAGGGGAGGTTGAATGGCGGCAGCGTCCGTAATCGAGGCGCGCGAGCTGAGCCTGACATTCGAAACGGCCGACGGGCCCGTCTATGCATTGTCGAAAGTCAATCTCACCGTTCAGGACGGCGATTTCGTATCCTTCATCGGGCCGTCCGGCTGCGGCAAGACTACCTTGCTGCGCGTGATCGCCGATCTCGAACAGGCGAGCGAAGGCCATATCTCGGTCAACGGCATGAAGCCCGACGAAGCGCGGCGCAAACGTGCCTATGGCTATGTGTTCCAGGCGCCGGCGCTCTATCCGTGGCGCACCATCGAGCGCAATGTGGCCTTGCCGCTCGAGATCATGGGCTTCAGCGGGCCTGAGCGCGCAGAACGGATCTCGCGCAACCTCGGCCTCGTCAATTTGAATGGCTTCGAAAAGAAGTTTCCCTGGCAGCTGTCGGGCGGCATGCAGCAGCGCGTCTCGATCGCGCGGGCTCTCGCCGTCGATCCGAAGCTCCTGCTGATGGACGAGCCTTTCGGCGCTCTCGATGAGATCGTGCGCGACAAGCTCAACCAGCAGCTTCTCGAACTGTGGGGCCGCACCAAGAAGACGGTGGTCTTCGTCACCCACTCGATCCCCGAGGCGGTCTTCCTGTCGACACATATCGTGGTGATGTCGCCGCGGCCGGGACGCATCATCGACGTCATCGAGACGAAATTCCCTAAAGAGCGCACGCTCGACATTCGCGAGACGCCGGAGTTCCTGGAAGTGGCGCATCGCGTGCGCGAGGGCCTCAGGCATGGGCACTCTTATGACGATTGAACGGCAGCTCAAGGGACACCCTCATCCGCCCTTCGGGCACCTTCTCCCGCAAGCGGGAGAAGGGGAAGCTCGGCGAGGGAGAACAGCCGCATGATCCTCGCGACGGTGACATCGAGGCCGACATTTGCGCGCGCCGTCGCTTCCGGCTCGGCGCTGCCGGTCACCATCATCGTGTTGATCGTGATCGCGGTCTGGTATCTGGCCGCCATCCCGATGAACAAGGTGCTGACCCAGCCTTTGATCGAGGCGGCGGGCGGCGGGCTCTACAACACACTGGCGATCTCCTGGTCGTTGCCGCGGCCTGTTCTGCCGGCGCCGCATCAGGTGCTGAGCGAATTGTGGAACACCATTGCCCTGGTGGAGCCGTGGCGGCCGCGATCGCTCCTCTATCACTGCTGGGTGACGCTCTCCTCGACCCTCCTGGGCTTCCTGCTCGGCACGCTTCTCGGGATCGGGCTCGCCATCGCCATCATCCATGTCAAGGCGCTCAATCGCAGCCTGATGCCGTGGATCATCGCCTCGCAGACCATTCCCATCCTCGCCATCGCGCCGATGATCATCGTGGTGCTGGGCGCCATGGGCCTTACCGGCCTCCTGCCGAAATCGCTGATCTCGATGTATCTGTGCTTCTTCCCGGTCACCATCGGCATGGTGAAGGGGCTCACCTCGCCCGATCCGATGCAGCTCGACCTGATGCGCACCTACAATGCCAGCACGGCGCAGGTCTTGAGGAAATTGCGGTGGCCGGCTTCGCTGCCCTTCCTCTTCGCCTCGCTCAAAGTGGCGGTCGCCATCGCGCTGGTCGGCGCCATTGTCGGTGAATTGCCGACCGGCGCCCAGGCCGGCATCGGGGCCCGTCTACTCAACGGCTCATATTATGGCCAGACCCAGCAGATCTGGGCGGCCCTCGTCGCCGCGGCGGTGATGTCGTCGGGTCTCGTCTGGCTCGTCGGCTTCATCGAGCGCCGGGTGGCGCTGGCCATGGGAGGCCGGCCGTGATCGCCGCCCTGCGCCGCAGCCCCATCGCGGTGATCGTGCTCATCGCCCTAGCGGGCGCAGTTCTGTGGCTGATGGCGCATCAGGCCTCGGCGAAGCCGGGGGCGATCTTCTGGCTCGGCGTCCTCATTCAATGGGCTCTCATCTGGATCGGCAATGACGCGCTGTCGGGGTTGCCGATCTCCTCGCCGCTGGCGATGCGTCTGCGCAACCTCGCGGTGCCGGCGATCTTCGGGGTGACGCTGCTGCTCCTGTGGCAACTCGTCGTGAAGGGCTTCGGCATTCCCCTGGTGCTGCTACCGGCGCCATCCGACATCTGGGCCAAGCTTTCGACCTCGCTGCCTATATTGGAAGCGGATTTCATCCAGACCTTCTTGCGCGCGGTGCTGCCCGGCTGGTTCATCGGCTCGCTCGCGGGCTTCCTGGTGGCGATCATGTGCGACGCCTGGGGATTCCTGAAACGCGGGCTTTTGCCGCTCGGCAATCTGTTCGCCGCCTTGCCGATCGTCGGGGTGGCGCCGATCATGGTGATGTGGTTTGGCTTCGACTGGCAATCCAAAGTCGCCGTAGTCGTCATCATGACCTTCTTCCCCATGCTGGTGAATGCGGTGACGGGCCTCCAGGCGGCGGGCGCGCTCGAGCGCGACCTGATGCGCTCCTATGGCGCCTCCTATCTCGATACGCTCTTGAAGCTCAGGCTTCCCGCCGCGATGCCCTTCATCTTCAATGCGCTCAAGATCAACTCGACTCTGGCCCTGATCGGGGCCATCGTAGCGGAATTCTTCGGAACCCCCATTGTCGGCATGGGCTTTCGCATCTCGACCGAGGTCGGCCGGCTTGGCCTCGATATGGTCTGGGCCGAAATCGCCGTCGCAGCCATCGCCGGTTCGGCTTTTTACGGGATCATCGCGCTCATCGAGCGCGCGGTGACGTTCTGGCATCCGTCCTACCGGGCACGCAAAGACCGGTAGGCAAACAGGGAGAAAGAGGAGACGTTCAGCATGAAGAAGTTTCTGATGGCCGCGGCGGCGACCGCGGCGCTTATGGCGGGCAGCGCCGCGGCTTATGCCGAGGCGGTGACCATCCAGCTCAAATGGGTGACGCAAGCCCAGTTCGCCGGCTACTACGTGGCGCAGGCGCAGGGCTTCTACAAGGAAGCCGGGCTCGACGTCACGATCAAGCCGGGCGGACCCGATATCGCGCCGCCGCAGGTGATCATGGGCGGGGGCGCCGATGTCGTCATCGACTGGATGCCCTCGGCGCTCGCGTCGCGCGAGAAAGGCGTGCCGCTGGTCAATATCGCCCAGCCTTTCAAGCGCTCCGGCATGATGCTCACCTGCCGCAAGGAGACCGGCATCACCAAGCCTGAGGACTTCAAGGGCAAGACGCTCGGTGTGTGGTTTTCGGGCAACGAATATCCATTCCTGTCGTGGATGAGCCAGCTCGGCCTCAAGACCACAGGCGGCCCGGACGGCGTCACGGTTCTGAAACAGGGCTTCAATGTCGATCCGCTCCTGCAGAAGCAGGCCGACTGCATCTCGACGATGACCTACAATGAATATTGGCAGGTGATTGAGGCGGGTGTTAAGCCAGAAGACCTGATCGTCTTCAAGTATGAGGACCAGGGTGTGGCGACCCTCGAGGACGGCCTCTATGTGCTGGGAGACAAGCTCAAGGATCCGGCCTTCGTCACCACCATGGCGAAATTCGTCAAGGCGTCGATGAAGGGCTGGGACTGGGCCCGCGAACATCCGGATGATGCGGCCAAGATCGTGCTCGACAATGACGCCACGGGTGCGCAGACCGAAGGCCACCAGAAGACGATGATGCAGGAGATCAACAAGCTCACCGAGGGTTCCGACGGTACACTCGACACGGCGGCTGCCGAGCGCACGGTGGAGACGCTGATGAAAGGCGGCTCGGATCCCGTCATCACCAAGAAGCCGGAAGGCGCCTGGTCGTCGGTGGTCACCGACGAAATGAAGAAGATGTAAACTCTTATTCCCCTCCCCCTTGTGGGAATGAGGGGCGTGTTTTCTGATGTATGCGGGTAATGTACTGCGTTGGATAACCTGTTGAAACCGCTTGATACGTGTTGGCATTCGTGGCTCGGTGTTTTCCATCGTTTGATCTCAAACGCTACCTATGCGTGGTCCAGGTAGCAGCGCTGGAGAACACCGAATGCCCAAAGCTCACCTCACCAAGAGCTTCATAGACCAGTTGGTGCCTGGCGCGAAAGACGCCATCTATTGGGACGACAGCCTGTCCGGATTTGGCCTCAAGGTAACGCCGAAGGGCCGCAAGGTGTTTCTGGTGCTGTACCGGACCCGCGATGGATTCCACAGGCTCCGCAAATATACAATCGGACCCTATGGCCAGTTGACGCTGGTCATTGCTCGGCAAGCGGCGCAAAAGATCCTTGCAGCGAGACTTGATGGAAAGGACCCGGCGGCTGAAAAGAGGCAGCTGCGCCGCAGGATCATCCGCGATTCCGTAAATGACGTCATGGCGGAGTACTGTCTTCGCCACGTAGACAGCACGCGATCCGCAAAGGAAACCCGGCGGGTCATGGATCGCGAGATTCTTCCCCGGTGGTCCGGCCGCTCGATCCACGACATCGGCAAACATGATGTGCTGAAGCTTCTCGATGAGATCGTCGACAGAGGCTCGCCGGGAATGGCGAATTCGGTGTTCTCGGATGTACGGACCTTCTTCAACTGGGCAGTAGGACGAGGGCTGATCGACAAGTCGCCCTGTACCGGCCTCTCCAAGCCGTCAGTCGAGAGGTCTCGCGACCGCGTTCTCACGGACGATGAGCTATCGGCTGTCATTCTGGCGGCGCGCCAGATTGGCCATCCCTACGGGACGATTGTCGAGCTCTTGGCCTTGACGGCACAGCGCCGCCAGGAGGTTTCGGGGCTATCGTGGGCTGAATTGGACCTCGAGGGGGCGGTTTGGACCATTCCGGGCAGCCGGGCGAAGAACGCCAAGGCTCACATTGTTCATCTTGCGCCAAGGGCGGTCCAGATTCTGAGGGGAATTGAGCGCACCGACGATATGCTCTTTGCAAATAGAACCGGGAAACCGTTCAACGATTTCTCGAATGGCAAGATCCAGCTTGATCTCGCGAGCGGCATAACGGGTTGGGTTCTTCATGACCTCAGGCGCACTGCGGTCAGCGGAATGGCGCGACTGGGAGTTCCCCCTCACGTCGCAGACCGCATTCTGAACCATCAGGCTGGCACTATTGCCGGCGTCGCTGCCGTTTATCAACGGCATGAGTTCGTTGAAGAGCGAAGAGAAGCGCTAAACCGGTGGGCCGCGCATATTCAGTCGATTACCGTCAATCGGAGCGTTTCACGCGCTGCATGATCCCATTGGAGATACATTGATGGCGGAAATTGGCTTTTGCCGCTAATGGCTAGGGGCTCACGCCTGCGACGAGTTCGGCGTCGATCTTCGCAATTCTGTCAGCAAGAAAGGCGTCATATGTGCTGATTCCTTCGGACCGCAGACCCTCTCGTGCCAGTTGTATCGCCTGCTTCGCCTCCCCTATCAGCTGGCCTGAGCGCGTTCGAACGCCCAAAATGAGCAGCGTGGTACCGAGATTGTTCTGGGTCATGGCCCAGTCCAGCGGGATCCGCTCGCGTTTCCTTTCCCTCAGCGTCGCGCGATAGGCGGCAACCGCTGCCGCTCTCGCGCTCGCCGAGCGTCGAAAGTGCATTACCGAGATTGTTCTGGGTCATGGCCCAGTTCTCTGGATCGCTTTCGCGCGGTGACAGCGCAAGTGCTGCCTGGTAGGTTTCAATAGCCTTCCTCAGCGCGTCATTGTCGCCCTTGTTGTCACCGTAGTTGTTGAGCGCGTCGGCCTCACCAATCTTGTAGCGCAGAGCGAGGCGGTCATCGTTGCTTTCGGCCTGTTGATAGGCCTTGGCATATTGATCGGCGGCGGTCTTGAAGTCGAAAGCCAGGATCGCGGTTTCCGCATAGTCGGCATAGGTCGATGCAAGGTCGAGCCGGTCCGCCTTCACCTCGGCTTGTCGCTGGTCGAGTGTCTTGCCCAGGTTGTCGGCGCGGGCGGCCGCTTTCGCGCGATAGTCCTTGGCAAGAGCGATAAGCCCTTCCAACTGTGCCCGGTCCGCCAGACCCGCCAGCCGGACAAGCTCGGAATCCTGGCGCAGTGGGGTGACCTTCTCGGCTAGCAGCTTCTTCAGACTGTCCGCTCCGACCCTGAGCTGCTTGTCAAGGTCTTCTGGCCCGGCACTTGTGTCCACCTTGAGCTCCTTCAGCATGTAGCGCAGATTCGAGGCTCCAGTTTCAGAGCTTGAGAATCACGCCCGACCACCAACCCGCAATAGTCCTGCGCCGCTACCGCTCTGAATTCCCGGCTGAAACCGATGCTGCCGCGCGCCGGCTGCGCGCGTCTACTATGACACCAACGTCTATGGCGGCATCAGTGCCTTAAGCTACCGCTTCGGGTGACGCTCTACACCGCCGCCACGTATTGATAGGCGCTATCCTTCCTCTCGGCGTGGCCGACGCCCGGATAGGGCCAATGGAAACCGAGGAGCTTCGTCTTGTCGGTGGCGGCGCGGTCCAGCAACTTTTTGCGGTTGGCAATGGCCAGATCGTGGATCGCGTCGAAGGCCAAGCGCCACTCCGGGTGTGGGAAGTAGATGATGGGTAAGCCGATCGCATCGCCGACGATGATAAGCCCACCGTCGCCCGCCACTTCGAAGGAAACGTGCCCCGGCGTGTGCCCGAAGGTTTCGAGCACGCGGATGCCGGAGACGATGTCGTCTCCCGGCTTCACCATAGTGACGCGATCCTTGACGCCATTGAGATGCTTCTGAGCGCCGAGCACGAAGGGGTGCATCTCTTTGGGCATCTGGGTGAGAATGTCCTTGCCCATCCAGAAATCCCATTCGGCGGCAGCGCAATAATACGCGGCGTTGGGGAAATTCAGCGCCCCGCCGGCACCCACGGTAGCCCAGATGTGGTCGGGATGGGCATGGGTGAAGACAACCTTGGTGATTGCGCCCAGATCGATCCCGGCGAGCTTCATATGTTCAATGAGCTTGCCGGCCGTCGGCTGGAACTCCGTGCCTGAACCGTTATCGAACAGGATGAGGTCGGCGCCCGACTTGATGAGGGTCACGTTGGTTGGTGCCTGAACCTCGTTGCCGGTGACACCGGCCGCGGTGAACAAGGCTTTCCGCGCTTCCGGCGGTGCATCGGGCGCGAAAACGTCAATTGGTAGAACAAGGTGGCCGTCGCTGATTACCGTCACATCGACGGTGCCCTGCTTGAAACTGTAGGGGCCCGCCAGCGCCAAGACGCTTTTCGGCATCAGGCCGGCGGCGACGAAGCCAGCGGCGGCAGCCAGGAACTTGCGGCGATCGACGACGATAAACGGCTTTGAGTCCAGCATCATCATCCCTCCAATTCGAATACGTGGAAGCCCATAATAGTCATTTTGAGCGCGAAGTTTCAACGACCGACAGTGCTGTGGAATTCGGCCGCTGTCGGGGCATAGCGGACATCGAACAAGCAACACCAATCACGCTCAATTTACGAGTACGCGCCCTAATGGTGCTTCTCAGCCCGAGTATTTGGAAACGCGGGCAAGGCAGTTCGGAGCCATGAATACCCGGTAGGATTGCAATCGTCGCGGCCGTGGAGACAGCGACCATCGCTGTGCGGTCTCCGTCGGGACAGAAAGGCCGGAGCTGCTGGATAGCCTGCGGCTCGACCTCTCTCAAGTGTATCATCGGGCCAAGCGGGTTTACATCGTGCCTTGCCTTGTCTCCCTTGGCATTTGAGGAGAGAATGGGCGGCGGTCGTGAGCTGAAAGTCGTGGTCAACGTCAACACAGTGCAAAATCAAGGATTGCGCTCCCCTGCGGGCGCAACGGGTCTTCGCATCCGGATCCGGTTACTCGGCCCGATATCGATCACGAGCGACGGCGGACCGATCGCTATCCCTTCCAAGAAGGCGCGCGCCCTCATTGGCTATCTGGTACTCCGGGAAGGCACGGCGATCGCTCGCACCAGCCTTACCGGAATGTTGTGGGGTGAGCGCTCCGAGGATCAAGCGCGGGCGAGCTTGCGTCAGACACTCTCCGAGCTGCGGGGCGCACTCGAAGATACGGCGCAGCATTTGATCATCGCGACCAAGGAAACGCTCGCTTGGGTACCGGGATCCGCATGGATTGACGCCAAGGTGCTTGAGGCTGCCGCCACCTCAAAGGACGACGGCGCGCTGCGGGAAGCCGCCGAGTTGGTGGTTGGCGATCTGATGGAGGGTTTGTCGGTCGGCGAGGCAAGTTTTGAGCAATGGCTGGTGACAGAGCGCGAGCGCTTCCGCCTCCTCGCCTGCACCGTCTATGCGCAATTGGTTGAACGGACAGAGCACAGCGGAAAACTGGAAGAGGCGCTGTTTTTTGGGCTCAAGCTTCTCTCTCTCGATCCGCTCCAGGAGCACGTCCACCGCACCCTCATGCGGCTCTATGCGGCGCAAGGCCGCCACGATGCGGCGCTAGCGCAATTTGAGCGATGCAAAACTGTTCTCGCCGAGGAGCTTAGCGCAATGCCCGACTCTGAGACAGAGGGGCTTGCCAAAGCGCTTCGGTCACGCCGCCGCGCCGCAACGGTTCCAGCGGTGAATCGCATGGCGGAGCGGCTTGCGCTGCCGGATCGTCCATCGATCGCGGTCTTGCCGTTCACGCCGATCGGCGCCGATCAAGAGAGCGGCTACTTCGCTGAAGGTGTGGCCGACGACATCACTACGGAACTGTCCCGCAACAGGGATCTATTTGTTGTCGCGCGCCATTCCTCATTTCGTGTCGCACAGGACAACAGCGACCCCGCTGCAATAGGGAATATTCTGGGAGTGCGGCATATACTCACCGGTTCGGTCCGTCGTGCCTACGACCGCCTGCGATTGTCGGTTCATCTGATCCGTTGTGCAACGGGCGATGAGGCATGGGCTGAGCGATATGACCGCGAAATCGGCGATTTGTTCGCGTTGCAGCTCGACATCGCCAGGATAGTCACCGCAACGATTGCAGGACGCCTTACGGCCCTCGCTGAAGCGGCTAGCGCGGCCAAAGCGCCCGAGAACTTCGATGCCTATGATCATGTGCTGAGGGCGCAGCATTACCTCCAGCGTTACACGCGGGCCGATTACGCCATCGCTCGCCGGCACCTTGAACGCGCCATTGAAGCCGATCCGAGTTACGCGCGGCCTTACAGCCTACTTTGCCTTGCGGGTGTTTACGACTGGTTCTGGGACATGGCGGAGGGTGGGCTCACCATTGTCCTGGCCAAGGGTGAAAAGGCGCTTTCGCTCGACGATCACGACGCCAAGGCTCATCTTGCCCTCGGGATCACCCAGCTTTTCTCATACAATCACGACCGCGCAATCTATCACTTCGAAAGGGCCGTCACGCTCAATCCGAATGATGATCTTATCGCGGCTGAGCACGGCAGGCTGCTGATGTATCTCGATCGGCCCGCCGACGGGCTGGATCGGGTGCGGGAAGCCAGGCGGCTCAATCCGTTCCATCCGAACTGGTACTGGAACCTGGAGGGCAGATGTTTGCACACTGAAGGGCGCTACGAAGAGGCAATCGCCGCGTTCGACCGCATCGATGTACCTCAGTTCTGGACCGAAGCGTATCTAGCGGCCTGCCATGCCATGTGCGGCCGGAGCGAGCGCGCAGCTCATCATGTCGCAAGGCTGCGTGAAATGCGTCCGGATTTTCGTCTTGCCATCTTTAAAGGAATATTGCCTTACCAGAACAAGGCGACGCTCGAGCGATTTCTCGACACGTTCCGAAAGGCTGGTATAACGGATTGAGATGTGCCGTGCACAGGATCAGAGTGTCAGCTGGCAGGATACAGCCCACGCGGAGTTCGCACTTTCTCACAGTTCTCAGCACCTTTCACTGATCCGGGAGGACCTGCTAGCGATCGCACACTCGATCACGAGGACGTGTGGCAGCTGGCATCTATGTCTAAATCTGTCCCATCGCGTCATTTTGTTGCGCTGCAGAAATTTAGTCGCTATCGGAGCATTGCGGACATGGCCGGATTTGCTATTGAGCCAATCGCGAATGACCCATCTCGGACATTCAGCAGCGATGGCGTCGCTAGAGGGCGCCCGGGATCTTGCTCAGATGCAAGTACAGCCGCTTATACCCTAATGGCATGCGTGAAGGGCGGGCCGAGACACGGTTCAAAGCGTCGTTTCGCGAGTTAAATTTGGGGGAAATCGGCATACCGCGGTGAGTGCGTCGGGCGAGCCACCGGTGGTATAAGGAGCGTCCAACACGACGGAGCAATCATCATCTATGCGTATTCTTCTAGTTGGCGCTACCGGTACCCTTGGTGGGGCAATCAATGCGGAACTTGGCAAGCGGCATGACATCGTCAAAGCCAGCCGAACCCGTGCCGACGTTCTTGTCGACGTGACCGACAGGGCGTCAATCGCGGCTATGTACAAACGGGTTGGGAAGGTCGACGCGGTCGTCAGCGCGATCGGTGATGCGCATTTTGGCCCGCTTGTGAAGACCACCTACGATGAGTTCATGATCGGCGTAAAGAACAAGCTCATGGGGCAAGTCGATCTAGTGCTCCAAGGCTTCGACTACGTGACTGACGGCGGCTCGTTTACGCTGACTAGCGGAATTACGGAGCGAGATCCGGTCCGTGGACTCACGAATTCAGCGACTGTGAATGCCGCCTTGGGTGGCTTCGTGCTGGGGGCTTCGATCGAAATGCCGCGTGGTCAGCGAATCAACGTCGTCAGCGCGGGGCTCTTTGCCGAGGCTGCCGAGAAGTATGGGAACTACTTCCCCGGACACGTCCCCGTGCCCGTGGCAGTCGTTGCGATAGCCTTTGCGAAAAGCGTTGAGGGTGGAATCACCGGGCAGAAGATTATAGTCGATCGCTGACGATATGAAGACATAGTCATGTAGCAGCAAACGGGCCCGCTCGGGATGCCCGTTATTGGCCCGAAGCTATCCTAAGTGCCGTCCAGAAAAATCGATGATTCAGATACACCAGCCTTGCGCAGGCCTTCGGCGAGATGAGCTCGGTGCGCCGGATCAGCATAGGGACTGGTGATTTTCCAGTAGCGCTCCGCATCTGCGAACGTGAATTGACCGAACTCCGCGAGCACTATCTTAGCCTCCTCGGTGCGTCCGAGTTGACCAAGGCTGGCGAGTAACGTGCGAAACACGACTGGTATTCGTCGACCACGCAGTGCGCGCTCGGCATAGCAGACCGCCTCCTCGTAGTTGCCCTGGTGATACTTCGCCAGCGCCAGCCAACCAACTTGAAATCCCGCCAGCGGATCGTTTGGACTGAGGCGGAGGCTGCGGAGCAGCGGATCGATGGCCTCCGCGAAGCGTCCGATATAAACGCGAATCCAGCCGAGGGCATAATACCCGAGGGCAAAATTGGGATTGAGGTCGATGGCCCGCTGTGCCTCCGCCAGGGCCTGTTCGTGCTGACGAGCCAGCATGTTGACGCCGAATAGCGAATAGTGCGTGTAGGCGTCTCGATCATCGAGGGCAACCGCGCGAGTCGCTGCCGCGTAAGCCGCGGACAGATCTTGGTCGATGCCGCGGCTCCATCCCCACCAGATTCGGGCGCTGAGCGTCCGCGCGAGCGCCATGTGGGATTGAGCGAGGTTCGTATCAAGGTCGATCGATCGTCGTAGCCAAACCTCGGCCTGCATATTGTCGTCAGGCACGAACTGATGGAAATGCCACACACCACGCATGCAGCAGTCGTAGGCATCGAGATTGGCTGTTGGATTCTTGCGCGCCGCCCGCCTCCCCTCGACCATCAGCATCTCAGGCTCGATCGCGGCGACCACGCTCTGCGTGATCTCGTCCTGAAGGGCAAAGATGTCCACCAGATCGCGATCGAATCGCTCGGCCCAGATGTGGTTGCTGGTTTCCGCCTCGATGAGCTGGGCGCTGGCGCGAATCCGATTGTCCACCCGCCGCATGCTGCCTTCCAGCACATAGCGTACTCCAAGCTCTCGAGCGACTTGCTTTACATCAATTCCGGGACGCCCCTTGTACGCGAAGGTCGAATTACGAGCGATGACGAAGAACCATCGGTAGCGCGACAGCGCCGTGATGATGTCGTCGGCAATACCATCGGAAAAGTACTCCTGTTCCGGATCACCACTCATATTGGAGAAAGGCAGTACGGCCATTGACGGCTTATCGGGAAGCTCAAAAGCTCCGCTGTGCAACACACCAGGGATAGTTGGAGCATCTACGTCCCAATCGATTCGACAAACTTGAACTGGCCGCGGAATGTTCTTAAGCGAGCGCTCGCCCAAAACGGTAATTGGAAAATTGAGTTTCCCCTCAATCTGCTCGCGCAAAGCTCCGGAGATGCAGATGCCAGTGGGCGCGGCGAGTCCCTGCATCCGGGCAGCGACGTTAACGCCATCACCGAGCAGATCTTTGCCTTCGACGATCACGTCGCCAAGGTTGATCCCGATGCGGAACTCCATCCGCCGCTCGAGAGCTAGATCGGCATTGCGACGCTGCAGAACCCGTTGGATAGCTACCGCTGCGCGAACGGCCTCAACGGCACTCGTAAACTCGGCTACCACGCTGTCGCCGGCGATACTGAAAATCCGCCCGCCGTGCTCGTCGATAAGTTCGGACATGACCGCGCGATATGCTTCGAGCGTATGCAGCGTTCCTTCTTCATCCTCTGCCATCATCCGGCTATAGCCGGCGACGTCAGCAGCCAGAATAGCGGCGAGACGGCGTTTCATGGCCGAATATCCTTCAGCTGGGAGACTACTCCACGGAAGAAGCGGAGGCTACACGGACGGAAGTTCATTTGGAGCTTCCGCTTATGGCTCTTATAGGCGACATCTCAGTAACCAATTACGATGTCTGGCTTTTTTGATCCATAAGCGTCATAGTTACCAAAGAAGATGCGCTCGAGGTGGATTTCTGGCCTCTATCCAAGAGCTTGTTTGAGCCGCTACGATGCCACCTCATTGGCTCGAGGATAGACGAGGCGACCATGCTGGATATCACCCGCCAAACTGCAGATTTCGTTGCGAGCCTGAAGCCGTCCGACCTCCCGGACAGGTGCCGGGAGGCGGCGCGTATCGGCACTATGGATTGTGTCGGGGTCATGATTGCCGGCGCGGCCGAGCGTCCGGTGCGGATCGTGTCGGCGATGCTCGCTACGTCCACGCAAAACGACGGTGCGCCAGAGATTCCGGTCGGCCGCAACCTCGCGGCCTCCGATGCGGCGCTGGTCAACGGCGTCGCGGCGCAAGTGCTCGACTATGACGACGTGGCGCTTGCCGGCCATCCAAGCGCGGTTCTGGTGCCCGCCATTCTGGCAGAGGGTTGGTCGCTTGATTCCAGCGGCAGCGATGCGCTTGCGGCCTATGTCGCAGGCTATGAGGTTTGGGCGCAGATCGCCGCGCTGGAGCCAGGGCACCTCCACGAGCGCGGCTTTCATCCAACCGCAGTCATGGGCGCGCTCGCGACGGCTGCGGCCTGCGCGAGGCTGCGCAAGCTCGATTCCGAGAAGACGGCGCATGCCATCGCCATATCCGCTTCGCTGGCCTCGGGCCTTGTCGCCAATTTCGGTACCATGACTAAATCGCTGCATGCCGGCCGCAGCGCCCAATCGGGTGTTATCGCGGCGCGCCTCGCCGACCAAGGGTTCACTGCGTCGCTCGACGTGCTGGAGCATCAGACCGGTTTCCTGCTCGCCCATTCGCCGTCAGGCACGCCTGACATCGAGAGCGGGACGATCGATATCGGCAAGAACTGGCGGCTGGCCGAATTCGGCATCAATGTGAAGAGGTATCCTACCTGCTATGCCACGCATCGCTCGATCGACGCGATGCTGGGTCTGGTGAGCCAGCACAAGTTGAAGCCGGATGATGTGCGGGAAATTCGTGTCCATACTGGCATCACGCAAAGGCTGATGCTGCGCAACGGCAATCCGCAGACCAGCCTCGAGGCCAAATTCAGCATGGAGTTCGCAATGGCATCCGCGCTGATTGCCGGACGGGTCAGTCTTTCGGAATTGACGGACGAATTTGTGTCGCGACCGGAAGTCGGCGCCACCTTTGCGAAAGTCCGCTGCACGACGACGGATGAAATCATGCCCGGGGATTTGCCGTGGGCGCCGGCCGATCGGGTCAGCGTTGTCCTTGCGTCGGGTCAGGTACTGGAGCACGCGCCGGTGGTTCACGCCAAAGGCAGCTGGCAGCGGCCGCTATCGCGCGACGAGCTGAAAGAAAAGTTTATGGATTGCGCGACGCGCGTGCTCAACCGTGCCCAGGCTGCTGATCTGTTCGAACAGCTTTGGAATCTGGAGAAGCTGGGCTCGATCCGCATGCTGCGTCTGGGCCACTGACCGGATCGACGCATGACGAGAGCGGCCCCGAACGAGGGATCGGTGCTGCGCATCTGGCATCAGTCGATCAGGACCGCCAAATCAATCGGCCTTACTCTATTGCCGATGCTGCTTGGGCGCGCCGACGAGGTGATCGAATGATGTCGCCTATTCGCCCATCGCATAATATCGCTCGCCGCAGAAATTTGGTCGCTATCGGAGCATAGCTGACATGGCTGGACTTGCTGCTGCTCGACCTCGGTAGCGAATGACCCTAACCGGACATTCTCAAACTTTCGTGCCGTCCCCAGCTGTGTCTAGGAAATTCTGCCAGTATTACGCCTTCGTGAGGGTAGAGTAGAATCGTTACATGGGCAGCCCGGCCTTGGTGTACCCATCAATGAAATGTTGCCGATCTGCTTCATAGCGGAAAGGAACTATACTGGCCCAATGTTGTATTGTGAAATTGGGGTTTATCGCTAAGAAACGTCGCCCTTCTACCTTTGCTTCGTCCAGGCGGCCGAGCTGTGCCAAACTGGCCGCCAAAAGACGACACGAGCCGGTTTGATATGTTGTTTCGTGCCTAAGTGTCCGGACTGCGTCCTCATAGTGGCGCGCGGCATATTGGGTATACCCAAGAAGCCAATGATACCATCCAGGCGGATACGGGTTTAGGCGAAATGCCTTCAGCGCCAATTCGACGCCGTCGAGTGCCAATCCCTCCGACACTTTGAGTTCACCCAAAAACGCCCAGCCGTTGGCGTGATTCGGGTCAATACGGAGCGCGATTGCAAGTTCCGCCTCGGCCTTATCCAATTCACCTTCATGCAGGAGATGGTTACCAAGGATTGTATGCGCGTCCGCATTTTGCGGATCGAGCGCCAGGGCTCGCTGAACAGCTGCCAGGGCGAGCGAATGATGAGGTTCCTTGGCCTCCCCCCCGTACGTCCATGCGAATTCATGGCTCTTCGCAAGCCAAGCATGTGCGTCAGCAAACTCGGGATCGAGTTCGATTGCCTTTTCAAGCAGCGGAAGAGCTGCTCTATTGCTTTCGGGCGATTGAATTACCACTGCCCGGCCACGCACGAACATATCATAAGATTCGAGGGTCGTCGCTTTGCGTCTGGAAGGAAGGGACGGTGAAGGCAGAGCTCCAGTTAGAGCATTTACGATTTTTCCAACGATTTCGTCCTGCAACAGGAAGACGTCTGCGAGATCGCGGTCGAAGCGATCAGCCCATAGATGGCTGTTGTTTGCTGCATCAATAAGCTGGGCATTGATCCGCAGGCGAGTTGCCGAACGGCGGACACTTCCTTCAATGACATAGCGCACCCCCAAATCCTTGGCGACTGACCTGATGTCGACAGCCCTGCCTTTGTAAGCAAAGGTGGAATTTCGGGCGATGACCAGAAACCCAGGGATCTTCGACAAATCGGTTATCAAATCGTCAGCCAGTCCATCGGCGAAATACTCCTGCTCAACATCACCGCTCATGTTTTGGAAGGGCAGGACGGCGATCGATGGCCGGTCGGGAAGTGGTCGCGCATCCCTAGCCGGCGACGCGGATAAGCTGTTGACGGATGCATTGGCCGGCTTCACACGATAGGCGCGCACCGGCTCCGCAATGTTGTGCACCCGTTGCTCGCCGAGGTCATCATAGGTGTAAGCAAGTTTGCCCTTCACTTGATCGTAGATGGCGTGACCGATGCAGACACCGCCTGGCTCCGCGAGCTTTTCCAGCCGCGCCGCGACGTTCACGCCGTCTCCGTGGATCGTGTTGTCCTCGGCGATCACGTCGCCAAGGTTCACACCTACGCGGAACGCCATGCGCCTGTCTTCCGGTAGATTGGCGTTCTGGCCGTCCAGCTCACGCTGCACCTCAACAGCGCACTGCACCGCATTGACCGCGCTCGCGAACTCGATCAGCAGGCTGTCGCCCGCGGACCCGACGATGCGCCCGTAGAACTGGGCGATCTTTGGCTCGAATACCTCGGCTCGGAGCCGCCTGAGTCGTCCCAGCGTGCCCGACTCGTCAGCCGCCATTAGGCGCGAGTAACCCGCCACATCGGCAGCCAAGATCGCCGCCAGCCTACGTTGCCCTTCTTGCAAGGACAGACCTCCTGCCAGTTGGAGGCATCTTAGCCTATGGAGCGGCGCGCGCGAGCCCTTGTTAGGATGCCTCGAAGGTCCGAAAATGGCCCACTACTAGACGGGGCGGTTGGGCCCACCGTTTCTGACCGTTATGCCCTCAGGGCAATAGCGGGGTCGCAAAATACCCTGTAACATCTCACACGGAATTTGGTCGCCCATTGGTGATGCCAATGAAAATCTCGTATTGACCGCCGATCGCTGCTTGGAGCGTGCATCGCCGTCGCGATGTTTCAAGCGAAATACATGCCCCGCGTTGACAGTCAGTGACACGAAAAGGCCTCTCGGCGAAGATGAGCACGCATTCACACGCAACCCGTCGGCTTGCATCTCAATGTGCGGTCTGCGGAACGATGCTTGCCGGTACGATCAGCATCTTTTACCGGTGCCTCGGCATTGGCCGCAGCACCCGAAATCCGAACATTTGTACACGCTGCAGTACTCATGTTGAAGAAGGCCGGATGGTCGAAATCAGTGTTCTGTTCGCAGATCTTTCCTCCTTTACAGAGTTGACACACAATCTCGGTGCCGAGAGGACGCATGAAGTCGTGGATACCTATCTCCGAATGGCGACGGATATTCTGGTGAAGCATGGTGCCTTCATCGACAAATATGTCGGCGACGCGGTAATGGCGTTGTTCAATATTCCGTTGCGACGAGATGACCATGCGCGCCGAGCGATCTTGGCCGCGATTGAGATCAGTGCCGCGCTGAAAAAACTTGGCGACCGCTTCAATCTTCCGCTGCAGGTATCGACGGGCGTTGCCACCGGTTACGCGCGTGTGGGCCGACTTGGATCGGACGATGCCAAGGACTACACCGCCATCGGCGATGTGGTGAATCTGTCTGCTCGCCTGCAGAGCAAAGCAGGTGCGGGTGAAGTTCTGATCACTGACGAGTGCTACCGCCTGGCCGGTGAAGGTTTTCCGGACGCTCGCTTGGAAGAAGCACGGCTGAAGGGATTTCGTGATCCAATCCGGGCTTATCGCTTGCAGATGGCAGGTGTCGGGCCCCTAAGTGATGATGAAGCGGACTCCAGCGCCAGCCGAACGATTAGCATCGGTGCAATTATATTTGGCATACTGGGAGCGCCGTGTGCGGTCGTGACCCTGATTGGCCCGCTGGCAGTAGCGGTTGGCGCCACCAGTCTGTTTGGGCTGTCTGCAATTTTGACCGTGCTCGATCAAAGCGTTCTGCGGATTCCATTGCTAATTCTGGTGACACTGGGCGCCGCAGCCAATCTCTATACGGTTTGGCATGCTCGAAAGCTTCGCGCCCACTCCCAAGTCCCAGAACAGCTCAGGACAATGACGGCGCTGGAAAGGCAAAGAACGAGATTTGTTCTTGGGGCTTCAGGGATTACCATAGGCTTGGTCGTCTTTGAACTTGTGGCCCACTCTATGCTCCACTGAAGTTTGAGTGGTCCGCTTGTGATGCTGTGGACGGCTCCTCCACCTGGTGCGCAAGCGCCATAGGATTGGTTGCCAAAAGGTGACTACGATTCGGAGGAGCTCGATATGCAAGCGGTGACGACAATCGGTTTCGACATTGCGAAGTCTGTTTTCCAGGTTCACGGCATTGACGCAGACGGCCAGGGCGTTATTCGCCAGCGCCTCAGGCGGTCACGGGTTCTCGGCTTCTTCAGGAAGCTTTCGCCTTGCGTGGTTGGTGTCGAGGCATGCGCGTCCTCGCACCACTGGTCGCGCCAGTTGCAGGCACTCGGGCACACGGTTCGATTGATGCCGCCGGCCTATGTGAAGCCGTATGTGAAACGCCAGAAGAACGATGCGGCCGATGCCGAGGCCATTTGCGAGGCGGTGCAGCGGCCAAGCATGCGGTTCGTGCCGACCAAGACACCCGACCAGCAAGCCTGTCTGATGCTCCACCGTACGCGGCATCTGTTCATTCGCCAGCAGACTGCGCTGATCAATGCGATCCGCGCCCACCTTGCCGAGTTTGGCATTGTCGCACCAGTCGGCCGCAATGGCGTCGAGAAGCTGCTCGATGTGGTTGCCGATCCCGACGATGGACGCGTGCCCGAGATTGCGCGCGAGTGCCTGGAGGCACTGGGCCGTCAACTATGGCAGCTGAAGCGGCAGATCCTGACGTTCGACCAGCATATCAACGCCTGGCATCGCTCAAACGAGACCAGCCGTCGGCTCGACGAACTCCCCGGGGTCGGTCCGGCGTTGGCAACCGCGCTGGTCGCCAGTATTCCCGATCCGAGGGCGTTTCGCTCGGGACGCGACTTCTCAGCCTGGATTGGGCTGGTGCCGAAGCAGAACTCCAGTGGAGGCAGGGAAAGGCTTGGCAATATCACCAAACAGGGCGATCGATACCTGCGCTCGCTGTTCTGTGCAAGAGCCTGTCTTCAGTTGAGCAAGATGAAAGCCGAAGCCAAGTGGACGCCGGCTAGAAAGTTTCTGGCGAGCTTATCGTAGCGGGTTGCGATAGCTCGAAAGTGCTTGAGTTTATTGAAGAAGCGCTCGACGAGGTTGCGTTCGCAGTAGAGGGCGAAATCGCAAGGCAATGGGATCTTACGGCGGGGATGAGAGGCAATGACTGGGGTGATTTGCTTGTCGGCGAGGGTTGTGAGGAAGGCGTCGACATCATAGGCCTTGTCGGCGATGAGGGCGGCGGGATCGGAGGTCTCGAGCAAAGGCTGGGCACAAATGATGTCGTTGGTTTGTCCTGGCGAAAGCATCACCTTCACGGGATTGCCCAAGGCATCGACGAGCGCGTGGATTTTGGTGCTCAGTCCGCCACGCGAGCGGCCGATCGCTTGCTCGCCGTTTTTTTGCGCGCTCCTGCACTATGTTGATGAGCCCGCACGATGGTGGCGTCGATCATCATGTACTCGTTGTCGTGATCGCTCGCTAATAGCTTGAAAATACGCTCGAAAACGCCACTTTTGACCACCGACTGAAGCGTTGATAGACGATATTCCAGTCTCCGAAACGCTCCGGCAGATCGCGCCAGGGAATCCCCGCTCGGTAGCGATACAGCACCGCATCAACAAACAATCGATTATCGGCAGCTGTACCGCCGACATGGCCTTCACGGCCGGGCAGAGAATCCTTGATCCGATCCCACTGATCGTCACGTAATGCATAGCGTCGCATCGGTCGGCCCTCCAAAAACCGACCTCCCATGAATCACTCAATCGCTGATTTGGGAATCCCTCAACTGAAGACAGACTCTAGCGCGTTGGCGGTGATCCGATACGCGAAAATCCACGGCACCAAGCATCGGCCATGGCTTGCCAAGCTGCTGGAGCGGCGGCCGACAAAGGTGGCCGCGATCGCGCTCGCCAACAAGATCGCCCGCATGGCCTGGGCGATGATGGCCAAGGGCGAGCGTTACACGGAACCCGTCGCGCTGGCTCGCTAGGGCACGGCGACTTTGGAGGAGATCGCGCCCGCAAGGGCGTGATGTGAAGGCTGGAAAGGACTGACAGCAGGTAACGCAGAACCGGTCGATCCGGCGATCAGGACAATCCACATGGGCCACAGCATTGTCGAATGCGAGCTTTTGACCGGGACATGATCCACGGGAGGCATAATGGCCAGCGGCCCTATGAGCCGCACTCAAAGGCCGAACACATGGCTGCTACGACCAGCGCTGCGACATGCAAAAGAACCTTGACAGCCCGGAGCCGTCCACACATGGCCCATTGCGTCATTTTGCTGCGCTGCAGAAGTTTAGTCGCTATCGGGGCATAGCCGACATAGCTGGACTTGGCTGCTGGCTCGGCCCGGTAGCGAATGACCCGAACCGGAAGTTGGGGCCAATAGACTCTTCACCCTCAGTAATCATACAATCGGGTAGCTTGATCATTATTAGCAATTGTTACAGATGGCCGAAGAACGCGCCCAACGCCGCCTCGCCGCCATCCTGGCCGCCGACGTGGTTGGCTACAGCCAGCTCATGGAGCATGACGAAGTGGGAACACTGGTCGCCCTCAAGGCTCGGCGGAATCGCATCCTTAAGCCCCTTACTGCCGAACACCACGGCCGCATCTTCAAGGTGACTGGCGATGGTGTTTTGGTGGAGTTCGCCAGCGCCGTCAATGCTGTGCAATGCGCCGTCGATCTACAGCAGGCCATGATCGCCGCCAACGGTGACCAGCCCGAAGATCTTCACATCGTACTGCGCATTGGCGTCAATCTGGGCGACGTGATGGTTGAGGGCGGCGACCTCTACGGTGATGGCGTTAACATCGCCGCACGCCTGGAAGCACTCGCGGAACCGGGCAGCATTTTCATCTCAGGCACCGCTCACGACCACATCCGAAACAAAGTCAAGGTTGGCTTCGACGATCTGGGCGTACAGAGTTTGAAGAACATCTCGGAGCCGGTACGTGTCTATCGCCTTACGCTGCCCATTTCCACGGAATCGGTAGACGCCGGTCAGCCGGTCCAGGCGGCGAGTGACAAGCCGTCGATCGCGGTGCTGCCCTTCACCAACATGTCGGGCGATCCGGAGCAGCAGTATTTTAGCGATGGCATCACTGAGGACATCATTACTGAGCTGGCCCGCGATCGCTCCCTACTCGTCATTTCGCGCAACGCCTGTTTCCAATTTCGGGGGCCTGCCACGGACATCGCTGCAGTACGACGAGCGCTCGGCGTGCGATACATCGTCGAAGGGAGCGTGCGCAGGGCGGGAGATCGCATTCGGGTAACAGCACAGCTGATCGATGCTGTGAGTCAGAGCCATCTCTGGGCAGAGCGGTATGATCGCAATATTCAGGATATTTTCACCGTCCAGGACGAAGTGACCCGCGCGATTGTGGCAACGTTGCTTGGCCGCCTCTTAACCATCGGGGCCGAGTATTCCCGTCACAAGCCGACCAAGGATTGGGTCGCCTACGACTGCTTCCTGCAGGGACGGAACTGTGACTATCACTACGATCTCAAACAATCTGTCGAATTGTTCCGGCGCGCCACTGAGCTCGATCCCGACTTCGCCCAGGCTCATGCCTGGTTGGCCAGTCAGTTGTGCTTCCGCTATTTGCTCGACGAAAGCCCGGAGACGATCGAGGAGGCGGCAGTACACGCTCAGAGAGCGTTGGCACTCAATGAGAATGATGCATACGCGCACAACAGCATGGGATGGGCTGCCCTTCGGAGGAGGGAATTCGATCTCGCCGGCCAACACTTCGATCAGGCTGTCAACCTCAGCCCGCATGACGTGAGCATGGCAGTGGATTGGGCCAACTGGCTGATGTATGTGAACAGATTGGATGATGCACTGGGTTATCTGGGTGATCTCCTGCAGCGCGATTCCTATCCTCCGACCTACATCTGGGAGGTGCGCGGTCAGACGCAGTACTTTCTGAGGCGCCACGAAGAGGCGATCGCCTCGCTCCGGCGGATGCACGGCAAGCACTTCTGGACGCCAATGTTTCGGGCCGCAGCGTTCGCTCAACTGGGGCAAGAAACAGAGGCGCGGCGCGAGCTGGGTGACTTTCTTGAGGCTAGGCCGAAAGCGTCGCTCGATTCTGTGGCAAAGAAACTGGGCTATGCCGACAAAGCGCTGGGCGATCACCTGCTTGATGGACTGCGCAAAGCGGGGCTTCCGGAGTAGCCTCAGCTCCGCGGTCGCTGTGGTCCGGTTGTGGCCCTAAGGTGACATCCTAACTATCAATCTGCATCAATTTTACCTGGGTCTCGCTTCGTTTTGTACTTTGACCTAGCATTCCGTTGGGTTGACTCGGGCCACCGGCAAATCAGGGACTGGAAGCGATGAATGGTGAGCGAGCCATCGTTTTGGCATCTGCAACCGCGAACTACCGTGGAGATCTAACGACGCCCGAGCGTTGGTCCACATGGGAGCCGCGAACAGGCGACATTGTGGTCTGCACTCCTCCCAAATGCGGCACAACGTGGACACAGACGATCCTTACAATGCTCATTCACGGCGGAAGCAATTTAACCGACCGTGTTCACGTGCTCTCGCCTTGGGTTGATGCGGCGCTTGGCGACGCGGAAGAGGTGGCGAGCGCCCTCGCGCGGCAACGCGGTCGCCGGGTGGTGAAAACCCATACACCGGCAGATGGTTTTCCCGTCTGGGACGGTGTGACCGTAGTTGCTGTATATCGTCACCCGCTCGACGTGTTCTTTTCTCTCCGCAAACATGCCTTGAACAGGAAGAACGCTCCTGAACACCCCATGCGGCGACCCCTCGAGATTGCACTGGCCGACTTTCTTTCGTCCGAAGTCGACACGCAGGATTTCGACCGCGATTCTCTAGCGACGATTGCGCAACATTTCCGTGCGACCGTGTTGGAGCGGCGGCTCCCGAGGCTAGTTCTTCTGCACTACGCGGATATGGTCGCGGACCCGCACGCCGCCGTGCGGCGCCTCGCCGAAGGGGCTAGGATCAGCGCCGACGTAAAGTTGGTGAATGAGGTCGTGAATGCGACTGCGTTTGATGCGATGCGCGCCCAGGCGGACCGTTTCGCGCCCCAGGGTGGCAAGGGGTTTTGGGAGGACGACGCTGCATTCTTCGATTCGGGCGGTACCGGTAAATGGCACGGGCAGCTCGATGGCAGCGATCTGGAACGTTATGGGGGGCGAATGGCTGAGCTTGTGCCGAATGAACACGCCCGGCAATGGCTGGAGGTTGGGGGTAAGGACTTGCCCGGCGTCTCGGACTGTCGTCGTTCGCGCCAGATTGAATGACCGATTCTGGCCCATTGCGTCGCTTTGCTGCATCGCGAATTTTGGTCCGCTATCGTGGCATAGCGGACAATGGTGAAGGTCGCACAAATCTTGCTCGATTCATGAGTGCGCGCTCTAGCTGCATCCGCTACCATCTGCTTTCTCCACCAAAGAGGAGAAAGCTCGCCCATAGCTGGCACCACGTGTCCGATTGTAATGGCGCTCGGTTACTGTTTTATCGACATGTTGAAGAAGCCCCGATGCCAGGTCCGGATCATCACCAGCATGCAGGTATGCGGTTGAGGCCGCGCATGACCGCATCAGGTGGGGCGAAACGGCGATACCGAGCGTCGTCCTTGTCGTTTCAGTGACGACCTGTGCACACCCTTTGTATGAAAGATCGCCACCATAAGTCGAAACCCACAAACCGTCCGATTGAGGCTTGAGCAGCGGGCGATAGATTTCCACATATTTGTCAAGGTAAGGGGCAAGAAATCGCGGCACCGGGCGTTCGTCGGCACGTCCTGACTTGTTATCGGTTGCTGGAATGATGAGCTGCCAATGCTTTCTGTAATTCACGAGATTCTTGCCGATCCTCAGCGCCGAAAAGTTCTTCAGCCGGATTGGCAAGATCGCCAGGAAGGCGATCATTAGGCCGTTGCGATAGTTGTGGGCGCGCCTGAGAGGAGTGAGGTGGTGCGCCGTTTCTGCCTCCGCCATGAGTGTCATGCCGGCCTGAACAATACGGTCCGAATCGACGATGCGATCGAATTTTGATGTTGGCTGCTTTGCCCAATCGAGATCCTGCTCGATCTCCTGAAGCCATCCCAAATCCATGTCAGGCGCTACCAGCTGGACGAACCGGCGCAGCTTGCGGATGCTGCCATAAACCGTCACCGAGCTTAATCGGGCCTTCAGCTCGGCAAGATACCCATCAACGTTCGTTGGTATCACGTATGCACCGGCTTCGGCGTCCATATCGAGGAATGACGCCCTCGCGATGTAGTCGAGGAAAAACCCGTAACGTCGCTCAAGGTCTTTCTGGCTGACGGGCTTGAGATGAGCGGCTGTACCACCTTTTCCCAGTTTCCTGGCTGGCCTGCAGGCACGCTCCCAGGCCTCTCGATCCGCATTCGGCCACTCCGCGATCTTGAGCGATCGAATCTTGGATATGGTCATTCGTCGGCATCCTCACTGAAAGCGAGGCGGCTTTCAATCAGTTCGCCAAAATGCTTGCTTGCCTGAAAACTCTCGAGACCGGCATAGAAGCGAACGGTCGTCTGCACGTTCAAATGCCCGAGGACGCGGCGGGTAAATTCGTAGTTTCCGGGATTGGCGCGGAGAATGACGGCCGCCGCCGCGTGCCGGAACTGATGTGCGGTAATGCGGATGCCGGTTTCCTTGAGCATGCGCTCGGCGATTGAGACGCTAGCATGAGTAGCATTTCTGGCCTTCTGTTCGCCGGGGAATAGCCAGTCAGAGCGATGGGAAATGCCGAGATGCGGGCGGAAGAGCTGGATAAATTCGTCAATCAGCTTTGACGTCGGCAGGCTCAGCGGAAAATCCAGATCGATCCGGTTTTTGACGTCATATTCAGGAAACAGGAGCACATAAGGCGCCTTCATGCCACCGGGCTTGATCAGATTGTGCCCGATGCGAATGCTCAGGAGGTTGCTCACCCGGACAGGTGCCCTAGTCAGGAGCAGGATCTGAACACCCAGGGCAGCCCGGCTTGCCGCCTTGGACGGCGACTTATTCAGCAGGCGCTTCGCCTCCATCATCATCACAGCCGGAAGATCGCAGACGTGATCCCAGACGTCGGTCGTCATCACCGCCCTGATCACGGTCATGTTCTTCTGGGTCATCGTGCCGCCGCGTTGAGCTTCGAGCGCTTCGCGCATGTCTTCAAGCCGCTCGATTGTTTCCGAAGCAGCACCAATCGACCTGGCGATCGCCAGAAGCTTCCAGGGAAGGTCGATGACATACCGGGTCGGCTTATCCTGACCCATATAGCCCTCCAGGACTGTCTGAACGACTGCGGGAGCCAGGAGAGCCGGCAGGGATACCAGGCTCTCAATCGCAATGCCATTGGCTACGGCCTTGTTGGCGAAGGCGACAAGTTCGCGCCGGCGTGTATCTATGCTGGACTTCTTGGATGGCTTTCGGCGCTTGCCTTTGGAGGTTCTGTGGGGCTTGGCGAGCTGGTCGAGATACCTGGCCACGTCATGGCGTAGGCCGTCCGGAAATTCAGCCCATTTGCGGGATTCGGATTTGCACTCAAGGTCCGGCAGCCGAAGTCTGATGTCAGGCCAGCCGGGTACCGAGCAGGCGCACCGATTCCAGGCGCGCGAAAGTTCTCGCTGACGGGTGATGCCGGTTTCATAGAGGCTCGTCTCGCGTCTGAAGGCAAAATACGCAGCCACTATCTGCTCGTTCACGGACTGAGGTTTGATGCCCCTTACGCCGGAGTAGCGGGCTATGCCGCTAAGAAGACGGGCCGCCTTGACTTCGGTTATCGACTTAATGATAGCCGTCCACTCGGGGGATAGCGGCGCGCCGCGCGAAGGTATTCCTTCAACCGCCATGAAATGGACGATGGCTGCCTTGACGTTCGATCTATGATTGGAAAGCGTCTTTGGCGCAATGCCCATGAGAACGGGGCTGAGCCGAGCCAAATGGTGACGGAGCGCTGTCAAGCGGACAGGGAGCGATTCTGGGGGTTTCCCAATGCCTTTGGCAGTGATCCGCAGGCTTGTAAGCCAATGCCGCCTCCGGCTCTCTGGAAGGTCCGGTGACTGCTCGAGGAAAGTCATTGCATCGCGAAGTGACGGCTCAAACAATAGGGCGGCACCAGGATTGGTCGTTGCCCTAGGAGGTTGAGAAAGGTGATCCATACCAGCTCCTTAGGAACTTGGGATATCGGACGCAGTTTCACTAGGAAGTAAACAGTAGTATTACGTTAGAAATTAGGAATACGCTACAAGTATATTGGCTACCTTTACTGTGAGGCGATATCCTAATTGTTCAGAATTACTTTGTAATACTTAGTCTCGTTATTGCGGATATATCCCATGATTACTTGCCCTCCCGATACTCGGATGTCGATTGGTAGCGGTTCTGACGCATCCAGGCTTCGAGATCGGCCAAGCGATAGACAATCTTCTTGGCGCCCAACCTGATGAATTCCGGACCGGTCCCGGCGACGCGTGCCTTATCGAGATAGCTCTTCGACAGGCGCAGGAAGACGGCAGCTTCCTTGACCGACAGGTAGTTGTGGGCTGTAACCGGTGGTGTTGAGGTTTTGGCAACGGACTGATTGACCAGGCCGGGGTACTTTGTGCCGGCCAAGGTGGGATGAGCAATCAGGGTGGGCTTGGTTTTCATAGCATCACTCCTTTTGTGGCGTGCTGTTGCCAGCTGTTGGAATGAGGCTAACAGTTGAAAATGGGTCGCGTTTGCCTATTTTCGGAGACCAGTTTTTCCATTTCCCATAGAAATACCAATGCGTTAAGGGGTATCACCAACGCGGGTGGCGTGCGTCCTCCGGTCGAGCGCAATCCACTGATTTCGATCCCATAGGGCGCAAGCAAACCCCCAGCGCCCAAAACGCATTTGGCAACCAGCCCATGCCCGCTTCCTCCCTTTGGCGCGCATTGCCCAGCCGAATCGCCGTTAGGGCTCAGGGTCAGAGGTCGGCCCCGTCAGCACCGGCGAGATGAGATTTTTATCAGTATACTGACGATCTATCAAAGGAACTAAGACTTTGAAAACACGTCATTAATTTCTCTCTGTCAGCGCCTTGCAATGCGGTTCCATTGGTTAAATGGGCCATGAAAAAAACCCGGAATCGAGCCCTGCGAAAGTTTCTATCCTGTCCTCAGTGATCCGGACTCATCCGCTCACGACCAGGAGGACATACGAATGACCGAGCCGATTGCTGTACCCGTCCTGGAAGCCGCCCGTCTTGGCGGTGTCGGACGCTCAACTCTCTATTGCGAGATCCAGAAAGGCAATCTTCGAGTGCTGAAGGTTGGCCGGCGTAGCCTCATCTTGGTGGCTGACCTGAGGGCCTGGCTCGCCTCCAAAGCAAAGGACGCGGGAGATGCCTGAATGGCACCCAGAACGGAGGGTAGATATCGTGACCGAGGACGAGGCGTTTGTCGTCGCTGTCGGCGACGGCCCGTTTCCCAACCATCCAGCCAAACATGGAGGTATTTCGATGACCGAGAAACCGACGCTTGAGCTAATCGACAACGCGGCGAGCAGCGATCCCTTCGATCTGACAAAGCTGCGCGTCAACCGGGAGAATATTGAAGGCGCGGCCGTTAAGAAATTGCTGACGACTGTGCCGGTGAAAAAGCCGAGCCCCCATGACTTCATACGCGTGCGTCCCGAGCCGGCGTTCCGCGAGACATTTGCCTTCGTCGAGTTCAAGGACAATCGCGAGTTTTATCTCGTCGACCTCGGCGCGGTGCCGGAAATGTACAGCGAGTGCTTCATCGCAACGCTGTTCACCGTCATCACCCGCACCGACGTGCTGTTCATGTGGCCGGTTCGGATCCCCGCCGCAGACGGGCGCGTGAACAACTGGCACCAGTCGGCGGCCTCAGCCGTGCAGCACGCCATGACGCGGTGGGTGCGCGTCAAGGCGAACATGTCGCTCGGTGCCAATGAGATCTTCGAAGCCGAGAGTTCTATTCCCGATCCGGTTTGGCCGGACATGGGGTTTGACGAGATCTACCGAATCGCGTTTCGGGATCGCCTGATCAACCACCCCGATCATCCCGTCATCAAGCGCCTGCGCGGTGGCTAGATGCTCGAGGGGCTGCCGTTCCGCCATGTGGTGGCCGTCGATTTCGAGTTTGAGTTCGGCGGCCACCTGACGCTCGAGGACGCCGGCCGATCTGGTGAGCGGCCGCGGCCTGTCTGCATGGTGGCCAAGGAACTACGCAGCGGCGAGATCTGGACCCTGTGGCGCGGTGAATTTGGAACCGATCCACCCTTTCCGGTCGGCACCGATACGTTGCTGATCGCCTACTATGCCAGCGCCGAGCTCGGCTGCTTCAAGGCGCTCGGCTGGTCACAGCCGGTTTTCATCCTCGACCTGTTTACCGAATTCCGCGCCCGCACAAACGGTCTGACGTTGCCTCATGGTGCGGGCCTGCTCGGCGCTGCGGCCTGGTTCGGCATCGATGGCATAGACATCACCGAGAAGCAGGAGTTGCGCGCCTGCATCCTGGCCGGCGGCCCGTGGGCGGCCGAGGACCGGGCGGCCATCCTGCAATACTGTGGCAGCGACGTGCGGACGCTCGAGCGGCTGCTGGCGGCGATGCTGCCGCGGCTCGACCTGCCGCGGGCGCTGCTGCGCGGACGCTTCATGAAGGCGGCCGCCGCCATCGAGTGGAATGGCACGCCGGTCGACACTGTGGCCCTCGAGCTGCTGCGCCGATACTGGACCGCGATCCAGTATGAGCTGATCGCCGACATCGACCGGGACTACGGCGTGTTCGACGGGCGCAGTTTCCGACTGGACCGATGGCAACGCTACCTTGCCAAACATGCCATCCCGTGGCCAGTGCTCGAGTCCGGCCGTCTCGACCTGAGCGACGATACATTTCGCCAGATGGCACGTGCCTGGCCGGCGGTCTCGCCGATGCGCGAGCTGCGCAGCGCGCTGTCGGACCTGCGGCTGGCAGATCTTGCGGTCGGCAGCGACGGGCGAAACCGGACCATTTTGTCCGCCTTCCGCTCGCGCACCGGGCGCTGCCAGCCGAGCAATACCCGCTACATCTTCGGCCCGAGCGTATGGCTGCGCAGCCTGGTCCAGCCACCAGAAGGGTTCGGGGTCGCCTACATCGACTGGTGCCAGCAGGAGCACGGGATCGCTGCGGCGTTGTCTGGCGACCCGGCAATGCAGACGGCGTACCGGTCGCGGGACCCGTACTTTGAGTTTGCCCGCCAAGCCGGTGCGGTTCCCGCCGGCGCCACAAAGCACACGCATGGCCCGACGCGCGAACTCTTCAAGCAGTGTGCGTTGGCGGTGGCGTACGGTATGGAAGGAGAAGGGCTGGCACGCCGCATTGGAAAACCGCCGATCGTAGGGCGCGACCTGCTGCGCATCCACCATGAAACCTACCGGACGTTCTGGAGATGGTCGGACGCGACGGTCGACCAGGCCATGCTTACCGGATCGCTGCAGACTGTGTTCGGCTGGCCGGTCCTGATCGGCGAGCATCCCAACCCGCGCTCGCTGCGCAACTTCCCGTGTCAGGCCAACGGCAGCGAAATGTTGCGGCTCGCTGCCTGCCTTGCCACCGAAGCCGGCATTGAAGTGTGTGCCCTAATCCATGATGCGGTGCTGATCTGCGCGCCGCTCGATCGGCTGGACCATGACATCGCGCGTATGCGGGACGCCATGGCGAAGGCGTCCCGGATCGTGCTCGATGGCTTCGAGTTGCGCACCGACGTGCACCTCACCCGGCATCCGGATCGCTACAGTGACCCGCGCGGCGCGCTGATGTGGAACCGGGTGATGAAGCTGATCGAGGCCTGTCAGGCGCGCCAGCAGGTGGTGGCATGACCATGAGCCATGACCCATTTGATCTCAGCCGACTGCACGTCGATGGCGAGACAGTTGCGCGCAAGGTCAAGAGGCCGAAGTCTTGGCGGCACTATTACGTGCGTGTACCGTGGACATGGGTTGAGCAGCTTCGATCGACGAAGCGCGTCAGCACCTATCGTGTCGCGCTCGTACTGCTTTATGAGCATTGGCGCAGAGGTGGCAAACCCGTCGCCCTGTCCAACGTCATCACCCAGCAGGAAGGCGTGGCCTCGCGCTCGAAGTGGCGGGCCCTTGATGAACTGGCGAAGCTCGGCCTCATCACGGTCGAAACCAAACCTGGTCGTTCACCGCAGATCGTGGTGCTTAAGACTGCCGCGGATTGAACCCGCGCCCGATCTGGCGCAGGTAGGTGTGACCGATCTGGCGCAGGTTTGTGCTCAACCTGCGCCAGCTCTGGCACAGGTGTTCCCCTTATCTCTTATGGTTCTCTATATTGTTTTCAAAATAGCGGGGGTGTGTCTGGTTTCCCGGCCCGAACCAACCCACCTGCGCGGGCACTTGTTCGGTCGAAAACGCGAAATAACCGATTGTTGTGGGCCGCAACCGAGGCCAACCAAGGCTCAACAATCCTCGCCCACTTAAATTTGGCGCCGCAGGAGGTTTGGATCTCTGCCAGAGACATACTATTTCGTCCCCCGTGAGCTATCCCCAACTCATTGATTGATTTGATTGATCATTGAGGTTCTAGATTTTGATTTTGCAGGGAAGGGGCGGGGCGAGGTCGATTTCCTTGCAGATTCGCTTTTCAATTCACGAAGCCCTGGAAGCGTGATTCACTGGTGTTAGGGGATCGGCCAGGGAGATTCGCAGTGAAGCCACAGGATCGCCGCGAGACGGGGGACCAGGACCTGTTCCGCTCACGCCTCGACCAGATCATCAGCATGAAGCATGAGCTGGTGAAGCTCGCGCAGACGATCACCTGGCCGGCGATCGAGGCGAGGTGCGGGGAGGCTTGCAGAGAAGGCCCCGGCATGCTGCCCTTGCCGACCCGGCTGATGGCGGAACTGGCGATCCTCAAACATACCTTCGATCTGTCCGATGAGGAGCTGTGCGCGCGCTGGGTGGAGAACCCCTACTTCCAGTACTTCTGCGGCGAGGAATTCTTCCTGCGCGAGTTGCCCTTCGACCGCTCGTCGATGACGAGGTGGCGTCAGCGGATGGGCGAGGATCGGATCGCCGCGTTATTGCAGGAGAGCCTGTCGATTGCGGTGAGGATCGGCGCCATGGCGCCCCAGGATACACGCCGGGTGATCGTCGACCCGACGGTCGAGCCAAAGAACGTTATGTTCCCCACCGATGCCAAGCTCCTTCAGCGGGCGCGCGAGAAGTTGGTGAGCTGGCCAAGAGGGTCGGCCTCGAGTTGCGGCAGAGCTACACGCGGGTGGGCAAGTTGCTGCTGGTCAAGCATCAGCGCTATGCCCACGCCAGACAGTTCAAGCGGGCCGGCAAGGCGCTGCGCAAGCTCAAGACCTATCTGGGACGTACCATTCGCGACATTGGCCGGCAGATTGCCGGCGAGGATGACCTTGCGGGCATCATCCGGCGGCCGCTCTCCCTGGCACGCCGTGTTCTCGAGCAGAGGCAGAACCAGCGCGGCATGAAGGTCTACAGTCTGCATGCGTCTGAAGTGGAATGTATCGGCAAGGGCAAGGCGCATCGGCCCTACGAATTCGCCGTCAAGGTGTCGATCGCCACCGCGCTCAAGCGCTCGAAGGGCGGCCAGTTCGCGCTGCATGCCAAGGCGCTGCCCGGCAATCCCTATGACGGCCACACGCTGGCGAGCGTGATCCCTGAGATGGAAGGCATGCTCGGCAACGGCATCGAGCGCCTTCTGGCCGATGCCGGATACAAGGGGCACAACTCCCCGCTCTCCCACAGGTTCAGGGTCTACACCTCTGGCCAGAAGCGCCGGATGACGCCTTTAATCAAACGCGAGATGAAGCGGCGGGCCGCCGTCGAACCGGTCATCGGCCTAGTCAAGAACGAACATCGCATGGGCCGCAACTATCTCGCCGGAACACAGGGCGACGCCATCAACGCCATCCTCGCCGCCGCCGGCTATAACTTCCGCCTTCTCCTCACCTGGCTGAGGTTCTTGCTGCGCTTGCTGCTCGCCGCCATCCTGACGCAGCCAATATCGCTCGCCACCTGAATGGCAGATTGTTCACGACCGACGAACGACTCTCCAGCGGAAATGCGCGAGCGAAGGTAATTGCAGCAGATTTTGGAATAAGCGAACGCGAACCCTTGTACGCCGCCTGGCCGAGCTAGGCGCCTCTTTCGCGCAAATTGTCGACCGTCTGCGGCATGACCTTGCCCTCAAGTACTTGAGTGAACGGGATCTGAGCCTTACGGAAATAGCCTTTCTCCTCGGCTATTCAAACCAGAGTGCGTTCAGCTCAGCCTGTCGGCGCTGGACGGGAAAGACGCCCCGCGAAATAAGAGCCCAATTCATTCTGGCGTCAAATAGTTAGCATCTGGCAGAAAATCGAAATCCGCGGGCCCTTAAATATTCTAAATCGAGGATCAACCTTCCGCTCTAGGTGGTCCGCTGATTGCAATTGTCATCGGTAATGTCCCCGCAAGTCAACTTCACAATCCGTGGGGCTTGTTCGTGTTTGTAGCGATCAGCGCTGTTGGGTTTGGCTCTGTTTGAAGGCTTGATGGCGGCGGCAGACTGATCCTACAAAGACCAGAATGCCGCCCGGACGCCCCCGGCTAGACTTCGTATCCCTAGCCGGGGGTTGTTGTTTTTGCCCGCTGGCACCAGCGGGACCTGAACCTCACGCACATTGCCTTTCTTCTCGGGTACTCGAATCAGAGCGCCTTCAGTTCTGCGTGCCGCCGCTGGACGGGAAAATCCCCACGAGAACTAAGGTCGGCCCAAGAGTCGACATTAAGCGCTTGAACCTCGGCCACTCACGGCTTTGGCGTCATGGAATAAGTTGTTGGCGGGCATTCGAAATCGCTCCATGTCCAGATCCTTTATCCAAAGCCTTGGGACACTCAAGCCGAAGGGAGGCGGGATGGTTTTGGGGTTTTTCAAAGAGCGGAATCCCGAGGCCGCATTGGATAATATGATTATCCGGATGTACGGATCTCTTAGTCACGAAAAGACTGCGAACCTCGAGAAGGCGTCGCAGATCGCGTTCAGAGACCTTCTGTGCGAATGCATTGATCAGACGTTGGTGCAGAATAAGGCGGCGGAGCTTTTCGCTGAGCCAATTCCCTATTCGACGAATGATCTCGCACTCTCAGTAGCATTCGCGTTCTTCAAGGACCCAAGCAGGTACGAGTACCTGAAAGAGGCACAGATGATTGCGCGCCTGCGGCTTGTGAAATGGGTAGAGGCCGGCTCGGTGGCGAAGCCTCTCGCCATGGCGTTTGAGATCACTTTGTGCGAACTCTTCAAACGGGCGTGCTAATTTCGAGCGCTCAAAGTATAAGCGTCGCCAAACGGCGCTTTTCACCACACGCCCCGTTCTTTGATTTGTGGCGAGGCCGACCTATGCTGCCGGATCATGGCCCTGATGCGGCGCTTGGACCATGATGCGCTCGACGCCCAGGCGAAGCGCGCGTAGCATATCGTGGGGTCGCGCGGCCGCCGAAGCGCTCGAGCAAGGCCTTGGTCAGCAATGAGTGAGGTTGGAGGTACCCCAATGAGAACCATGCTCGATGAAGCGATGGCGGCGGTCTTCAAGGGACACGATCATGATCCGACCCGACTCGGTTGAACGCGCGGTCGACGTGGTCATTGACGCGCCCAAGGCACGAGCGTCACGAACTTGCAGGAGCGTTCGGCCGCTAGACCGGTGCTCATCTTGTGCTGTGGATGACCCCGTACATAGGACAGCATGGCTGCTTTAACAAATTACTGTCTTGAACAAATGACTGTCTTGTGGCTTACTGGCGGATGTCGCGCGAGCAGGTATCCTTCACCGAGCGGTAGCGAGTGCCAGCGTCAAGCGCCTTCGGGCCAGTGACCAGTGCCAGGAACCCAAAGAAGGCCGCGACACGCGCGAAGCCATGGCAAGATTAGGGAGGCTCGGAAGACGTTCCGGGCCTCTTTCCTTTATCCCGCGCCAGCGCACCCATGACCTACCGAAATGGACATCACCGCCTTGATTCTACTAGGGCGCACCGTAGCGTTGATCGGTCATCTCAACCTCCTACTCCTTTGTTCGTGGTCTTCCCGCATCGGGTCATTGGATTCGGTCATTGAAGGTTACGAGAAAGTAGGCCGCGATCGCGTCAGCGGCAGCGCCGATGAGCGCGGGCTGGTCGTAGAAGTCGATCTGTCCGCGCGAAGGCAGCCATAGTTCCTCGTGCGGACCTGCAAGGCTAGCGCACCGGTCTCCTGCCATTTACTCTCCGCCGCACGTCCCCGTGCAACCGTCCAGATCGCCCGATATTCTGATCTTCTGGAGGGCGACTCCCATGCTGGTCAACAGGGCTATACCGATGCGACGAATTCGGCCAATACGGTGGCGATAGGGGTTTAGAATACGTTCGCCAGCTTCCATGCGGCTAGCATCAGCGCCTTCAGATCAGTACTCCACGCTCTTACCCGAGCGCAGCGATTTCGTCACATGCTTGCCGATGTGGATGCGTGCTACGTGATATCGAGATAGTCGAATTTTGCCGTCGAATTCAGCCCCTGCATGAGTGTGGCCTGATCGAGTATCGAGTCGTTGTTCGTGTCGGAGAACAGCCAGCCGTCGGTCGTGCCTGCGACAAACACGGCGACCGTGCCGCTCGCCATCAGAGAGTTCGCGGTCGCCAGCGCGGTGGCGTAATTATTTGTCGCGATGGTCCCTTCGGCATAGGCAGAGGATGCTATAGGGCCGCTGACAAATGAGAAATCAATCTTATCCACACCGGTCTCGAAGTCGGTGATCCGATCATAATTGGCGCTATTGAGGGACGAGTCTCCGGGATTGAAGACGAATGTGTCGGCTTCAGTGCCGCCCGTCATTGTGTCCTTTCCGGTCCCACCGATCAACCGGTCGGATCCAGCCTGGCCCGTCAGGGTGTCGGTTCCAGCTCCTCCATCCAGCAGATCCGCGCCAGCACCTCCTTGGAGAGTGTCGCCGCCTGCCTGGCCAAAGAGGAAGTCATCGTCATTCCCGCCGAACAGCGAATCATTGCCGTCGCCTCCATTCAGCGTGTCCGAGCCGGAATTGCCATTGAGGGTATCGTTGCCCAGATCTCCAGACAGAATGTTGTTGGCCGAGTTGCCGTTGATCGTATTGTCGAGTGTATTTCCCGTCCCATTAATGGCGGCCGTTCCCGTCAAGGTGAGCGTTTCCACTTCCGCCGCCAGTATGTAGCTCACGGACGCGTTCACGACGTCGTTGCCGCCGCCCGCCAGCTCGGTTACGATGTCGTCATTCGAGCTGTTGCCGTCATCGGAGAAGGTGTCGACGGTATATGTGTCATCATCCGCGCCGCCCTCCATGATGTCGGCGCCGGTTCCGCCATCCAGCTTGTCCGCTCCCACGCCACCGCGAAGAGTATCCGCATCGGCGCCACCGGAGAGGATATCATTGCCGTCTCCGCCATCGAGCAGATCGGCGCCGGCATTGCCGGTCAACGTATCATTGCCGAGGTCGCCCAACAGAATGTTGTTGGCCGAGTTTCCAATGATGATGTTGTTGAGCGTATTGCCCGTGCCATTGATATTGTCGGTGCCGATAAGTGTCAGATTCTCGACTTCCGTCGGCAGGCGGTAGCTGACCAGCGCATTGACCAGGTCGGTTCCCGCCCCGGCGACCTCGATGACCAGGTCATCGTTGCCGTCGAAGCCGTCGTCCGAATAGGTATCGACCGTGTATGTATCGTTGCCAATCCCTCCTTCCATGTGATCCGCGCCACCACCACCGTCGATGATGTCATTGCCCGCCAGCGCGAATATCGTGTCGTTGAGCGCCGTGGTCTGAAGCGCGAGATTGGCCGTTGTTGGCGTGATCGTATTGTTGCCGGAGGTGCCGGTGATCGTCCTGCCGACCTCACTCACATCCGTGACAGTGATCGCGAGCGCCTGGGTCGCCGTGAATGTGCCATCGGTCGCACCGATAATGACATTGTATGTGCCGTCGTTTCCGGCATCCAGCGGATGCTCGAAATCAGGCGGCGCAATGAACTGCAGAGCGCCGGTCGTTGCGTTGATGCTGAATAGCGCCGCGTCCGCGCCTCCGGTGATGACGTAAGTCGGGACTGTCCCATCCGCGTCGCTCGCGGCAACCGTCGTCACCGCCGAGGTATTCTCCGCGATGCTGAGATTCGCCGTCGCGCCGCCGCCATTCGAGCTTATGACCGGCGTATTGTCATTGGCATTCGTGACCGTCACATTGAGGGTCTGCGTAACGGTGTTGAGGCCATCGGTCGCCGAAACGATAACCTCGTAGGTTCCGTCAGTACCGGCATCAACGGGGTTCTCGAAGTCCGGAGCGGCCAGAAACTGCAGTGCTCCCGTGGCAGCATCAATGCCGAAGAGCGCCGCGTCGGCGCCACCTGCTATGGCATAGCTGGGCGTTGTTCCATCAGCGTCCGTTGCCGCCACCGTCGTCACCGCGGTCGCATTCTCGGCGATGCTCAGTGATGCAACGGCGCCACCGCCATTGGAAGTGATGACAGGTGCATTGTCATTCACGTTGGTAACAGTCACAGAAAGCGCCTGTGTGTCGGTATTTGCCCCATCCGTTGCACCGACAATCACTTCATAGGTGCCGTCATGCCCGACATCCAGGGGATTTTCGGCGTCAGGCGCCGAGACGAAACTCAGCGCTCCGGTGGCCGGGTCTATGGCGAACAGCGCCGCGTCCGCTCCGCCCAGGATGACGTAGCTCGGCGTCGGACCGTCGGCATCCGTCGCCACCACCGTCGTCACCGCCGTCGTATTCTCGGCAATGCTGATCGAGGCCGTGGCACCACCGCCATCCGAACTGATGACCGGAGCAGCGCCGTCGGCCACATCTGAAACAGTCACTGAAATGACCTGCGTATCAACACCGCCATTTCCGTCAGAAGCCCGCACAATGACGTTGTAGATGTTGTTCCCGTCCGAATCCGTCGGATTCTCGAAATCCGGGGCGCTCGCAAAGGAAAGCGCACCCGTCGATGTATCAATCGTGAACAACGCCGCATCGTCGCCACCGGCTATCGAATAGGTCACTGTCTGGCCGGCGTCCACGTCGCTCGCCACAACCGTCGTGACTGAAGTCGAGTTCTCCGCGATCGTCAGCGCGGCCGTGTCGCCGCCGCCGTCGGATGTGATTACCGGAGGATGATTGAGAAGATTTGCCGGAATGGTTCCATCGGCAAACTGGAAGAATTCCACGTTCTTCACCAGATCGACGCCATCCGGCGAAGACGGACGCAGGTCCGTAATGGTGAACGACACACCGTCCGCATTCAACACGATCGAATAGTCATCTCTATTGCCAGAGTATATGGCGGTATCTATATCGGCCGCGCCATCGATCGTGTCGTTGCCGCTGCCTCCCTGCAGCAAGTCATTCCCGGCATCGCCGCGCATGAAATCATTTCCGGCCTCACCATTCAGGGTATCATTGCCCGTGCCGCCGTAGGTTTCGTCGTCTCCGGCGCCGGCAAAAATCGTATCGTTGCCGGATCCCCCGTCCAGCTTGTCGTTACCGCTGGTGCCGGGATCGTCGCCATAGAGCGTATCGTCGCCGGCTTCACCAAAGAGGTTATCGCCCCCGCGCCCGCCATAGAGCACGTCATTGTCGTCGCCGCCCTCGAGCCGGTCGGTTCCGGCGCCGCCATAGAGCGTGTCATTGCCTGCCCCGCCCTGGACCAGATCGTCGCCGGATATTCCATTGTAACCCAGGTCGTCGCCATACAGAGTATCGTTGCCGGACCCGCCCCTTATCGTATCCGAGCCCCGATAGCCGAATATCAAGTCGTTGCCAGCATCGCCATCGATAGTGTCCTTACCAGCGCCGCCGATGACAATGTCATCGCCGTCACCCGCGTTAATGGTCACATCCTTCGCAATCCACCCCGCCGGCACCGTGGCCCGTAAGGTCCAGGAAATCATTTCCGCCGCCCAGGAAAAACTGCTCGATTGAAACAAAGCCCCCGACGCCACTGCCAAACGTGCCGTTATTGTAGAGGATCGCGTCACTGAGATTCGAGCCGTAGATGACGTCCGACTTTTCTCCACCCTGAATGAGATCGGTGGAAACCTGGACATTGGTCATGTTGACCACATAGGCGGAGCCGTCGGCGTTCTTTATCGCCGTTGCCCAGCTGAGAGAGGGCAAGGTTGCGTCCGGCAAAATATGGTCCAGATTGGCGTCGGAGGTGAAGGCAAAGAACGTATCCTGCAGGTTCGTTCCGACGACCGTGAGACTTCCCAATGTGTTGAAGAAATTTGGCATCAGTCAATTCCTCCTGCGGCGGTGCTGTCTTGTCACTGTTCGTGAAAGGCGAAACATTCCGCCTTCCCTTGGTTATAACCCTTCAGCCCAACGCCATTTTGCCTCTGTCGGCGACTCAGTCCCGTTCCCTTGGCATCATTTAATCCAGAGATATCCAAGCGATCAGCTCGCATATGCCGCTCTGTCCGGCTCTTGCCGACCGTCGCAGGACAGGCAAAAACGGGCCGGTGTGCCGTTACCACCGACCCGCTCTTTACGGCCTGGGTACAACCTTCCAGACAACGTCAATGACCCGCGATGTTGCGCATTGCGACCCCACGCGAGTTCATAAACGACGCGCACAATCCATAAGCGCTGCGCATCAGGAATACTTACGGCTACCCGCCAATGCCTTGCGGTTTGACGCCAAAACCCGCGAAGCGGGGGTGCCCATGGCGGGGTTTTCCAGAGCGGTCCGAAGTCGCCGATTTTCTGGGCGGGGACCGCCGCCCTCGTGTTATCGTTCCGGTCGTCACCAGAGGCGCCGCGACCGTTCCCGAGCTGAACTGATAGAAGGGCGGGGCAGCGCTCATATCGCCGCAGTTTGAGGCCGGTCGCGGCAAGAAGGGTGTACCGCAGCACGTTACGGGCGCCGCTGTTATTGGCGGCTTTTGCACCGTCGGTCTCGAACGAGAAAACCCCGCCGGCGGGACCGGACGAGGTTTTCCAGACACGTTGTCCGCGCGCTGAATGAGGAGACTGGCGGACGGGGCCTAGCATGACCGAATTCAGTAAACCAAAAGTTGAGGGGCCTGGCGCGGCCCGCCTGAACGAGAAACCCCGCCGAGGGGACCAGGCGGGGTCTACTCGTAGGGTTCCGCTCGCTCGGGGAAAGCTTGCGGTCGGGATTGCAATGCAATGCTCGGATCATACCGAACTGCGGATCGCTATCAACTAGACCTTGATATAGGAAAGCGTGGCTTTCCGATTGCAGTTGATCGGCCCGAAACAAAAAAACCCCACCTGGCGCCGTGAAGCGGGGTTTTCCCCACTCGCGAATGGATGTCCGCGTGCCTTGCCGCTATGACACGAGTCCAATACTCCCAGACGAGAAAGCCCCGCTGGCGGGGTGCTCGGCATGATGCACAAACGGCATCCACCCATCGGCCTTGTCGAGCGACCGCCAATCAAGGCCGGACGCAGAAAGAGCGGCCTCGACATCCGCTCCCTCCTTCTTCAGCTCGGTAGCAATGCAGCGGGTCCACAGGGGCCTAACCAACAAAGAGATGTCACTTGCCATGGAGACCCTTCATTCTCCCCGTCCAGCGGGAGTAGTGGCACCGCCCAGCGGAGTTAAGGCCTTTTGGCGTCAAATCGCAAGATATAGGCGGATAGCCGTAAGTGTTTCTGATAAGAAGCGCTTACTTGATTGTGCGTGTCGCGTTGGGTTGCGGTAACGCAATATCGCGGGCCATTGACGTGCGCCTTTCCGATATAGGCCCCAACTCGGCAACCTGAGGGAAGCCGATTTTCTAAAAATCAAAGCCTCCCCTCACCGTCGTGAACAAGGCGACGACGGCGGGCATATACTGTCAAAAACAGCCTTATCCGGGAATGAGAGTACAAATTAATATGGGACAAACTCCAATCAAAGAGCCAAACGTCGTCGTGAATAACGCCGCCAAGGATGACGTTGTCGGTCTGAACGGTGACTTCACGTTTACCATCGCTGACCTGCTCGCCAACGATCCGGGCGGCGCCGCCAAGGTCAACGTCACCAAGCAGTTTTTCTTTGGTAACACCAGCGACTACGACGGCCTCGGTGCTAACGATTTCGGCGTCGTTGACTTCGCCCACGGCGGCATCCCGACTGTCGCCCAGCAGACTGCTTATCTGCTTGCCCACAACATCACGGCCAACGCTGATTTCACCGAGTTTACGATCGGTGCCGGCGGTAGTGATATCGAGTACATGGTCCAGATCGGCAACAAGGGCACGTGGTCGCAGGCTGACGTTGACGTGACGGCCCCCGTGCCCGTGCCGCACGTCGGTGGCAATCTGTTCACCGAGAACTTCGATGGTTACGACTCCAACGTTCAGCAGACTTACTATGACCCGGCAGATTCCACCAATGCCGTGTTCGCGTCGGTCAACCTCAACAACGCCAGCGGCTGGACCGGGGCTCAGAATTCTGAGCTTGGTGCAGACGGCTATGGCGGCATCAAAGCCACTTCCGGTGGCCCCGATGGTTTCTGGCTCGACACGCAGAACACGCCTGGCCAGATCAACATCTCGCACGACTTCACCGACTCGACCGCTGCGGTCGGCGGGAAGACAGCAGTGTTGAGCTTCGACATCGCCAAGCAGAACCTGACTTATCTTGGCAATGCTTACCAGACGGAGGCGAACGCTTCGTTCGATGTCCGGATCGACGGTGTGACGGTCAAGACAATTCTTGCTTCTGATCTCGTTGAGAACAATCAGATGTATCACTTCGACGTGGACATCGCGGATTATGCGGACAATGCTGACAGCACCCACACGATCACGCTGGTCGACACGTCGCCGCAGGCGGATTTTACCGGCTTTTCGATCGACAGCATCCAGATCAACGACTGGGTCGTTTGATAGGAATCGGAGTTAGGGGCAGTAACGCCCCTTCTTGATCCTGACAGTGAGAGGGTCGGCCCCGGCAACTGACCGGGACCGCCCTTTTTTCTTGTGAACATGTGCACAAGTGCAACGTATATAGCGACACGGAATAGCATAGGCTAGACTAGACGCACCTACCGTGAATATCACTGCCGTCATTGCCTTGGGCCAACCGCATTAAGCCCACGCCGACGCTCATTACGCGCAAATTTCTGCATTATGCTGACGAACCCATCGTAAAGTCGCCTTGGTAGCCGCCAGATATCGTTTGGCGTGAAATGATAAGATTTTGGCTAACCTGCATATGTATTTCCAATGCGCGTCGCTTACCTGAATAAGCGCTGACATATCGATCCTGGTCCGCACGGCGGACCGAGCCAATAGTAAGGTGTATCATGACTCGCCTTTCCCCGAGCCCCCGTCGCCGCCCTCGCTTTCCGCGGGTGTTGGGCTTTTATTTAATGGTGATGTGTTGGCCAATCACAGGGCTTATCTATTCCTCGGCCTCAGAGCTTAATCACGGCGTACCGTGGAGTATGATCTTGGGGGACGTTCTGACGGCTATCCTCATTTGTTTTCTGGGATGGTTGAGCTGTCTTGTCATACATCGGCTTGTTCGCGCGCGCCTCTCCGACACTACATGCTCTGTAAGTCTCGAATCCGAACTTCCTCGTCGATCAGTCCACGCAAGTGAAGATCGGCGGCCTCGGTTTCCTCTCGCGGCGCGGCACCGTGGGCGATCTGCAGCTGAACCGGAGCGACGTCCATCACGTCTACGGGCTTAATGGGGAAAAGGGTCGGTCCCGATGACTGATCGGGCCCGGCCTTTCTCCTGTGAACAGATAATCAAGTGCAACGTAAATAGCGACACGGGGGATTCCATGCCCCGCAACCACAACACGCGAGTACGGGTAATGATAAAAGCACCGCAGCCGCCGGCCCTACAGGTAGTGATGAAAGAGGCCCGCCGGGCCGTCAAACCACTGATCTGGTTCAGCGCCGGGATCAACGTGCTGATGCTGACCGGGGCGTTCTACATGCTCCAAGTCTACCATCGCGTGCTGTCGAGCCACAGCTTGGAAACGCTGGTGATGCTATCGCTGATGGCGGCGGGCGCGCTCATCGCTATGGCGGGATTGGAAGTGGTGCGCGCCCGTTTGCTGGCTACCGTCGGCGCGTGGATGAACGCTCGGCTGGCCCCGGTTCTGCTGACGGCGTCTGTCGAACACGCCGCCGCTGCCCCCGGTCAAACGAACGCGCGACCCTTGCGCGACCTCGACCAAGTGCGGAGTTTCTTCACCAGCCCCAGTATCTTTCCGATCCTCGACGCGCCGTGGGCGCCACTTTTCTTCGCCGCGATCTTCCTAATGCACCCGTGGCTGGGTTGGTTGGCGCTGGGCGGCGGGGTCGTGTTGTTCGGGTTGGCTTTGCTGAACGAGGCCATCACCCGCAAGCCGCTAGCGGCCGCCGCTGGCGCACAAACACGGGCCCACGCACAGGCCGAACAAGCAATCCGTAACGCCGAAGTCGTACAAGCCATGGGCATGCTCAAACCCTTGCTCGAAGGCTGGAAGGCGCAACAGGACGAGGCGAGCATTGGACAGGTTGTCGCGGCAAACCGGGGTGGGATCATCGCGGCGATCGCCCGGTGCCACCGCATGGCTCTACAGATGGGCGTCCTCGGCCTCGGCGCTTATCTGGTGCTGAAGAACGAAGCTTCACCCGGCGTTATGATCGCCGCATCAATCCTGATGGGGCGGGCTTTGGCCCCGGTCGAGCAAGCGATTGGGACGTGGAAGGCGACGATCGGCGCACGGGCTGCTTACAAGCGCCTGACCGCCGTCGCCGGCCAGCGACCGGAAGCCGCACAAGTCCTGCCGTTGCCGCGCCCCACGGGTAGGTTCGACGTTGAGAACGTGGTGCTGGCCCGACAGGGCGGCGAACCGATCTTGCGCGGAATCAACTTCCAACTCAGGCCGGGTGAAACAATGGCGCTGATCGGCCCGAGCGCGGCCGGGAAGACGAGCTTGGCCCGCGTGCTGGCCGGCGCCTGGCGACCGACCGGTGGGCGAGTCTTGCTCGACGGCATGAGCGTCGCTGAATGGGCGGCGGAGGACCGGGGGCACTACGTCGGCTACCTGCCGCAGGACATCGAGCTCTTTGCCGGTACCGTGGCCGAGAACATCTGCCGCTTCGCGAAGCTGAACCCGGCGGTCTTTGCCAACGTCGTTCGGGCGGCGCAGATGGCGGGCGTCCACGAACTGATCAAGGGCTTGCCGCAGGGCTATACCACCGAGATCGGTGATGCGGGCGCGATCTTGTCGGGCGGACAACGCCAGCGGATCGGCTTGGCTCGCGCCCTCTACGGTGACCCGGCTCTGCTGATCTTGGACGAGCCGAATTCCAACCTCGACCGCGAGGGCGAGGAGGCGTTGGTCGCAGCCATCAGCGCGGCCAAGGCAGCGGGGACAACCGTTATCCTGATCGCGCACCGGCCGAATGTGATGGGGAAGGTCGACAAGGTCCTATTCATCAATCGGGGTCAACAGGAACTCTTCGGACCGCGTGATGCAGTCTTAGCGGAGCTTGCTAACCGCGCCCGCAAAGTAAGCCCGATCACAAGAATCAGCCCTCTGGCGATCAAAGAAGTCAGAGAAGTAGAAATCCAAGAGGTCAAGGAAGCATGAGCCGGTCTCCAGCATTGAACGTCGTCCCGCTACCCGTTACGCCGCCTTCCCTCTTGGAGCCGGCACCCTTGCGTCTCGCGGGCGTAACGCGCACCGGTTTCGCCATCCTGATCATGTTCTTCGGCCTGGCCGGGGGCTGGGCTGCATTGGCCCCGCTGGATAGCGCGGCCGTCGCACCGGGCGTCATCAAGGTGGCGGGCGACCGCAAACTGATCCAGCACCTTGAGGGCGGGATCATCGCGGAGTTGAACGCGGTCAACGGCGACATCGTCAGGGCCGGCAAGACCCTTATCCGGTTGGACGATACGCAAGCGAAAGCGCAGCTTGATCTGATCCAGAGCCGGATTGCCGCCCGCGAGGCGCTGGTCGCGCGGTTGCGGGCGGAGCGTGATAACGACGCGGAGATCGTGTTTCCAGCGGAACTATTGGCAAATCCGTCCCGCGTGGCCAAAGACGCGATAGCTGTGCAGAAGGACGTGTTCGCAGCGAAGAGCCACAACCTGAAGGATGAGCGGGCGATTTTCGCGGAGCGCCGGGTCCAGACCGAGGAAGAGATCACCGGACTGGAGAAACTGATCGCCACTGAAGACAAGCAGATCGCGGCGATCGAGAGCGAATCCAAGGACCTCGAAGGGCTGCTCGAGAAGCGGCTCACTACCCGCGAGCGGCCCTTGTTGCTTAGACGGCAGCAACGTGAATTCGAAGGCGAAAGGGCGACGAATCTCGCCTCCATCGCCCGCGCCAAGAGCGCAATGGCCGAGATCGACATGCAAATTCTGAACCTCGACACGGTGCGACTGAACGAGGCCGTGGAGGAATTGAGCAAGGTCGAGGCGGAACTGTTCGATCTCCGCGAGCAGGAGCGGGGAGCCAAAGACGTCCTCACTCGAACTCGCATTATCGCGCCAGTGGACGGCATCGTCATGGACCTTAAGGTTCACACGACCGGTGGCGTGGTGAAGCCCGGCGATACGTTGCTGACGGTCGTCCCGCTCGGTGAGCAATTGGTGGTCGAGGCTATGGTCAAACCTGAGGATATCGAGACGATCGCGCCCGGTCAGGTTGCTCGCGTCAACTTCCCGGCTTTCGCCCGCTATAACCTGCCGCCACTAGACGGCGTCGTGGAAACCGTCTCGGCCGACCGATTGGTGGAGGAGCGCAGCGGCACACCATACTTCGCCGCGACCGTCATTATCAACAAGGGCGAACTCGACAAGCTGGAGGGCCGCAAGTTGCTGCCCGGCATGACGAGCGAGGCGATGATCCGCACGGGCAGCCGGACTGTACTGGCATACCTCAGCGAGCCAATTACCCAGAATTTCCGCCGCTCGCTGCGGGAGAAGTAAGATAGGCACCATGTGAACAACTGATTACGGAATATATCTAACAGATTACGGGAAATTGGGGGCCAACTACCTTCCCAATTTGAAAATACCCAACTCAGTTCGTCGTGAACGGGCCGACGACGAACTGTGCCTGCTTCTAACAGCCCTTATCGTTGAAGAAAGTAACACACATCATGGCAGTAATTGTAGATAGCAACCAAACGGTGGTCGAGCACGCGACCACCGCACTGAGGGCCGCGATCGACGGCAGTAGCGATTTCGCTAGTTGGGTCGGTTGGGAGTACCTCCAGAAGAATCCGGGCAACTTCCAGATGGCTCTTGACATCGTCAAGGCGATCGATGAGGGCAAGTATTCCCTCGATGACCTGTTCATCGCCGCGCAGAGCAAGACCGGCGGGATGACGAACATCGCCGGCGAGCCGGACCCGACGTTGAAAGTTCTGGGTCAGACCTTCAACATCGGTCATTTGCTCGGAGATACGACCACCGAGAACTGGACAAGTGGTAACGCCAAGAACGTGCAGTATCACGCTCGTGAGTACTTCACGTCGGTCGACAGCAACAGCCCGAAGGGCTACGTCGAGGGCTGGGAAAACCCCAACAAGGCTCCGGTGGTTTCTGCTGGTGCGGAAGCTGTTGATGAAGACGTCATCCTCAATGATTCGGTTGCTCACTACGCTACCGATGCCAACAACGACGCGCTGACTTTCTCGCTGAACGGGACCTCCCCGGCCGGCCTGACGTTCAACTCCGACGGCTCCTACAGCTTCGACGCCACTCACGCTAGCTACCAGAATTTGGCGGCGGGTGAAAAGTTGCCAATCACCGTCAATTTCACAGTTGATGACGGTCACGGTGGCAAGACATCCTCGACGCTCACCATCACGGTTACCGGCACCAACGACAAGCCGATCGCCGTCGCTGACGTGGCTGCTGTTAACGAAGACCTCACCGTCAATGGTTCGATCGCTAACGACAGCGACGTTGATCATGGTGCAGTCCTGACCTACTCGCTTGACGAGCAGGTTGATGGTCTGTCGATGGATGGTGAAGGCAACTACAGCTTCAACGCCGGTCACGATGCTTATCAGTATTTGGCTGCTGGTGAGACGGTCGAAGTCGTTGCTGATTATACCGTTTCTGACGGTAAAGGTGGCACTGATACTTCGACGCTGACCATCACTGTTACTGGCACCAACGACGCTCCTGTGGCGAAGGTGGTGACGGGTGATGTTGACGAGAACGATTCGTCGGTCACGGTTAAGGCTGACTTCAAGGACGTCGACACCAACGACACGCACAGCTTCGCGGTCGATACGACCGGGACGCTGGGTTCGGTGACCAACAACGGTGACGGTACCTTCAGCTACGACGCGAACGGCCAGTTCGAGTCGCTGGCGGCTGGTGAATCGGCGACCGACAGCTTCACCTACACGGTGAAGGACAACAACGGCGCGGAATCGACGGAGACGGCGACCATCACCATCCACGGCCAGAACGACGGCCCGACGGCGAAGTCTTGGTCGGTGTCTGCCAACGAAACAGATTCGAAGACCAACACCAAGGCAGTCGTGGACATCCTCAAGATCGACTTGCTCGATGGCAAGTACGTCTCGGACGTTGACAGCGGTGATGTGCTCAATATCTCCAACATTAAGATCGGCGGTCAGCCGTTGCCTTCCTACATGAAGTTGGACACTGACGGGCACACCTTGCTGGTGGACCTGAACAGCGCCGCGCTGGACGGCCTCCACAAGGGCGACCACCAGCTGGCCAACATCACCTATGAGGTGTCGGACGGTGAAGTGACGGTCAACAACTCGGTGTCGCTCGACATCATCGGTACGGCCGACCAGTACCAGGGGTCGGTGACCGCGCACGGCGAGAAGACCGCACATAACCCATCCAACGGTAACGACATCGAGCAGAAGTTCAGTTTCGACCTGCATACTGATGCTGGCGCGTTTGACTTCACAAACGGTAAGGTGACCGTGGTCGTGCAGGGTGACATCGACGCCAACAACGAGACAGCCATTGTCGCGGATGTCTCCAGCGTCGACTTCACCGGCTTCACGATCATTGGCGGCGGAGCGCCCGGTCAGGTTGACGGGACGGATCCTGACAACGTTGTGAGATCGGGTTTCGCGAACGTCAATGCCGCCGCTCTGTCCGACGGTCATGTGGACTTCGACGTCACACTGAGCGACAAGATCGACAGCGACAACCACACGCTTGTCGACGCGACCCTGACGTACGACTACTGGGCGTAACACCTAGTAACTCGACAGCCGGCCCCAGTAGTCTGGGGCCGGCTTTTTCGTGGGTATATCTCTACGGCTGCTACGTATGACTAACACACGGAGACAACGACCCATGACCCCGACCGAATTCCTGACCGCCGAGATCGCCAAGATCGAAAGCGTCATCCGCGAAGTTGGCACTGACCCGCTGAACCGCGCCGTTGACGGCATCTAAATGCCGGCGACTGCCTCCGCCAGCAGCGGCAGGCATTGCGCACCCTAAGCGCACTATGACTCTTGATCTGCCCTCTGCGTTCTCTGCACCACTATTTTCTCGGTGGCCATAGATAATTGGAGCGCGGCTGCCATGTTGGCAGGTAAAGCTGATCGGTGAGGCGCGGCGTCTCTATGGAATCCCAAGGCAGGTTGCGTGCCTTGAGTTCGGCAACAAGCAGGCGGTCGGCTCCCTTTGGCAGAGCAGATTGTTGATGTAGTCGACCTCGCGGTCATTGATGACGACGCGCACAAGCAGTTCGGTGAGCTTTTGGGCAAAAGCTGGATATTTCCTCTGCCAATTCATCGCGCACAGCCTTGGCTTTGTCATAGGCCGCTTGCCGACGTGCATTTTCTTCCTGATCTTTCAACTGTGCGAGCCGCTCCCGCAATTTTCCCAAGGCCGCTTGCAATCGGTCGCGCTTGAAGGCGACGTCATCCATGCTTTTGCGGGCGTCCGTCAGTTCAAAGCCAGACAAAGTGGGATCGACAGCATGGTTGCGCGCCCCTCTGACCCCCAGATTAGTAGTCTGGTATAGGTTGTTAATGCTCTGCTACCTATGTGTTGCCTTTCGTAATAGAAACCAGTTATTGCCTAGAATTTTACAATGAGAAACAGTAGCTTAGCCTTAATAAGGAATGGTGTAGTCCTTCCTTGTGGGGAGGGGGTAGGGGTGGGGGTCCGGCGGTCTTTCCAATTTCAGTTCTGAAAGACCACCCGACCCCCACCCTGGCCCTTCGGGCCTTCCCTCCCCACAAGGGGGAGGGAGAATTGACCAAATTACGGAGGCTTCCATGTCCATTCTCATCCGCGGCGGCACCGTCGTAAATCATGATCATTCGCGGCGCGCCGATGTGCTGATCGACGATGGCCGGATTGTCGCGGTGGGCGAGAAGCTCGAAGCGCCAAGCAAGGCGGAGATCATCGACGCCGGCGGCCTCTATGTGATGCCGGGCGGCATCGATCCGCACACGCATATGGAGCTCATGTTCATGGGCACCGTCTCAGCGGACGATTTCGAGTGGGGCACCAAGGCCGCCCTTTCCGGCGGCACCACGATGATCGTTGACTTCTGCATTCCTGCGCCCAAGCAGTCGATGCTCGCTGCCTATCAGGACTGGCGGCGCAAGGCCGAGAAAGCGGCCTCAGACTACTCCTTCCACATGGCGGTGACCTGGTGGGACAAACAGGTCTTCGACGAGATGGAAACGGTGGTGAAGACCTACGGCATCAACACTTTCAAGCATTTCATGGCCTACAAAGGCGCGCTCATGGTCAATGACGATGAGCTCTACCATTCCTTTTCGCGCTGCGCAGGTCTCGGCGCGATGCCGCTCGTCCATGCCGAGAACGGCGATGTCGTCTTCCGCATGCAGGCCGATCTCCTGGCACAGGGCGTCACCGGGCCCGAGGGCCATGCCTATTCGCGCCCACCGGAAGTCGAAGGCGAAGCCACCAACCGCGCCATCATGATCGCCGACATGGCGGGATGCCCGCTTTATGTCGTGCACACCTCCTGCCGCGACGCGCATGAGGCGATCAAGCGCGCACGCGAGGCCGGCAAGCGCGTCTATGGCGAGCCGCTGATCCAGCATCTCACCCTTGATGAGGACGAGTATCGCAACAAGGACTGGGACTATGCGGCGCGGCGCGTGATGTCGCCACCCTTCCGGCCAAAGAAGCACCAGGAATCGCTGTGGGCCGGCCTGCAGTCGGGCTCGCTGCAGGTGGTGGCGACCGATCATTGCTCCTTCACCACTGAGCAGAAGCGCATGGGCGCCAAGGACTTCACCAGGATCCCGAATGGCACCGGCGGTCTCGAGGACCGCATGCCGGTGCTGTGGACGGCGGGCGTGAATACGGGCCGCCTGACGAAAGAGGAGTTCGTCGCCGTCACCTCCGCCAATATCGCGCGCATCCTCAATATGTATCCGAAGAAAGGCCGCGTCGATGTCGGCTCCGACGCCGATCTCGTCCTGTGGGATCCGACCAGATCGAAGACGATCTCGGCCAAGACGCAGGTCAGCCGCATCGACTACAATGTCTTCGAAGGCTATCAATGCACCGGCCTGCCGGTGACGGTGCTGTCGCGGGGGCGGATCGCCTGGAAGGACGGCGATCTCAGGGCCAAGGCCGGTGACGGCGATTTCGTGCGCCGCGATCCCTATCCCGCCGTGCATGTCGCCAACTCGACCTGGCGCGAGATCAACCGGCCGCGCGCCGTTAAGCGCGCCGGCGTGGTCACGCCTTAGCGCGCATCCCGGCGGAGTGGTAACACTTCGCCGAAAGAATTCGCTCAATATGTTGGAGCAAATCCTTATCGCCAAAGTCTTCAACTTTGGCGGGATTTGCTCTAAATCACGGAGTGCGAAGAGTTTGCATGAACCAACATTTCTTCACGCTCTTCGTGCTTTGCCCGTTGACGGCCTCGGTCTTCCTCTGAAGTGAGCTTCATGGCTTGGCCGTACCAGGAACGGCCACGCAATTGGCGGCGGGCGGTATCGCGACGCAGCGGACGACCTGAGTGAGGTCGGCACTTTGCGTGAGGTCGGTCACGAGTTTTGTGCTGCGAAGCTCATCGCCCATCATCCGGTACATGGAGGAGGGTGGAGCGCGCTCGAACAGGTCCAGCAGCGTCGGCTCGACGCCCATCTTCTTCAGATAAGCGGTGAGCTTCTTCTGCAGCTGTTTGTCGATCTTGGTCGACACCAGGCTCTTCATCGGCTTGCGGCTGACAACCTTGCGGCTCAGGACCTTTTTCTTGCCGTTGACGATGAGATAGCGCTCGAGATAACGGACCTTCTCGCGCGTGATCACCCGGCTGATCTGATGCACGCCGATGTAATTTTCGGGGCCGCCGAAGCGGCGTGTGCCGGAAGCCAGGATCAGGGGACAAGCCGAGGTACAGAAGCTTTGCCCTGCGACCACGAAGCCGCGATAGACGCCCTTCTGCTCCTTGGGCGGCTTGCAGGTCTTCTGATAAGGCGCACAGCCGCCGAAATGGGTCCCGCCCACCGCGACATCGAGACCGCGCTTGCGGATCATTTCGCCGATGGAAAGCGCGGCGTCGAGATCGCCGCCTGGCGAGGTGATGATGACGGGAAGCTTCTCGTCGCCAATCTTGGCCAGCGCCTTCTTGAACACGGCAGGCGATTTCGCGGTGATCTGCCCTTCCGCCGAGATCCATTGTGGGCATAAGGGTTCACAATTGCCGATAATGTTGCGTACGATCACCACACGCAGCGGCTGCTCATAAACGGACTTTTCGGACTCGGGCGCTTTCGTCTTTGTCTTCTTGGTGGCGGCTTCACCGGCACCGGCGAGCAGAACACAAACAGTCAGCACGGCCGTCAGTACGAGGAGGAAAGGCGAGACAATCTTCATGGACTGCACCGGACAATCGCCAATTTCCGGACTATATACGGATTTCTGACGCAACGGGAAGTGCCGGTGACGGTGCTGTCGCGCGGCCGCGTCGTCTGGAAGGAGGGCGACCCAAGCGGTTAAGGGCGATTTGGTGCGCCGCGATCCCTATCCCGCCGTGCATGTCGCCAACTCGACCTGGCGCGAGATCAACCGGCCGCGCGCCGGCGTGGTCACGCCTTAGGCCGTGGCACCGTCAGGGGGATAGTGATTTCCGTTCGATGGTCGCAACGCGCTCGATGCAGTTGTCAGCGACGGGCTCAGCCTGGCACAGCTGGTTGTCGACCAGGCTGCGGGAGCTGTCCATGCTGGTGACGAGCTTTGCAGTAAGCGCGTCGTGGCCGGTCACGTAATAGATCGACGTCGGGATCGCCTTGCCGAACAGGGCGAGGAAGCCCTTGCCGAGGCCCATTGCCGCCGCATAGGTATTGAGCGTGCGGCGCGAAGCCTTATCTAACTTCGTGGTGGTGGTGGTCTTGGCCGGACCGCGTCTGACGATCTTCCGGCTGATGATCTTCTTCTTGCCGTTGACCATGCGATAGCGCTCCTCCCAGAAGACTTTCTGGTTGGTCAGCGTCACAGAGATGGGCGTGACGGCGATCGTGGTGCCGATCGCCAACCTCTTTCGCCCGCCGGCGAGAATGAAGGTGCAGGACGAAATACAGAAAGCGCGCCAGGTGACCGGTATGCCGTCATAGACGCCGCGCTGCTCTGCCGGCAGCTTGCACGCCTTGTCGTCGGGCCAACAGCCGGCGAACAAGGTCCAGGCAACCCCCACATCGAGGCCGTGGGCGCGAATGAGCTTGCCGATCGCCATGGAAGCGTCGAGATCGCCGCCCGGCGAGTTGATCAGGATCGGCAGCCGGTTCTTGTCGACCTGCTTGAGGAACTTTTTGAACAAAGCCGGTGTCTGCCGGGTGACCGCACCTTCCGCCGAGATCCATTGCGGGCAATTGGGCTCGCATCCTTCCGTATGGCTGCGGACGACGACGAAGCGCATCGCAGGCCCGAGCGCGCCTTCGGCTTGCGCCGGCTTGGCCTTGCCCGCTGCTTCGGCAGGGCCGGTTGCACATGCCAGAGCGGCGACGATCAGGGCATAGAGAAGCAGGTGCAGGATACGCATGAGATCAGCATGACTACCATTGCGGCCAAGCTTACACGATTTCCACCCGCCGCAAACGGGTCAGCCGATCACCAGATTGAAGCTCACGCTGATGCGCTCGCCGGCCGCGCGGTTGAGCGGCACCTCGTGGCGCAACCAGCTTTCCCAAAGAAGCAAGGCGCCCGGCGTCGGCTCCTGCGAAACATAAGTCTTGAAGGTGCGGGGCGCGGAAGCTTTGCGCGGCGGGGCCGCCATCATCAGCGCATGGCGCGGATCCTCGAAGACGATGGGTCCCGCGCCCGGCGGCGATTTTACGTAATATGTGCCGCTCAAGACAGCATTGGTGTGAATGTGGGAACTATGCGAGCCGCCCTCGGGCAGCACATTCACCCACATCGTGTCGCAGAGCGGCTTGCCGCCGCGCAAATCCCAATGCAGCTCCTTGGCAAAACGGGCGGCATGCTGCTCGATGAGGCGCTTCAGCCGCGCAAAGGGCTGGCTGCGGTCGGGGAGATCGGCAAGCGAGCCATAGGATGTGTAGCCCGGATAGCCGTGCCTGGCGCACCAGCGCCTGCCCGCCTCGTCATGCTCGGCGAGCCCCAATGCCGCCTCTTCCAGCGCGTGGTTGAGAAGGCCGGCACGGCTGAGGCCGGCGCGATAGACGAGGGTGGGAAACAGCGCCTCGATATGGGACTGCGTCTTCTGCATGGTGGTATTCGGCCTCCTGATGCCATCTCATCCAAGCGGTGACAAGTGCGACTTCTGATGGCAATGTCCAGCCACTAGAACGCTTCCCGCCAAAGTTGCTCGACTTTGGCGATAGGGAGGCGCTCCAGATTGGATATTGTTCGAGCCTTTTTCCCACTTTGATCGAAACGCATCGTTTCGATCAAAGTGGGAAGGCTCTAATGACGGAAAGAGGCGGAGAACGGCATGAGGCAGAGCAAATGGATGGGCGTGGTCGCGGGGCTGGCGGTCATGGTCCTGGCGGTGAACGCGGCGAAAGCCGCCAAATGCGGCAATACCGGCGCCAATTTCGAGAGCTGGAAGCAGAGCTTCGCCGCCGAGGCGAAGCAGAACGGCATCAAGCCCCGGGCAATCGCCGCCCTCATGGACACGACCTATTCGACCGCCACCATCCGCGCCGATCGCGGCCAGAAGAGCTTCAAGCTGTCACTCTCGGCCTTTATGGCGAAGCGCGGCGCACCGGCCATCGTCGCGCGCGGCCGGGCGCTCAAGAACTCCAATGCGGCGCTGTTCGCGGCGATCGAGAAGCGCTACGGCGTGCCGCCCGGCCCGCTTCTCGCCATCTGGGGCATGGAGACCGGCTTCGGCAACATCACCGGCAACCAGCATACGCTCTCGGCGGTGGCGACGCTTGCCTATGACTGCCGCCGTCCCGAATATTTCACCGAGCAGCTCTATGCGGCACTCGCCCTCATCGACCGCGGCACATTATCGGCCTCGGCGCGCGGCGCCATGCATGGCGAGGTCGGGCACACGCAGTTCCTGCCCAAGAATGTGCGGCTCTACGGTGTCGATGGTGACGGCGACGGCCGCGTCAATCTCAATTCCAAGGCCGACGCGTTGGCCTCGACCGCCAATTTCCTCAAAGGCCATGGCTGGGTGAGGGGGGCCGGCTATCAGCCGGGGCAGACCAATTTTGCCGCAATCCAGGGATGGAATGCCGCCTCGGTCTACCAGCAGGCGATCGCCATCATGGGCAAGCAGATCGATGGACGATAAGTCGCAGGACGGGCAGCCCAAGGCGAGGACCTACGAACAGGCCTCGCCGTTCTACCGGCCCTTGTGGCGGCGCATCGCCATTACCGCTGTCGTGGCATTCTGGCTCGCCGTCGAGACCTATTACAATAACGGGCTGTGGATCGCGATCGCCTGCGCCATGCTCGGCTATGCGATCTGGACTTTCTTCCTGAGTTGGCCGAAGACGCCCGACGAAGACTCAAAATAACCCGTGCGAAGAGGCCGTTTCATGACCAGCAAAAGCAACCTCACCATCAATCCGCAGCGCCTGTGGGACGCGCTCATGGAGACTGCGAAATATGGTGGCACGCCGAAGGGCGGCATCAAGCGGCTCACCGTCTCGGACGAGGACAAGAAGGTACGCGACTGGTTCAAGGCGCAATGCGAAGCCTTGGGGTGCAAGGTCTCGATCGACTCGGTCGGCAACATGTTCGCCGTGAGGCCGGGCAAGAACAACACGCTCGCCCCCATCGCCATGGGCTCGCATCTCGACACCCAGCCGACGGGGGGCAAGTTCGACGGCGTGCTGGGCGTCCTGGGCGCCCTTGAGACGATGCGTAGCATGGTCGATCTCGGGTATGAGACCAATGCGCCCTTGATGATCGTCAACTGGACGAATGAGGAAGGCGCCCGCTTCGCGCCCGCCATGCTGTGCTCGGGCGTCTATGCCGGCGTCTTCACCGAGGACTTCGCCTATTCCAGAGCCGACCGTGACGGCATCACGCTCGGCGACGAACTGGCGCGTATCGGCTACAAGGGTACAGAACCCGTCGGCTCGCACAAGTTCCAGGCGATGTTCGAGCTCCATATCGAGCAGGGTCCGATCCTCGAGGCCGAGCAGAAGATGATCGGCGTCGTCACCGGCGTCCAGGGCATGCGCTGGTACGAGGTGACCGTGAAGGGCCAGTCGGCGCATACCGGCGCCACGCCGATGCTGTTGCGCAAGAATGCCCTGGTGGGCGCCGCGCGTATGATCGAGGCAATCAACCAGATCGGCCTCGACCATCTGCCGGGCGTCGCCAGCGTCGGCCTCATCGAGAGCCAGCCGAACAGCCGCAATGTCGTGCCGGGTGAGGTTTTCTTCACCGTCGATCTGCGCCATCCCGACGAAAGCGTGCTCGACAAGATGGAAAAAATCTACCAGGAGGCGATCCCGCGCATCGCCAAGGAGCTCAAGCTCGAGGTCGAGGAGAAACGCATCTGGAAGTCGCCGGCGGTCAAATTCGCGGCCGATCTCATCGACTGCGTGCGCCACGGCGCCGAGCAGGCCGGCTTCGCCACCCGCGACATGGCCTCAGGCGCCGGCCACGATGCCGCGTACATCGCACGTGTCGCGCCGACCACGATGATCTTCGTACCCTGCCTCGGCGGGCTGTCGCACAATGAGGAAGAATCGACCACTTTCGAGGAATGCGGAGCGGGCGCGCAGGTTCTGCTCAATGCCGTGCTCGAATACGACCGGCGCTTCGCCTGAACCAGCGGCGATCGGGAGGAGCCCGTGACCTTCGATCTCGCGGCCCGGACCCGCGCGGCGGCCATCCAGATGACGCAATGGCGCAGCGTCACCGGATCGCCGGAGGAATGCGATTTCCCGCATCTCCTCCGGACGATGCTGGCGCAGAACCGCTATTTCCGTCTGAACCCCGAGCATCTGAGGGTGCAGCCGCTCGGTGACGGAACGCGCCGGTCGAACCTGCTGGCGCTGGTGAAGGGCGAGGGACGCAAGACGGTGGTGCTCGCCGGGCATTTCGACACCGTGCCCTTCGACGACTATGCCGAACTCGCTCCTTTCGCCTGCGATCCGGAAGCGCTGTTGCCGATGATCATCGACAAGCTCAAGCGCACCGGCGAGAATCCGCAAGCTCTCGCCGATCTCGAATCGGGCGAGTATCTGCCGGGGCGCGGGCTGCTTGACATGAAATCGGGGATCGCCGCCGGCATCGCCGTGCTCGAGGCCTTCGCGGCGGAGGAGCATCGGCAAGGCAATGTGCTGCTGCTGGCGACGCCCGACGAGGAGGACCGTTCGGCCGGCATGCGCAAGGCGGCCGCCCTTCTGCCCGAGATCGCGCGCGAAAGCGGTCTCGACATCAGCCTCGTCATCAATCTCGATTCGATCGCCGATGACGGCGACGGCTCCTTCGGGCGCTCGGTGACGACGGGATCGATCGGGAAGCTCTTGCTCACCGCACTGGTGATCGGGCGCGAAACGCATGCGTGCTATCCCTTTGCCGGGATAAACGCCAGTTATCTCGCCGCCGAGCTGCTCAGCGAGTTCGAATGCGCGCCCGAGCTTGCCGAGACGAGTGGCCATGAGATCGCCGCACCGCCCAGCGCCCTCTACGTCAAGGATGTGAAGAGCGGCTACAATGTCACGACGCCAGCGCGCATCTTTCTCTACTGGAACACGCTGCAGCATCGCCGGGGACCGGCGGAAGTCTTGAGCATCGCGACCGGCATGGCGCGCGAGGCCATGGAGCGGGCGGTGGCCCGGCTCGCGGCGCGGGCCCGGGCGGTCAGCCCGCCGCAACCCTTCGGTGAGGAAAGCGTGGCGGTGCTGAGCTTCGCCGAGCTGGTCGCCCAGGCGCGCCGATCCGATCCCGATTTTGAGACCTCGTTTGCGCTCCTCAATCGGGAATTGGCGGACCGGCAGGATCTTGATTTCCCGGCCCGGGCCAGGCTCATCACCGAGTTCGTGTGGGCCTCGACCAAGCTGCCCGGACCCGCCGTGATCCTCGGTTTCGGCTCGCTGCCTTATCCGGCGGTGACGCTGAAAGATGAGGCGCTGGGCGAGCGCCTGATGGCGGTGCTCGACCAAGCCGCGGCCGAAAAGGGCACGACTGTCTCCCGCCTCGGCTATTTCCCAGGCATTTCGGATATGAGCTTCCTCGGCGAGGCATCGGGCGACTTGTCTGCGGCTGAAGCCAATACGCCGGTCTGGGGCGCCAGTTTCGCGCTTGGCCCGTCGCCCGCCTATCCGGTGATCAATATCGGGCCCTGGGGGCGCGACTATCACCATTGGCTGGAACGGCTGCATATGCCCTATGCATTTGACGTCTTGCCTCTCCTGGTCCTTCGTGCCACCAAGGCCGCGCTCGAATAACAAGGAGGAGAGTGCAATGGCTTTGAAGCGTATCGGCGCCGGCAACCGCATGAGCGACGCGGTGATCCATGGGAACATGATCTATCTGTCCGGCTATGTCGCGGAGAAAACGGTCGGCAAGTCGGTCAAGGAACAGACCAAGGACATCCTGGACCAGATCGATGCCACGCTGAAGGGAGCCGGCACCGACAAGACGAAGATCGTCAAGGCCAATATCTGGCTGACCGACATCAAGACCTGGGCCGAGATGAACGAAGCCTGGGATGCCTGGGTAGTCCCCGGCCAGTCGCCGGCCCGCGCCACCGTCGAATCCAAGCTTGCCGGCCCCGGTCTCGATGTCGAGATCATGGTCGAGGCGGCGATCTGAACTGAACATAGCCGGCGCCCGGCAATGGGCGCCTGAGCTTGCGAAGGGGAAGCGCGCGAGCCATCCCGTCAGAGGTGACGGGAGGTTCGCGCGCTTCAATTTTTTCGAAGGAGGAGATCGGCAGAACCATGTCCGCAGAGAAGCCCGTGCGTATTCCGGCCAAGGCGCTGAACTCGCTCGACGCCCTTGTCGAACACGGTGTCGTCCCGCAAGGGACCGACGGCGAGTTGCGGCCCGTGGAGGAGAATTTTTCGATCCGGCTGACCCCGGAGACATTCCGGCAGATGCGGGCGCTCGATGTTTCGGATCCGGTCTATGCGCAATATGTGCCGTCCACGGATGAACTGTATGTCCGCAACGAGGAGATGGCGGACCCGATCGGTGATGAGACCTTTCAGAAGGTCAAAGGCATCACTCATCGCTATCCCGACAGGCTACTGCTCAAGCCCACGCATACCTGCCAGGTCTATTGCCGCTTCTGCTTCCGGCGGGAGAAGGTCGGCCAGGCCGATGAAGCCCTGAGCCATGAAGAACTCGAGGCCGCTCTAGACTATATTGCGCGGACGCCGGACATCTGGGAGGTCATCCTCTCCGGCGGCGACCCCCTCATTCTGTCGGACCGCCGGCTTGGCGCCATCCTGCGACGAATTTCGGAGTTGCAGCATGTGGATGTCATCCGCTTCCACACCAGAGTCCCGATCGTCGATCCCGGCCGCATCACGGACGATCTCGTCGCGGCGCTCAAGACCAGGGCCGCGGTCTATGTCGTCGTTCATGTCAATCATCCTAACGAGTTGACGGATGCCGTCAGGACAGCACTCGCCCGGCTGGCCGATGCCGGCATACCCCTCTTGTCGCAAACCGTTCTCCTCAAGGGCGTGAACAACAATGTCGACGTCCTGGCCAGGCTCATGCGCGATCTGGTGCGGGCGCGGGTGAAGCCCTACTACCTTCACCATCTCGACAAAGCGAAGGGCACGGGGCATTTCCGCTGTTCCATCGCTGACGGACAGAAGCTCGTGCAGGCGCTGCGCGGCCGCCTGTCGGGGCTGTGCCAGCCGACCTATGTGCTCGACATTCCGGGCGGGCATGGAAAAGTGCCGATTGGACCGTCCTATATTATCCAGGAGAACGATGGAAGCTACGTGCTCCGGGATTATCTGGGCGGAAGCCACAGCTATGAGGGTGGCGCTGACCCTACCGTCCGTCCTGATAGTTGAACCACAGATAGGCGCCCTTGAGGTAAAGCGGCCGCAGTCCGGCAAGGGGGAAGCGGGCGAGGCGCCTGGTCAGGACCGATGGGAGATTAGCGCGTTTCGGGTCCCCGGCGATGAGATCGGCGAGGGCCATGCCGGAATAGGTCGCCATGGCGACGCCATTGCCGTGATAGGCGATCGCGGTCCACACCGTCTTTTCCGTATCGAGCGGTCCGACATAAGGCACGAGGTCGTAAGCGAGGCAGACGAAGCCGCGCCAGAAATGGGTGATGTCCGCGGCACCGAAAACCGGGAACATCCGGCGCAAGGTCGCGGTCATATGGTGCTGCATCGGAGCGGCGCCCGCGTCCGAGGCGTCGGTGCCGCCGCGCCCGCCGAAGAGAAAGCGGCCATCGGGCAGAAGCCGGAAATAATGAAGCAGATTGCGCGTGTCGAAAGCCATCAGGCGCGAGGTCCAGCCCTGCTCGGCGCGTTCGGCCTCGCTCAAGGGGCGGGTGACGATGATATTGGAGAGCGCCGGCATCAGGCGGCCGGCATGGTGGGGTGAGACGTCTTCCGGCGTGTAGCCATTGGTAGCGACGATGACACGTCGGGCGGTGAGCGTGCCGCCCTGAGTCGTCAGGCGATGGCGGCCCCCGGCCTGTTCCCAGCGCCGCACGCGCGAGGAGCCGTGGATGGGAACGCCGGCTGAATGAACGGCGCGGGCCAGGCCCCGCGCATAGTTCAGGGGATGGATGCTGAAGCCGGTGGCATTGTGGATGCCGCCATGGAATGTCGGCGCCCACAGGCCTCGCGCCTTCAACTCCTCGACGGTGAAGATCGACAGCTTCTCGCCAAAGATGCGGGCCATGAAGTCGCGCTCTTCCTCCAGTTCGGCCCAGCGACTCGGCAAATGCGCCAGCGAGATCTCGCCGCCCTCATGGATCCAGGCGTCGATGCCGTGACTTGCGCAGAGCTCGCGCACCAGGTCGACGGCATCCTTCATGGCGCCATAGAAGCGGCGCGTCTCGTCGAGGCCGTAGGATTGGATCAGCGAGCCGTAGCTGCGCTTGTGACAGCCGATGCAGGCAAAGCCGCCATTGCGTCCCGAGGCGCCCCAGCCGGGCTCGCCCGCCTCAAGGACGCGCACATCGAGGCCGTATTCGCTGCTGAGCCTGAGGGCGGCGGCAAGGCCGGTATAGCCGGCGCCGATGATCGCCACGTCGCATTGGGCGTCACCCGCCAAAGGCGGCGTCGCTAGCCCCAGAGGGGCGGCGCTCGCTTCCCAGAAGCTGCGGACGGGATGGTCGAAATGGAAGGCATCGGCGTGGGTGGTGGAGGGCATGTGCGCTTCGATATTGTCGGACGGCCTCATCTCGCCTACCACTAGCCAATGATCCGGAAAAGTGGATGCCGGTTTTCCGATAAGATCATGGGCAAAAAAATGGGCCAAGGCGTGATAGCCGTCGCGACTTGGCCTGGGTCAGGAAAAGCGGGCGGTCATGAAAGCACTGGTTCTGGGGGCAGGCATTGTCGGGGTGACGACGGCCTATGAATTGAACCGCGACGGGCATGAGGTCACGGTCATCGACCGCGAGGCGCTGCCGGCGGCCTTCACCTCCTATGGCAATGCCGGGCTGTTCGCGCCGAGCCACGCCTATGCCTGGTCGTCGCCCGCGGCCCCCGGCATCCTGCTGCGGTCGCTCTGGCGCAATGACCAGGCTTTGCGCTTCCGGCCCACTCCCGATCCGCAATTCTGGCGCTGGATGTGGAAATTCTGGCAGCAATGCACGGCCGAGAAGGCGGCGCTCAATACCGCGCGCAAAGCGCGGCTCTGCGCCTATTCGCTCGATGTGTTCCACGAGACGCTGGCGCGCGCCAGGATCGCCTATGACGGGCGCAAGGACGGGCTTCTCTATCTCTATCGCAGCCAGAAGGGGCTCGACGGGGCGGCGGCGAAAGCCGAGATCCTGCGCCGGCAGGGCTGTGTCATCGAAGTGATCGGCCGCGACAAAATCGCGGCGAAGGACGCGGCGCTCGGCGAGGTCAAGGACAAGTTCGCCGGCGCCCTCTATGCGCCCTATGACGAGAGCGGAGACTGCCGCCTCTTCGCGCGCAACATGGCGACGTGGCTCGAGGGGCAGGGCGTGAAATTCAAATTCGGGACAACGGTCAAAGGTTTCGACAAAGATGGTGACCGGATCAACGCTGTTGTCACCGACAAAGGCCGCGAGACGGCCGACATCGTCGTGCTGTCGCTCGGCGTCTATTCCCCGCAATTGGCGCGCGAGCTCGGCGCCGACCTGCCGATCTATCCGGTGAAGGGCTATTCGATCACAGCGCCCGTAGCGGGTCGGAACAATCCGCCGGCCATCGGCGGCATCGACGAGGAAAATCTCGTCGCCTATGCGCCCTATGGCGATCGCGTGCGCGCCACCGCGACCGCGGAGTTCTCATGCTACAACCGCAGTCACCGGCCGGAGGATTTCCGCACCATGCTTGCGGTGATGCGCGAGCTCTTTCCCAATGGCGCCGATTGGCAGCAGGCGGAGCATTGGGCGGGACTGCGGCCGATGACGCCGGAGGGAACGCCGATCCTGGGGCGCGGCCGCTACAAGAATCTGTGGTTCAACACCGGCCAGGGCCATATGGGCTGGACGATGAGCCATGGCGCGGCGCGCATCACGGCGGATCTTGTTGCAGGCAAGACACCGAATATTCCCCTGGATGGGATGGCTGACCTAGCGTCATAGCGGTCACATTCTCGCCTTATACGCCCCCTACGCCACATTCTACGGGATGTGAGGGAACACTATTCACGGCATTCCGCTCTTCACTCGCGGGGAACCGTCAGGGGACCTGTTTTCAAGTTGAATCAGTCCAGAGACATTTCTGGTCTTTGGGTTCCGTATAAAATCGAGGGGAATGTGATGAAGCGATTTCTCGCTGCGCTGATCTTTTGCGCTTTTGCAACGCCTGTCCTCATTTCATCCGCAGATATCGCCCAGGCACAAGTGGGCATGGCTTCCTACTACAAAACAGGCCGCAAGACCGCGAATGGCGAGAAATTCAATCCAAACGGCTTCACCGCGGCGCACCGCTCGCTGAAATTCGGCACCAAGGTGCGCGTCACCAATCTGCGCAACGGCCGCTCGGTCATTGTGCGCATCAATGACCGCGGCCCGTTCGTTCGTGGGCGCATCATCGATCTCGCCTATGGCGCGGCCATGGCCGTGGGCCTGCACGATACCGGCGTCGCCAAGGTGCAGGTCGCCGTTCTGCAGTGATCTGAATGAGTTGATCCCGCGGCGTTCAATTCTTCTCAAACGAGCTCATTGGCCAGCGCGTGGATCATGCGCAAGGTGTTGACGCCGAGCTCGATATTGAGGAAGTCAGGCCAGCTCGACAATTTGACGACAACGAGATCGCGGGCCGGGTCGATATAGATGAGCTGCCCGAAGACGCCCCGGCACATGATCGCCGGGCGCGACACATCCTCGATCCAGAACTGGTTGCGATAGGCGCCGTTGGGCGTGGTGAGCGTATAAGGCTCGCCGAACAAGCGCGCATCGCCGATCCGGGTCTCCAGCACCCAGCCGGCCGGCACGATCTGCCTGCCGTTGAAATATCCGTCCTGCAGATAGAGCGCGCCGAAGCGGGCATAGTCGCGCAAGGTGGCATTGAGCCCGCCATCGGCGAGCGCATAGCCGGCCCTGTCGAGCGTGAAGCAGGCGCTCTCATCCGCCCCCATCGGCTGCCACAAGAGCTCGGAGACGAGTTGCGGCAGACGTTTGCCGCTGGCGCGCTCCATGCAGAAGGCGAGCACGTCGGTTTCAATCGAACGGTAGACAAAAAGCTCGCCATGCGGGCGCTCGAGCGCCGTGAGGGAGAGGATGAGCTCCCACATATGCTCGGGAAAGCCGTCAGCTCCGGCAGGGGCGGGCTTCCAGCCCGAGGCCACATCGCTGCGGCCTATGTCGGAATGCGGATCGGTGTAATCCTCCGAGAAGCGCACGCCCGACGTCATGTCGAGGACGTGCCGGAGCCTGGCGCCGCGATAGGCCGTCCCTTCGAGCTCGGGCAGATAATAAGTGATGAGCGCATCCGGATCGAGAAGGCCTTGCGCCACCAGGCAGCCGGCGGCGGCGGCCGTCACCGATTTCGCCATGGACTGGGAAAGATGCAGGCTGCGCTCGCCCATGCCGTTGAAATAGCGCTCGGTGAGGATGCGGCCCTTGTGCAGGACCAGGAAGCCGTCGGTGTAGCTCTCATCGAGAAACGACTCGACTGTGCGACCGACGCCGTCGGCGCCGGAGAATTCGATGCCGCTCAGATCGTGCGGCACTTGCGGCAGGCTCGATGGCGGGCCGTTGCCGCGCCAGACTTCCGCCGTCGGCAGCAATTCGCGCACATGCTGGAACGACCAGCGGTTCCAGGGCGGGCGGTCCCAGTCGGCAAAAGGCACGCGCAATTTGGGCGGGCTTTCGCGCATGATCGGCGGGCGCGGCTCTGAATTCTTATAGGATGTCATGATTTGAGAAAGGACTCCCGGCCGATTTCCGCCGGGAGACGTTACACACTATTTCGTCAGTTCCGTCCAGACGTCGGGTGCCTCTCCCGGCCCGTGGACGGGAGAGGCGAAGGGCGGACTACTTGAGCAGCTCGGTCCAGATCTTCGAATAGAGTGCCGTCACTTCCGGCTCGCAGAGCTTGAAGAAGTGGCCCTTGTCCACGAATTCGGCCGGAATCTCGACTTCCGGCGCGCCCTTCATCTCTTCCGGCAGGAACTGCTCCGATCCCTTGATGCCGTTCGCATATTTGGCGAAGGCGGAGATCAGCGCGGCATTCTGTGGATCCATGATGAAGTTCTGGAACAGCTTGGCGTTCTCGACATTCTTGGCGTCCTTCAGCACGGCGACGCTGTCCATGAACAGAGGATAGCCTTCCTTCGGATAGCCGAAGCGGACATCCTTGTTCTTCATTCTGGAACGCAAGGCGGCGCCGTTCCAGTAATAGGCGGCACCAAAATCGCGGCTGGCGAATTTGTCGATCACGCCATAGTCCATGGATATCCAGCTCTTCTTGGCCTCGATCAGCGTGTCGCGCGCCTTCTTGAGGAGCCCCTTGTCAGCGGTGCACCATTCGCCACCCAGATACCAGATGACCGCCGCCATGACGTCGTTCATCTCAGGGGCCACATTGATCTTGCCCTTGAGCTCGTCCGGCGGGTTGAAGATGATGCCGGACGTGTTGATGTCGCCCTTATAGAGGGAGGTGTCGACGATGACGCCGGTCGAGCCCCACTGCCACGGCACAGTATAGTGGCGGCCCTTGTCCCATTCGACATTCACCCAGCGATCGTCGACATTCTTGAAATTCTCCATCTGGTCGGGTCGCGTCTCGAGGAGGAGCCCCTCCTTGACCCACACAGGCACGAAATTCGCCGACGGCACGACGATGTCGAAGCCGTGGCCGCCGGCGCGGACCTTGGCGAGCGCCGTGTCGTTCGAATCATAATCGGTCACGGTGACCTTGACCTTGTAGGTCTCCTCGAACTTCTTGATGAGATCGGGATTGGTGTAGTTGCCCCAATTGTAGATATTGAGCTCGCCCTCGGCCAAGGCGGGACTCGCGGCAAAGGCGGTCATGGCGAGGCCAAGTCCCGCCCATTTCAGTTTCATCGTCATTCAAGCTTCTCCCTAACGTCGTTATAATTTAGGCCCCGGTTTTGACGCCGGGGCCCGTTCAGTCTGCGCTTATTTGGTGATGTCCGTCCAGATGCGGGTGTAGAGCGCCTGCACTTCCGCGGAGCAGACGGGGTCGAATTTCCCGGGCCCCTGCAAGTCCGCCGGAATCACCACTTCCGGCGCCGTCTTCATGTCTTCGGGCATGAACGCTTCCGAGCCCTTGATGCCGTTGGCATAACGCGTGAAGCTCGAGATGAGCCCGGCGTTCTCCGGAGCCATGATGAAGTTCAGAAACAGCTTGGCGTTATCGACGTTCTTGGCGTCCTTGATGATGGCCGCGCTGTCCATCCAGAGGGAATAGCCTTCCTTCGGATAGCCATAGACGAGCTTGTCGTTCTGCAGGCGGGCGCGGAAGGCGGCGCCGCTGTAATTGACGCCGGCGGCGAAGTCCTCCTTCACGTATTTTTCGACGTTGCTGTAGTCCATGGACAACCAGTTGGGCTTGGCGGCGACGAGCGTCGCATGCGCCTTCTTGAGGATCTCCTTGTCGTCCGTGCAGAGCTCGCCGCCATTGTATTTGATCGCGGCGCCCAGCGTATCGAGCATCTCGGGCAGCACGTTGATCTTGCCCTTCAGCTCCTCGGGCGGGTCGAAGATGATCTTCCAGGTATTGGGGTCGCCACTATAGACCTTGGTGTTTACGATGACGCCGGTAGAGCCCCAGGCCCAGGGCACCGTGTAGTGGCGGCCCTTGTCCCATTCGACATTCACCCAGCGATCGTCGACATTCTTGAAGTTCTCCATCTGGTCGGGGCGCGATTCGAGCAGGACGCCTTCGTGGATGAAGATCGGGACATGCGAATTGGAGGGCACGACGATGTCGAAGCCATGGCCGCCGGCCTTGAGCTTGGCGAGAGCGGTGTCGTTCGAGTCGAAATCGGTAACCGTCACCTTGACCTTGTAGGTGTCTTCGAACTTCTTGATCAGCTCGGGGCTTGTATAGTTGCCCCAGTTATAGATGTTGAGTTGGCCTTCGGCAAATGCCGGGCCCGCCGTCAACAGGATGGTCAAGCCTGTTATGACTGCTCCATGCTTCATGATTTTCCTTTCCTTGAATACATCGTATTTCAAGGCGTCACGTGACGCCTTTTGGTCCGGTGCGTCAAGTCCGCTTGCGATTGAGGAAGAAGAACAGCGTCACGATGACGACGGAGATGAGCAGGAACACGCTCGATATGGCGTTGATCTCGGGCGTCACCACGCGGCGCAGCTGTCCCAGCATGTAGGTGGGCAGCGTATCCTGGCCGCCGGATTTGACGAGCTCGGTGATGACGACGTCGTCGAGCGACACGACAAAAGCGAGCATCAGGCCGGCGATGATGCCCGGCCACAGCAGCGGCAGGGTCACCTTCCGGAAGGTCATCCAGGGCGTGGCATAGAGATCGGCGGCGGCGCGCTCCAGCGTCAGGTCCATGTTCTCGAGGCGGGCGCGGATGGGCAGATAGGCAAAGGGAATGCAGAAGGCCGTATGGGCGGCGATGAGGTATCCAAGGCCGGTGTAACCGGTCCAGACCTTGACCATGGCGAAGAAGATCAGGAGCGCGATGCCGGTCACGATCTCCGGCACCATCAGCGGCTGGTTGATGAAGCCATAGATGAAATTCAACCCTCGATAGGGTCTGGTGCGGGTGGTGGCGAGCGCCGCCATGGTGGCCACCGTGGTCGAGACGACAGCGGCGAAACTCGCGATCACGAAGGAGCGGATCGAGGTCTCGACGATCTGCTGATTGTTCCAGGCCGCGACATACCAGCGCCAGGAAAAGCCTTCCCAGATGGCGAGCGAATTGCCGGCATTGAAGGAATAGACGACGAGCGTGGCGATCGGGAGATAGAGCAGCACGAAGCAGAAGAGCGCGATCCCGCCGAAACCGGTCTGCCGCCTGACGGAGAAGGTGGCGCCTTTGCGCGCACCTGCCGGTCCGGGAACGGATCGTGCATTGCGGAGCGATGCGTCAGCCATGGCGCGTCTCCGAGCGGCCGGCATAACGCACATAGACCATGAGCGCCACCATCACGATGGCCATCAAGGTGATGGAGAGCGCGGCGCCCAAAGGCCAGTTGCGGCCCTGGCCGAACTGCAGCTCGATGAGATTGCCGAGCATCATGTTCTTGCCGCCGCCCAGCACCCGCGGCGTCACATAGGCGCCGAGTGAGGGGATGAAGACCAGGATGGAACCGGCGATGATGCCGGGCTTCACGAGCGGGATGATGACGCGGCGCAGCACCTGGAAACGGTTGGCGTAGAGGTCGTAGCCCGCCTCGACCAGGCGGAAGTCGAGCTTCTCCATGCTGGCATAGAGCGGCAGCACCATCAGCGGCAGATAGACATAGAGCATGCCAAGCATGATGGCGACATCGGTGAACATGATCTGGATCGGGCTTGAGATGATGCCGAGCTTGATCAGCGCCGTGTTGAGGATGCCTTCATTGCGGATGACCTCCTGCACCGCGAAGGTGCGGATGAGCAGATTGGTCCAGAAGGGGATGGTGATGAGGAAGAGCCAGATGTCGCGGCTCTTCTCGGGACGCGTGGCGATGAAATAGGCGGTGGGGAAACCGAAGGCCAGCGCCGCCAGCGTGGTCAGCAAGGACAGCTTCACCGAACGCCAAAGGATCGAGAGATGAGCGTCGGCGAAAGTCGTCGTGTCGTCGAATATGTCCTTCTCGAACAGCACCTGGAACCAGGCCTGGCCGGAGGGCTTCCAGACCACGCCGCCATAATCGCCGGGGGTGAGGAAGGAGTAGACGAGGACGATGAAAAGCGGGCCGATGGCGGCGAAGAGGATGATCAGGAGGGCAGGAGAGGCGAGGAGCCAGCGACCGCGGATTTCGCGCCTGTCGGCCTCGGCGGCGACCTGGGCGGCGCGGGTGGGAAGAGGCGAATTTTCCACGGCCATGATCAGTCCTTCAGCACTTGCGCCGCATTCTCGCCGATCTCGATGCCGACCGGCATGCCGGTCCTGAAGTCCTCGCTCGCTCCGTGCCGGTTCTGCTGGCGCACGATGAAATGCGGTCCCGAAGCGAGCTTGACGTGAAAATGCGTGTCGGTACCGAAATAGACAATGTTCTCCAGCGTGCCCTTGAGCGCGCCTTTGTCGGGCTTGGCGTGGATGGCGGCATGTTCGGGGCGCACCACGATGGTGACATTGCCTTCGGGCGTGAAACCCTCGGATATTCCGGCATCGACCTCGGACCCCGCATCAAGCACAATGCGCGCCTTGCCAGGGCCCACCGTCTTCACCGTGCCCTCGAGGAAGTTCGTGTCGCCGATGAAATTGGCGACGAAACGCTCGGCCGGGCGGTCATAGATGTCGCGTGGCGAGCCGATCTGCAGGATGCGGCCCTTGGACATGACGGCGATGCGGTCCGACATGGTGAGGGCTTCTTCCTGGTCGTGGGTGACGAAGATGAAGGTGATGCCGGTCTCGTGCTGCAGACGCTTGAGCTCGATCTGCATGTCCTTGCGCAATTTGAAATCGAGCGCCGAAAGCGGCTCGTCGAGGAGCAGCACCTTGGGCCTGGGCGCCAAAGCGCGGGCGAGCGCCACGCGCTGCTGCTGGCCGCCGGAGATCTGGCTGGTGCGGCGGTTGCGCAGTTCCTCCATGCGCACCAGCTTCAGCATCTCGCTGACGCGGGCATCGATCTCGGGGCGCGGCTTGCCCAGCATTTCGAGGCCGAAGCCGATATTCTGGGCGACGGTCATATGCGGGAAGAGAGCGTAATTCTGGAAAACGGTGTTGACCGGCCGCTTGAAGGGCGGCAGCGGCGCGATATCGTCACCGTAAAGGCGGATCTCACCCTCGGTCGGGAAATCGAAGCCGGCAATCAGCCGGAGGAGAGTGGTCTTGCCGCAGCCGGAAGGCCCGAGTAGCGTGAAAAATTCATTCTCGCGGATGGTGACATCGACATCGTCGAGCGCTTTTACCGCATCGTCACCGCCGCCGAAAATCTTGCTGACGCCGATCGCCTCAATGGCGCTGCGCCGCTCCCCAGAACCGGCTATACCCAATCACAACTCCCCTGATGACGCTTTTTCTGTTCTCGTCGCCCTTGATCCTATGAGGATTGCGACGCCTTGCCAACAGGGTTGTGGCGATCGGATATCTCAACCGGACCAGCCGCCATCGATGACGAAAGTCTGACCGGTGATGAAGGCCGATTCCTCGCTGGCGAGATAGATGACGAGAGCCGCGATCTCCTCGGGCTGGGCGAGGCGGCCCATGGGCTGGCGGGCGATGAAGGCCTGGCGCGCCTTCTCATAGTCACCCTGCTGGCGCATGCGTTCATTGAGAGAAGGCGTGTCGACGGTGCCGGGGCAAATGGCATTGCATCTGATGCCCTTGCCGACGAAATCGGCGGCGAGCGCCTTGGTGAGGCCGATGACGGCGGCCTTGGTGGCGCCATAGACGAAGCGGTTCGGCACGCCCTTTATCGAGGAGGCGACCGAGGACATGTTGACGATCGTGCCCTTGCCCTTGGCCAGCATGGCCGGCAGGAAGGCCTTGATCATGCGGTAGTGCGCCTTGGTGTTGAGGTCGAAGGAGAAGTCCCAGGACTTTTCGTCACAATCGAGAATCGTGCCGTGATGAACGAAGCCCGAGCAGTTGAACAGGACGTCGACATCGGGGGCGCGCTCGGCCGCCTTCCGGATTGCCTCGGGATTGAGCACGTCGAGGGCGAAGGCCTCGATCCCGGGCGCCTCCTTGGGGAGATCCGCCAGAAGGTCGTCGCGGATATCGGTGGCATAGACCTTGGCGCCTTCACGCGCCATGGCGATCACTGTCGACCGCCCGATGCCCTGCGCCGCCGATGTCACCAGCGCCGTCTTACCCTTCAGCCTGTCACCCATGGACGTTGTTCCCTTCGCTACGTCGGACCAGATCACGATGAGTTTCGAATGAAATCAATCCAAACTCATAAACGTGATCGACTCATATATGCCAGCGCGGGATCTTTGCGAAAAACCGGTACCCACTTTTTCGCATCCCGGGCTAGTGTGGTGCCTCTAGCGTGCTTGACCGAGGCTTGTCCATGACCGACGACGATCTTTGCTATCTGCCTGCCGCGCAGCTCCTGAAGCTGTTCCGCGCCCGCAAGCTGTCGCCGGTCGAGCTCCTCAAGGCGCAGATCGAGCGCGCCGAGGATATCCATCCGACGATCAATTGCTTTACCGACCGCTATTTCGACGAAGCGCTGACGCAGGCCGAGGCGGCCGAGGCGGCTTACGGCAAGCGCAACGGTAAGCCGCGTCCGCTGGAGGGCATCACGCTCGCGGTCAAGGACGCACAGCGCCTCAAGGGCAAGCGCACCACGCATGGATCGCTCATCTTCATCGATAATATCGACGATCATTCCGACCCGATGATCGAGCGCCTGACCGAGGCCGGCGCCATCGTGCATGCGCGCACCACCACGCCGGAATTCTGCCTCTCGGGGGTGTGCCATTCGCGCGCCTGGGGTACGACGCATAATCCCTTCAACACCGACTATGGGCCGGGTGGCTCGTCCGGCGGCTCGGGTGCGGCGCTTGCGGCCGGCCTCACCACGCTCGCCACCGGAACCGACATCGGCGGGTCGATCCGGATCCCATCGTCGGCCTGCGGCACGGTCGGCTTCAAGCCGCCGCATGGGCGCAATCCCGACGGCGCCCCCAATTGCTTCGACCGCTATAACCATTGCGGGCCGATGACACGCGCCGTTGCGGATGCGGCGCTGATGCAGTCGATCACCGCCGGCCCGCATCCGCTCGACCACGATTCCTTGCGCGAAACAGTCACGCTGCCGGAGCGGGGAAATTCGCTCAAGGGCTTCAAGGTCGCCCATTCAATCGACTTCGACTATGTGAATGTCGATCCCGATGTGCGCAAGAACACGCTGAAGGCGCTCGGCTTGTTCCGCGCGCTCGGCGCCGAGGTGGAGGAGGTGCGCCTCGGCTGGACCGGCGATATCGAGATGAATGCGCTCCATTGGTACAACGCGATGGATTTCGGCCGCCAGACCGTGTGGTGGAAGAAGACGCACGGCCATCTGATGACCGACTATGCGCTCAAGACGGCCGACGCGATCGACAAGCTCACCGGCATCGACGATGTCCACAAGGCGTGGGCGCAGGCGCATCGCATGTATCAGACGCTGGGACCGGTGCTCGACGCGCATGACGTTTTCATCTGCCCGACGCTCAATCTTCCGGCGGTGCATGCCGATCACGATCCGTGGGATCCGGACTTCCGCATCAACGGCATCAAGGCCGACGGCGAATATGGTTGGGTCATGACGCATCAGTTCAACATGCTGCATAACTGCCCGGTGATGGCGGTGCCTTCAGGCTTCGCCGGTAGCGGGGTCCCGACCGGCATCCAGATCGTCGGGCGCACCTTCGACGACGCCACCGTGTTCAAGGCGGCGCTCGCCTATGAAAGGGCTGCGGGCGGCTGGTTCACCGATAGGAAGGGGCGGCCAAAGTTCTGAAAAACAAGAAGTCTTCGGGAGAGGAAGGTGCATTCTTTATTTAAGAGTTGATTTATTTAAGTATATGCTACAATGTCTGGCCATGGACAGTTTCACGGCCATTTCCGATCCCACCCGCCGCCGCATCATCGGCCTCCTGGCCGAGCGTGAGCTTTCCGCCGGCGCACTGGCGGAGAACTTCCAGATGACGGCGCCGGCGGTGTCGCAGCATTTGAAAGCCCTCAAGGAAGCGCGCCTCGTTCAGGTCAGGGTGGACGGGCAGCGCCGCATCTATTCGCTCAACCCGCAAGGTCTGAGCGAGATCGACGGCTGGCTCGACACGATCCGGCGCTTCTGGCGCGGCAGGCTCGACGCGCTCGAAGAGGCGCTGCGCCAGCCCGATCCCCTTAAGAAGGACAATCCGAAATGAGTTATGATGGCGTCTTCCTCGACAACAGCACCGTGCGCTTCGAACGCCTGCTGCCCGGCCCCATCGAACGGGTCTGGAACTATCTGACGAAATCCGAATATCTCGAGACCTGGCTCGCCGGCGCCAAGGGCGACTGGCGGCCGGGCGGCGAGATCACGCTCGCCTTCACCTTCAGCGCCCAGGACGAGTGCGGCGACAGCTCCTGCAAGGGCGTCATCCAGGATTACGACCCGCCGCGGCTCCTCTCCTACAACTGGACGGAGCTCGATCCGGCAGGGAAAGCGAAGCCTGCCTCGATCGTGCGCTTCGAGCTATCGCCTGAAGGCGACGAGGTCCGCCTCGTCCTCACGCATCGCAAGCTCGCTGCCGATGAGATGCCGGGCTTCGGGGCAGGGTGGGATTCGCATCTTCACTATCTCGCCGCGCGGCTGGGCGGAGAACCGGTCAAGACCTTCTCAGAGGTCTTCCAGCCGGCGCTCAAGCACTATGCAACTTTGGCAAAACAGTAAGGAGTATCCGTTGACCAGTACCGATCTCAAGTTCCGCGGCGGGCGCAATATCGCGATGAAGTTGCCGCCGCATCAGTATGAGGCGACGATCACATTCTATCGCGACACGCTGGGTCTCGACGTCAAGCAGACATCGGACAACTCGCATGCAGTCGATTACGGCCCGATCCGCCTGTGGCTCGACCGTTGCGTGAAAGCCTCGCATGCCGAGCTCTGGCTCGATATCGGGACGAACGACACAAAGGCGGCAGCACAGCATCTGGCGCAAAAGGATGTGGTTCGTTGCGACGCGATCGAGGAGCTGCCCGCGAATTTCGATGGCTACTGGATCGCGAGTCCCGCCGGTGTCGTCCATATCGTCAGTGGTTACGAGGATTCAGGCGCGGTTTGAGCGTCGATCCTGATGGAAGTTATTCAAATGGCCAATATCGAACATGTTCAATATGTGAATGCTCCGGCTGCCCGGGTCTTTGCTGCTCTCACCCAAGAGGAGGGATTGGCCGAAATCTGGACAAAGACATTGTCGGTCGAAGCGAAGCTCGGTGCTGTCAGAGTTCAGATTCGGCGACGAGGAGCCCACTCTGATGAAGGTCATCGAGTTGGAGAATGCCAAGCGGCTTGTGTGGCATTGCGTCGATTCCGAGCCGGAATGGGTAGGAACCGATGTCAGCTTCGATCTCAAGGAGGAGAACGGCAAGACCTCGGTGCTTCTGAAGCACATGAATTGGCGAGAGGTGACGGAATACTTCCGGTCCTGCAACTATAACTGGGCCATGTTCCTCTATAGCCTCAAAGCCTATTGTGAGGCGGGCGAAGGACTGCCCTATCAAAAGCGCACATTCTAGCGCCATTCAAGGAGAGGGATCCGACTTCCGTCATCCCGGCGCATAGCGGCGGCGTCCATCTGGGGGCGGCCATGAGGATTCGCGCGCAGCGTGAGGCCTCTGCCTCTCCAGTGTTGCATTTCAGACGCAAAACACACTAGCTTAACCTCCTGCGCAGAGCGAGCATCGATCGTTTGAGGTCGATACGCCGTCTCGTCCGGCCCTTTTCCGCGGACCCTCACTTGACCTAGAGTGGCGTCAAAGAGGGGGTGATCATGGGATGGCTGGCATTTACACTCGGCGCTGTATTAGGAATAATACTGCTCTCCAGACTCGCCATCTGGGGATTAGGGGCCTGGAAAGCCCAGAGTATTGCGCGCCTTGTTGTTGCTCATCTGCTGACCTACATTGTAGCTGCGGTCGGCTCCGCCTACGGCCATGCGGATGGCGGTCCCGTTCAATGGGAATGGGGATTTCGTGCTTACGCGTTGCCATCTCTACTTGTAATGGCCTTCGATATATTTGGCTTGTTACGGGCGAAGCGGGGAGACAGAGCTCCCATTCCCCAGGGCTCTGGTGAAGTGGATGTGCCTACATGGTTCGTTCATGTGAACGGGCAGGAGAGGGGGCCGCTGGCCATTACGGCCGTCAAGGACGCACTGGCGCAAGGGACGCTGAAGCCGGACGACTGGATCTGGCGACACGGGATGCAAGACTGGGCGCAAATTTTCGCGATCGACCAGTTCACGGTGGCGCCACAAGATACGTCCGTAGTCGCTGAAACAAAACGTCCTCCCTCGAATTATTTAATCAGGCACTGGCGTGGTCAGCTGTCCCTCGTCAAAAGCTATTGGCTGAACAGCTTTGCCGTCGCCGGCCTCCTTGCTGTGCCCATCGTCATTGTCGGTGCGGTTGGATTCTCTAATTACCCGCGCCTGATAAGCGCTATAATAATCTTCCTCTGGCCAATGACGCTCATTGGTCAGCTTTGGCTCAGCGTCGGCATATGGCGGTCGGCCGAACGATATTCCAGTCAGCATCCAAGGAAATATTGGGGCGGCATCGCGAAATTCCTCACGTCGCTGGCGGTACTTTCGACAGTCACCACTTTTGTGAGAGAAGGGCTGCCCCAGATCGGAGGATATGTCGAAATATTCGCGGAGGCTAACGAAAAGCGGTATGTGATCCGTCCCCTTCGAAATAATTCCGAGCTGGAAATAACCGGGCCTTTGGATTTTGGTCTCGCGCAGGATGTCGAGAGCATTCTCGGACAGCATCCGACGATCAAGGTCATCCACCTGCACAGCGAGGGCGGACGGCTGGCCGAGGCTGAGAAACTCTCGACGTATATCCTGCAGAGGGGGCTGAACACATATGTGTCCAATTCCTGCGCAAGCGCCTGCGTCAACGTATTTGCCGCAGGCAAGGAGAGGTGGCTTGCGAAAGGCGCTGTTCTAGGGCTTCACAAGCCCTATTTTCCGGGGCTGTCGACAGTCGATCTGGAGAGCATTTCTGAGGAGACCAGGAGGTTCCTGATTTCAAGAGGCGTGACTGCCGGCTTCGTCGATCGGGGATTGTCTGTTCCGCATGAGTCGTTCTGGATGCCGACACACAAGGAATTGTTCGAGTCTGGCCTAGCCACCGCCTATGTTGCGGAATCGGATGTCGCCCTTTCCGGATTGTCGAAGGACATGGCGACATTCGAAGAGGCTCTGCAGAACATCGAGCTATACAGAGCGCTAAGCATTCGGCATCCGACCGAGTATGCCGCTATCATTGATATCTTCAAAGCGGGCTATGAGAAGGGACAGACGATTGCGGATCTGCGCGGGCAGACATGGGAAATCATCCTGCCTCTGGTGAACAAGAGCATGCCATCCGCTTCAGACGAGGCGCTGATGAACTTCTATCAGGTCATGAAGGAGGAAGTGGAGGCATTCTCGAGAATCGGTACGGATGCTTGCGATGCCTATCTCAGAGGGAATCACAGAGGGTTTGATTTCAATGCCCTTCCGGCCGACCTCCAGAAGCGAGATCTTGATGCGACCGCACAGCTTATAGGGTCGCAAGGAACATATGCAGGCGGCAAGATCATCGATCAGCAAATTGAGCATATCTTTGGGGCGTTTTCTGCCGACGCACAGGCGGCGGGCCTCAGTGAAGATGAATTCTATCAAGGGACGCAGCTGCAGCTCAGCGCCGCGCAAAATTGCAAGGCAATGCTTGTCTTTCTCCAGTCTATAATGGCTCTCAAAGCCGCCGACCGAACGTTAGTTGTGCGTTATATGTCGCAGCAAATCCCATGATCAGTCGGGAGCGGTTTCCAAGGGCGAAGCTGGAAGGTGGTGACGCCTCATCCGTTCAAGAAGCCATCCAGAACATTCACCGTGTTGATGCCGATGGCCTCCACCGCATAGCCGCCTTCCATGACGAACAGGGTCGGCAGCCTGGCCTTGGCGATCGCCGCGCCATAGGTGCGGAAGTCGTCGGAAGTGAGCTTAAAGAAGCTGATCGGGTCGTCCTTGAAGGTGTCGACGCCCAATGAGACGACGAGAGCATCGGGCTTGTAGCGCTTGATCTGGCCGAGCGCGGCGCTCAGCGCCTTGCCCCACACATCGTACTTTGCCCCCGGCGGCATTGGATAGTTGATGTTGAACCCTTCACCTTTGCCCGTGCCCTTTTCATCCTTGTAGCCGAGGAAATAGGGGAATGCGTCTTCCGGCTGGCCATGCAGCGAGCAGAAGAGGACGTCGTCCCGCGCATAGAAAATGTCCTGCGTGCCATTGCCGTGATGGAAGTCGACATCGAGAATGGCGACGCGCGTAGCACCCTGGTCGCGAAAACCCTGCGCGGCGATCGCCGCATTGTTGAGGAAGCAGTAGCCGCCATACATGTCATGATGGGCATGATGGCCGGGCGGACGGCATAGAGCGAATGCGGAACGGGCGCCGCCGGCGACAAGCTTCTGCGCCGTTTGGGCGACGGCGGCGGAGGATACGGCCGCCTCCCAGGTACCGGCGGTGATGCAGGTCTCCATCGAGAGGATGTAATAGCCGACCTTGCCGTCGATATGATTGGGCTTCTTCTGTCGCATTCCCCGCGCGGCGAAGCCGGTCGGGATGATCTCGCCGCGGAAGCCGGCTTCCGTCCATTCGCGCCAGGCGCTGGCGAGAAACTCGAGAAAGCCTTTGTCATGCACCTTGGCCACCGGCTTCATGTCGAGTTTGGCCGGCGCCATGAGGTCGTCCATCTTACGGCGCTTCAATTCGCGCAGGATATATTCGACACGCGAGGGCCGCTCGAAAGGCGTCACGAACTCGCCGCCATAGAGCTCGCCTTGCGGGAAATGCAGACGGTGATCCTCGGAATAGACGACTTTCATGGGCGTGCCCCGTTTCCTTCGTTGCGCGCCATTTCTGTAGAGTCGAAAGGGCGTCTCATCAAGGGGAGGCGACCTCGACCATGACATTGGCCGCAGCGAGCGCGCGGGCGAGATCGGCCGGCGGCTTCGCGTCGGTCACCAGGCAGTCGAGCGCCGCGAAGCCGCAGACATTGACAAGAGCGCTCTTGCCGAACTTGCTGTGATCGGTGACGACGACCCGGCGCTCGCCGCGCGCGAGAACGGTCGCGGCGAATTCGGCCTCGGCGAGAATGTAGTCGTTGACGCCGGTCCTGGAATCGAGCGCGCCCGCGGTGATGATGGCATGGCGGACATTGAAGCGCTGCACGAAGGCGATGGCGGAGTTGCCGAAGGCGGCGCCATTGTCGCCCTGCAATTCGCCGCCCGCCAAATGCACTTTGTTGCCGTTGACGGTGGAGAGCGTGAGGGCGATGTCGGAGGAGTTGGTGACGACAGTGAGCCCTCGCTTCTGCACGAGCTCGCGCGCGAGATAACTGGTCGTGGTGCCCGTATCGAGCATGATGCTGTCGCCGTCGGCGATGGCGAGAGCGGCGCGGCGCGCGATCGCCCGCTTGCCGAGCGCGTTCTCGCGCATGCGCCGCTCGAAGGGGGCTTCGCCCACCGCATGGGGCAAGGCGGCGGCGCCGTGCATCTTCAGTACCTCGCCGCGCTCGGCCATCAGTCTCAGGTCGCGGCGGATGGTCTCGGCCGAGACGCCCAACCATTCCGCGAGGTCGCTGACCGAGGCCGACATGTGGTCATGCAACATCTGGCGAATCTCGGCATGGCGGCGGGACAGACGGTTCATGAGCTCAACTGACCGATTTTCGTCAATCTGATCACGGAACGGTCAATATCGGCAACATAAATCTCTCAAATCCACAAAATGCCACGAAAATCTCTGTTTGGGATTGACACAAATGCGCTTGTGCCGTGACATTCGCGGCTGCGGACCAAACCAAAACATCAAGTCCGCCAGAGCGCTTCCCGCAAAGGTCGGTCGACCTGCGCGATAAGCGAAGCGCTCCGGACTAAGACGATCGAGCCTTAACCCGATCGGAATGTCCGTTCGGGAAGGCTCTGTGGGAGCCAGGAAGAGGATTCACATCCATGAGCATATTGCGCGTAAGACGTGCCGTGCTTGGCCTTGCCGTTCTGGCGGCGACGGCGTTGACGCCGATGACGTCCCAGGCGGTCGAGTCGAACGATCCGATCAAGATCGCGCTGTTCGACTGGACCAGCGTCAATCTCAACGCCAAGATCCTTGGCGGCATTCTCGAAAAGCTCGGCTACACGGTCGAATATCCGACGGCGGACTATCTTTCGAGTCTCACTACCGGTCTCACCAATGGCGACCTGACGGTCGGCGTCGAATTCTGGGACACGACGGCGGGCGAGGCGATGAAGGCCTCCGACGCCACGGGCCAGACCGAGAGGCTCGGCACGCTCGGGCCGAAGGCCAAAGAAGAATGGTGGTATCCGATTTACATGAAGGAGAAATGCCCGGGGCTCCCCAATTGGGAAGCGCTGAAGGATCCGAAATGCGCGGAAGCCTTCTCGACACCGGAAACGGCGCCCAAGGGCCGCTATCTCGGCGGACCGGTGACCTGGGAAGGCTTCGACGACGAGCGTGTCGTCGCGCTTGATCTGCCCTTCACCGTCGTTCATGCCGGCACCGACGCGGCGATGTTCGCCGAGTTGGATTCCGCCTATCAGCGCAAGGCGCCGATCATGCTGTGGATCTATTCACCGCATTGGGCGCCCGCGAAATATGAGGGCGAGTGGGTGGCGTTCCCGGAATATACGCCGGAATGCTACACCGACCCGAAGGCCGGCATCAATCCGGACAAGGCCTATGATTGCGGCAAGCCGCATGGCGAGATCTGGAAATATTCCTGGGCCGGCATGAAGGATAAGTGGCCGATCGCCTACAAGGTCGCCAAGGCCTATCAGATCGACACGGCGGAGCTGAACAAGCTCTCCGGCGAGGTCGACCTCGATGGCAAGTCGCTTGATGAGGTCGCGGCCTCGTGGATCGCCGCCAATGAGGCGAAGTGGAAGGCCTGGGCGCAATAGGCTCCGGTCTGTCGCCGCCCAACCCCCACCCTAACCCCTCCCCGCAAGGGGGAGGGGAATCAGGGGGAGGCGGCGGCACGGCTGGCGCGTTGACGATCAATTATACGGAACGACCTTCAATGACCGATGCGAAGCGGCCGGTGAAGCTTTCTTGCCGCAATCTATGGAAGGTCTTCGGTGCGGGCGCCGAGGACTTCATGCGCCGTAATCGGGGGGCAACCTCGGCGCAGGCGCTTGCCGAAGCCCGGCTCATCGGTGCGGTGCGTCAAGCCAGCATCGATGTGCATGAAGGCGAGATCTTCATCGTCATGGGGCTGTCGGGCTCGGGCAAGTCAACGCTGCTGCGCTGCCTGTCGCGGCTCATCGAACCGACCTATGGCGAAGTTAATTTCGACGGACGCGATCTCCTCAAAGCAAGCGAGGCCGAGCTGATCGAGATCCGCCGCCACAAGATGGGCATGGTGTTCCAGCATTTCGCGCTCCTGCCGCATCTGACCGTGCTCGAGAATGTCGGCTTTCCGCTGTCGGTCCAAAGCGTGCCTAGACCCGAGCAGAAGAAGCGCGCCCAGGCGATGATCGATCTGGTCGGCTTGAAAGGGCGCGAGCATCATTATCCGCGTGAATTGTCGGGCGGCCAGCAGCAGCGCGTCGGCATCGCCCGCTCGCTCGCGGTGGAGCCCGAAATCTGGTTCCTCGACGAGCCCTTCTCCGCGCTCGACCCCTTGATCCGGCGCGAAATGCAGTCGGAACTCATGCGGCTGCAGAATGTTCTGAAGAAAACGATCGTCTTCATCACCCATGATTTCGACGAGGCGATCAAGCTCGCCGACCGCATCGCCATCATGAAGGACGGCGAGATCATCCAGATCGGCGCGCCGGAGGAATTGGTGCTCAATCCGGCGTCCGACTACGTGGCGGAATTCACCCGCGACGTGAATCGCGCCAAGGTGATGTCGGCGCAGAGCCTGATGCATGCCGGCAATGCGAACGGCCAGCATGCCGGCAAGGTCAACGCCAAGGCCAAGGTGGAGACCTTCGCCGCCGACATCGTCGGCGCGAAACTGCCCTTCGCCGTCACCGACGGAAATGGCAAGCTCCTGGGCGAGATCACCCCGCAGGCGGTCATCGATCTGCTCGCCGGGCGGAATGCGAAGCAGGTGCGGCCATGACCGATGTCGCGCTCACCCACCGTGACTCGCGACTTGATGCGCTTCCGGGCTGGCGCCAGACAGCACTCGTCATCGGTGTCGTGGCGGCCGCTCTCGCCATCTCCTGGATCGTGCCGGGCGCCTGGGACTATCCGGCCTCCGCGATCATCCCGTTCGCCGACTGGATCAGCGCGATCATGCTGTGGGTGAAGGCGACCTTCACCTGGGCGACGCGCGGCCTCGCCGATCTCATCAACATCCCGCTGCAACTCGCCATCGGCTTCCTCGCCAAGGGCTACCGGATCAACCTCACTGAAGGCTTCGTGACGCTGCCGCGCTTCTCATGGATCGGCATCTGCGCCGTCGCGGCGCTCATCGGCTATCGTTTCGGCGGCCTGAAGCTGGCGCTGCTCAGCGGCCTCTCCTTCCTCGCCATCGCGCTGTTCCGGCAATGGGACAGCGCCATGTTGACCCTGGCTCTGATCCTGGTCTGCGTGCCGATCTGCGTGGCTACCGGCCTCCTCGTCGGCATCTGGGGCTATCTCAATCCGCGTGTGAACCGCATCCTGATCATGCCGGCGCTCGATCTCCTGCAGACGATCCCGACCTTCGCCTATCTGATTCCGATGCTGCTCCTGTTCGGCAACAGTCCGGTCTCGGCGCTCCTCGCCACCGGTCTCTTCGCCACGCCGCCGATGGTGCGGGCGACCGTGCTCGGCCTCTCGAAGGTACCGCAGGATGTCAAGGATTTCGCAGATATGGCGGGCTGTACCAGGCGACAGAAGCTGTGGCGCGTGCTGGTGCCGAGCGCCAAGCCGTCGCTCATGCTGGGTGTCAACCAGGTGATCATGCTGGCGCTCAACATGGTCATCATCTCCTCGATGATCGGCGCCGGCGGCCTTGGCTATGACGTGCTGCTGGCACTCAGGGCCTTGAAAGTCGGCCAGGCGATGGAAGCGGGCCTCGCCATCGTCGTCCTCGCCATCGTGCTCGACCGCGTAAGCCAGGCGGCGGCTCAGCAACCGCCGGAGCAGGAGGCGGTCGCCAAGCCCTGGCATCAGCGTCACGCGAGCCTTATCGCCATCCTGGCCATCCTCGCCGCGACGACGCTTGCCAGCCTCGTTCTGCCGGCCTTCGCCAAGGTACCGAACGAGATCACCTTCACCACGGCTCCCGCCTGGAAGGTGGCGGTCGACTGGGTCACGGTCAACTATTTCAACGTGATCGAGGCGGTGCGCGTCACCTTCCTGCTCTATGTGCTCAATCCTCTGCGCGCGTTCTTCGAAGGCCTGCCCTGGCTCGGCGTGGCGCTTCTGCTCGCCTTCGCCGGCTGGCGGCTCGGCGGCCTGTGGCTGGCGGCGATCGTGGCGCTGCTCACCACCTTCTGCGCCGCGACGGGCTTGTGGGTCCAGACGATGGCGACGCTCTATCTGTGCGGCGTCGCGGCTCTGATCGCGGCACTTCTCGGCATCCCGATCGGCGTCCTCGCCTCGCGCTCCGACCGGGTGGAGAAGATCGTCACCCCCTTCATCGATACGCTGCAGACCATCCCGTCCTTTTGCTTCATCATCCCGGTGGTGATGCTGTTCCGTATCGGCGATGTGACGGCGCTGATCGCCACCGTCGCCTTCGCCATCGTACCGGCGATCCGCTATACCAATCACGGGATCAGGCAGGTGCCGCATGAGCTGATCGAGGCGGGCACGGCGGCGGGCTGCACAAGGCGGCAGCTCTTCTGGCGCGTGCAATTGCCGGTGGCGATGCCGGAGATCATGCTCGGCCTCAACCAGACCATTCTCCTGTCGCTCAGCATGATCGTCATCTGCGCCATGATCGGCACGCGCGATCTCGGGCAGGAAGTGTTCAAGGCGCTCTCCAAGGCCGATGCCGGCAAAGGCCTCGTGGCGGGACTCGCCATCGCCTTCATCGGCATCGTCGCCGACAGGCTGATCACCGCCTGGGTCAATCGCATGAAGGCCGAGCGCGGTCTCGCATGAGCGCCACGGCCGAACAACGGGTGCGGGAGCTTTCCTGCTGGCGGGGAGCGGTCGCACTCGAGCCTCTCAAGGGCGGCTTGAGCAATGCGAGCTTCATCGCTACTGACGACACCGGCAAATATGTCGCCAGGGTCGGCGAGGATTTTCCCTGCCACCATGTATTCCGCGACCGGGAGTTGCGCGCCAGCCTTGCCGCCTATGAAGCGGGACTGTCGCCGGAAGTCGTCCATGCCGAGCCCGGGCTGATGGTGGTGCGTTTCATCGAGGCCCATACGTACGCGGAAGCGGATGTGCGCAGAAACCTCGAGCGCTGCGTCGATATCGTGCGCAAATGCCACCGCGACATGAAGCGGCTCGTTACCGGGCCGGCCTCGATCTTCTGGGTGTTCCATGTGCTGCGCGACTACGGCCACACGCTGGCGGACGGCTTCCATCGGCGCAGGAACGACGTGCCGCGTTGGCTGGCCGCGGTTGGTACGCTCGAAGACGCGCAAGTTCCGCTTCCCGTCGTCTTCGGCCATCACGACCTCTTGCCCGGCAATTTCATGGATGACGGCGAAAGGCTGTGGCTGATCGACTGGGAATATGGCGGCTTCGGCACTGCGATGTTCGACCTTGCCAATATCTCCGCCAACAACTCGCTGAGCGAGGTCGAAGAGCGCCAGCTGCTCGAGATCTATTTCGACCGCACGCCGGCGGAGACCACCTTGCGCGCCTTCGATGCGATGAAGACGGCCTCCGCCTTGCGCGAGGCGATGTGGGGCATGGTCTCCGAGCTGCATCTCAATGCGCCGGGCGTCGACTATGCGGCGCATGCCGATGAATATCTCGGTCGCTATGAGCGGGCACTCAGGACCTTCCAAGACCGATATGGAGCAACATGACCGTTTCCCTTCCGGCCCACGCCCAGATCATCGTCATCGGCGGCGGCATCATCGGCTGCTCGACCGCTTATCATCTGGCGCGCGACCACAAAGCGGATGTCATTCTCCTCGAGCAGAACAAGCTCACAGCGGGCTCGACCTGGCATGCGGCGGGCCTCGTCGGGCAATTGCGCTCCTCGGCCTCGATCACCCAGGTGCTCAAATATTCGGTCGAGCTCTACAAGAACCTCGCCAAGGAAACCGGGCTCGAAACCGGCTGGAAGATGACCGGCTGCCTCAGACTCGCCTGCAACGAGGACCGCTGGACCGAGTATAAGAGGCTCGCCACCACGGCGCAGAGCTTCGGCATGGAGATGCATTTGCTCTCGCCGAAGGAGGTCAAGGCGATGTGGCCGCTGATGGAGGTCTCCGATCTCGTCGGCGCCAGTTTTCTTCCGACCGACGGGCAGGCGAGCCCCTCCGACATCGCTCAGTCGCTCGCCAAGGGCGCGCGTTTGCATGGCGCCAAGCTCTTCGAAGGCGTGCGAGTCGAGGGTTTCGAGATAGACCAGGGCCGCGTGGTGGCGGTGGAGACCAATCACGGGCGCATCGCTTGCGAGAAGGTCGTCAATTGCGGGGGACAATGGGCCAGGCAGCTTGGCGCCATGGCGGGCGTGAGCGTGCCGCTGCAGCCGGTCAAGCATCAATATATCATCACCGAGAAGGTCCAGGGCCTCGCCACCGACATCGCCACGATCCGCGATCCCGATAGGCGCACCTATTTCAAGGAAGAGGTCGGCGGGCTGGTGATGGGCGGCTATGAGTCCGATCCGCAGAGCTGGACGCTCGGCGATGTGCCGGACGATTTCGAGTTCCAGCTCTTCGCCGACGACTGGGATCATTTCGAGCAGCATATGAGCCAGGCGCTGGCCCGCGTGCCGGCGCTCGAGACGACCGGAATCAAGAAGATGATCAACGGGCCGGAAAGCTTCACCCCCGACGGCAATTTCATCTTGGGCGCCGCGCCCGAGCTTGCCAATTATTATGTCGGCGCCGGCTTCAACGCCTTCGGCATTGCGAGCGGCGGCGGGGCGGGCTGGGTGCTGGCGCAATGGGTCGCCTCGGGCGAGGCCCCGATGGATCTGTGGGTCGTCGATATCAGACGCTTCTCCGGCCTGCACAAGGACCGCGACTGGGTCAACGAGCGCACGCTCGAAGCCTATGGCAAGCATTACACGATCGGTTTCCCGCATGAGGAATATCAAAGCGGCCGGCCGCGTATCGTCTCGCCGCTCTATGAGCGGCTCAAAGCCGCCAATGCCTGTTTCGGCTCGAAGCTCGGCTGGGAGCGGCCCAATTGGTTCGCAGCCCGTGGCACCGAGCCCAAGGATATCTATTCGATGGGGCGGCAGAACTGGTTCGGTGCCGTGAGCGAAGAGCACAGAGCGGTGCGCGAGCGGGTCGGCGTCTTCGACCAGTCATCCTTCGCCAAATATGAGATGAGGGGCAGGGATGCGGCGGAAGCGCTGTCCTGGATATGCGCCAATGACGTGGCGCGGGCGCCGGGACGGCTCACTTACACGCAGATGCTTAATTCGCGTGGCGGCATCGAATGCGACCTGACCGTTGCCCGGCTTGCCGGGGATCATTTCTACATCGTCACCGGCACCGGCTTCCGCACGCATGATCTCGCCTGGATCAGTGACCACATCAAGCCCGGCCTCGATGCGACGATTGCGGATGTCACGGAAGGTTGGGGCACATTATCGGTGATGGGCCCCAAGTCGCGCGATGTGGTCGCCCGCATCACCAAGGCCGACATGTCGAATGCGGCATTCCCCTTCGGCCATGTGCGCGAGATCGAGATCGCCGGCCACAAAGTGCGCGCGCTGCGCGTGACCTATGTGGGCGAGCTCGGCTGGGAATTGCATATGCCGATCGAGGCGACCGGCGATGTCTATGACGCGCTGATGCAGGCAGGTGCCGCCTGGGGTATCGCGCCCGCCGGCTATCGCGCGCTGGAGGTGCTACGTCTCGAAAAAGGCTATCGCGCCTGGGGCGCTGACATCACGCCCAACGACAATCCCTTCCAGGCCGGGCTCGGCTGGGCGGTGAAGCTCAAATCCAATATCGCCTTCATGGGCCGCGAGGCCTGCGAGAAGGCGGCTTCGTCGGCCCTGCCCAAGAAGCTGGCCGGCTTCACCACGGATGACGCTTCCGTCGTTCTGCTCGGCCGCGAGACCATCCTGCGCAATGGCAAACAGGTCGGCTATCTCACCAGCGGCGGCTATGGCTACACGCTCGGCAAGCCGATCGGATATGGCTATATCCGTGATGGCGGCGGCGTCGACGACGCCTATGTGCGGGATGGCCAATACGAGCTGGTGGTGGCGAAGGACGTCGTCAAGGCGCGCGTCCATCTCGAGCCGCTCTATGATCCGCGGAATATGCGCGTGAAGGCTTAGATAGATCGTTTCTCCATTTTCCCTCATGCTGAGGCGGCCGCGAAGCATCCATCAGAATAGAGCGAGAATGTTGCGCGATACCCTTCGAGGCTCCCCCGGCCTAAGGCCGGGTGAGCGCCTCAGGGTGAGGTTTCGTTGTCGTGCCGGCGTCGTTCAGGGTGACGGTTCCGTTGTCGTGCCGGGGGCGCTCTTGCGCACATGCCAGGCGAGATAGGCGATGGCCGCGCCGATGCTGATCAGGTTTATGCCGAGCAGGAAGCCGATGAGCCACACGGCCGTCAAGGGCAGGCTCGCCCATAGAATCAATGCGAGCAGGATGCCGACCAGGCCGCTCGCCAGCACCCAGCCCCAGTTGGGGAAGGGGCGGATGGTGAGGGCGAAGACGACTTTGGAAATACCTTCCATCATGAAGAAGACGATGAGCAGCAAAGCCAGCGTCATCATGCCCTGGGTGGGATCGCGCAGGAACAGGAAGCCGATGAGGATGGCCAGGATGACCGAAATGAGCTGCAGCCAGAAATGCGGCACTTGGCGTGCGCCGAGCAGACTCAGTCCCTGCAGCAGGCCACTGGCGATGAGCAGCCAACCCAGAAGGATCACCACCGCGCCAGACGAGATCACCGGATAGATGATGGCGAGGATGCCGGCGACGACGAGGAGAACGCCCTCGATCAGATACCAGAGAGAATAGCGCTTGACCGTCTCGCGCATCGCCTCGCGGAAGACCTCGGCGGCGAGATCCAGGGACATGCTCATGGCGCCACTCCTCTGCGATTCAGACTGAAGAGGAATAATATCAGTTTTCGAGCGCCGCGCCCAGCTTCACGATGAAGAAGCGGATCAGCGACTTGCGCGCCGCATCGCCGAGCGCGATGCGTCAGAGGCCAAGATCAGTCCGTTCGCCGGCTTGCGTCAAGACGCGGTCGAGGAGCTCGCCCGATTGCAACTCGGCGATCAAGGGAGCTATGTCGAAGATCGCATCGCCTTCGCGGCCGATCGGCAGCATCTCGCCCAGTATATCCATAGCCGGGCGGATGCCGCGGCCGAGATCGGTCATGTCCAGACGCCGGCGCTTCATCGCCCAGAGCGCGATCATCAATTCGAGGCCGGCGATCTTCCAGCCGGCGTCGATGACGCGGATCAGGTCATGCACGGCATGGAGCGCGTGGCTCGCCGTGTCTTCGACGCCGTCAGCCACCTGGCCGACGGAATTGAGCAGGCTGGGTCGCGCCCAGATCTTCACGGACGTGACAAGGGAGGCGGTGATATGGCCCAGATTGAGGAATTGCACGCCGCCGACGGCACCGCCTTCCTCGGCAAGGCCGGTCGGCAGGCCGGTGAAGGCCGGCCATTGCTGCTTGTGCACGCGCTCGCCGGCGAGATCGCAGATTTTGCCCAAGGCCTGACGCAAGTGATCGGCGGCCAGAGTGAGGCGGGTGGTATCCATATTGCCGTTCGACACGGCGCCGGCGGTCTCCCGGTCGATAATAGGATTGTCGTTCACCGAATTGAGCTCGGAATTCCAGATGCGCGCCGCCGAGGCGAAGACTTCCGCCGCCGCGCCATGGACCTGCGACACGCAGCGGAAGGACAGGGGATCCTGCAACAGGCGCGCCTCGCCTTGCTTCCACAGCCGGCTGTCGGCGAGCAGATGGCGCAGGCGCTGGGCGGTTCGGTGCTGGCCCGGCCGCTTATGGGCGCGGTTCGCCGCTTCGGATATGGCGCCGAGATTGCCGCGAAAGCCTTCCAGTGCGGCCGCGGCGGCGAGATCGAAAGCCGCAAGCAGGCGCTCGGCCGAGGCCAGGGCCATGGCTCCTTGTGCCAGCGAGACGGCGTTGTTGTTGATAAGCGAAAGCGTTTCTTTGGGTTTCGGCAGCCCAAGCTGTTTTGCTTGCGGATGGTTAAGCAGCCAATGCGCCAGTTGCGCGTTGGGCACGAGATCGGACGCGCCGACCGAACCCGATCCGTCGATCTCGGGCATCTCCGTGCCATTGATCGCGGCAGCGATCACCTCGACCAGTTCCGGCGACACGCCGGACAAGCCATTGGCAAATTGATTGACGAGGAAGATCAGGGCGCCGCGCACTGCTTCCGCCGGCAGGAGCGGGCCCGGCACGCGTGTCGCATGAGCGGCGACCAGCCTGGCATTGTAGGACGCCGCGGTCGCCGGATCGACGGCGAAATCCTTCTGTGAGCCGACTCCGGTGGTGATGCCGTAAGCCGGCCGGTTCTCCTTGAGGATCGTCTCGACGATGGCGCGGGCCTCGCCGACCGCCGTGAAAGCGGAGGGAGCGATAGCGACGGGCAGGGCGCCCGCCGCCGCTTTCGCAAGGCTGCGGAAATCGAGATCGTGACCGGTGATAACCAGCGAAGCCTGATGCCGCGTCATGATCGCATCATTCCTTTGTTATGGCGCATCGGTTTATCCGAAAAGTCTGCAACTTTTCGGACCGATGCTTCAGATACCGATGCCGAGCGAGGGAAGCTTGAGACCCTGTTCCTTGGCGCAATCGATGGCGATGTCGTAGCCCGCATCGGCGTGGCGCATGACGCCGGTGCCGGGGTCGTTCCACAGCACGCGCTCGAGGCGGCGCGCCGCATCGTCGGTGCCGTCGCAGACGACGACCATGCCGGAATGCTGGGAATAGCCCATGCCGACACCGCCGCCATGATGCAGCGACACCCAGGTGGCGCCGCTCGCGGTATTGAGCAGCGCGTTGAGAAGCGGCCAGTCGGAGACGGCGTCGGAACCGTCCTTCATCGCCTCGGTCTCGCGGTTGGGCGAGGCGACCGAGCCTGAATCGAGATGGTCGCGGCCAATGACGATCGGCGCCTCGACCTCGCCCTTCTTCACCATTTCGTTGAAGGCGAGGCCCAGGCGATGACGCTGGCCGAGGCCGACCCAGCAGATGCGGGCGGGAAGGCCCTGAAAGGCGATACGCTCCCTGGCCATGTCGAGCCAGTTGTGGAGATGCGGATCATCCGGGATCAGCTCCTTCACGCGCTGGTCGGTCCGGTAGATGTCTTCCGGGTTGCCGGAGAGTGCCGCCCAGCGGAAGGGGCCGATGCCACGGCAGAAGAGAGGACGGATATAGGCCGGCACGAAGCCAGGGAAGGCGAAAGCGTCCTTGAGGCCCATATCGAGGGCAACCTGGCGGATGTTGTTGCCGTAGTCGAGGGTCGGCACGCCGGCCTTGTGGAAGGCGAGCATCGCCTCGACATGGTCACGCATGGATTTCTTCGCCGCTGCCTCGACCGCCTTCGGGTCGGAGACGCGCTTCTCTTCCCATTCAGCGATGGACCAGCCGGCCGGCAGATAGCCATTGACCGGATCATGCGCCGAGGTCTGGTCAGTGACCGCATCGGGCCTGATGCCGCGCTTGACCAGATCGGGCAGGATCTCGGCGGCATTGCCGAGCACGCCGACCGAGATCGGCTTGCCCTGCTTGTGCGAGCGCTCGACCATCGCCAACGCCTCATCGACGCTTGCCGCCTTGGCGTCGAGATAACGCGTCTTCAGGCGCATCTCGATACGGGACGGCTGGCATTCGATGGCGATCATCGAGGCGCCGGCCATGGTGGCGGCGAGCGGCTGGGCGCCGCCCATGCCGCCGAGGCCGGCGGTGAGGAACCATTTGCCCTTGAGATTGCCGCCATAATGCTTGCGGCCCACTTCAGCGAAGGTCTCGTAGGTGCCCTGCACGATACCCTGCGTGCCGATATAGATCCACGAGCCCGCCGTCATCTGGCCGTACATCATCAGGCCCTTGCGATCGAGCTCGTTGAAATGCGCCCAGTCGGCCCAATGCGGCACGAGATTGGAATTGGCGATGAGGACGCGCGGCGCGTCCTTGTGGGTGCGGAAAATGCCAACCGGCTTGCCGGACTGAACGAGCAAGGTCTCGTCAGCTTCGAGCGAGCGTAGTGAGGCTACAATGCGGTCGAAGGCTTCCCAGTTGCGGGCGGCGCGGCCGATGCCGCCATAGACCACGAGCTCCTCGGGCCGCTCGGCGACGCCCGGATCGAGATTGTTCATCAGCATGCGCAGAGGCGCTTCGGTGAGCCAGCTCTTGGCGCTGATTTCGCTGCCGATCGGCGATCTGATCACACGGCTGTTGTCGCGGCGGGTATCCATGGGCAACTCCTACTGGCTCAGGGTTCCTGAGGGGGATGTCTTGTAGCGGCTGTACAGCGCATAGCGGCTGGCGGGGTAGATCAGGGTCGCGACGGTGACGACGTGACCCTTGCTCCAGCTGCGGCGGTGAAGTGCGAGGCATGGCTCGTGATCGCCGATATCGAGCAAGGCCTGCTGGTCGCGCGTCGGCATGATCGCCTCGACCGTGTGCTCGAGCTCATCGACCGGCACCGCGGCGACGAGATAGGCGGTCGGCGTGATGCGAGCGAAATCCTGATCGTTGAAATGGGGCACTACGACCGGGTTTACATAGCGTTCCTCGATCTGCACCGGCACGCCATTCTCGCTATGCACCATCACCAGATAGAAAAGCCGGGACGACGGTCTGAGCTCGAACTCCTCAGCGAGCGCCGGCGCCGCCTCGATCGTCTCGCGCCGGTCGATATGGGCGGCATGGACATGGCCGCGCTGGGCGATCTCCTCGGCGATATTGCGCAATTCGAGCAGGCTCGAGCGCGCCGGCGGCTCCTTCACGAAGGTGCCGACCCCCGGGACGCGGGCGAGGAAGCCGTCGGCGGTCAATTCCCGCAGAGCGCGGTTCGCCGTCATGCGCGAAATGCTGAAAGTCTCGACGAGCTCGTTCTCTGACGGAACGCGGGTGCCCGGCGTCCAGGCGCCCGAGCGGATATGTTCGAGGATGTGCTCCTTCACCTTGGCATAAAGCGGCGCGGTCATCGGATGCCACCTCGCACGATCTCGCCATTGCGGATCACCGCGGCGCAAGGGTTGAAGCCGAGAGGATAGGCGAGGTCGCCCGGCCGATCGACATTCCACAAAACGAGGTCGGCCTTCATCCCGGACGCGATCACGCCCCGGTCCTTGAAGCCCAGTGCGCGCGCCGCATTCGCCGTCACGCCGCGCAGGGCCTCTTCCGGCGTCAGGCTGAAAAGAACGCAGGCCATGTTCATGGTGGTGAGCAGCGAATGGACCGGCGAGGAGCCGGGATTGAGATCGGTCGCGACCGCAATTGGCACTTTATGGGCGCGCAAGGCGGCGACCGGGGGATGCTGCTTTTCCTTCAGATAATAGAAGGCGCCGGGCAGCAGCACGGCGACGGTGCCCGACCGCGCGATCGCCGCGACGCCGTCCTCGTCGAGATATTCGATATGATCGACGGACAGCGCGCCATAGCGGGCGGCGAGAATGGCGCCGCCCAGATTGGAGAGTTGCTCGGCATGAAGCTTGACCGGAAGGCCGAGCTGCTTCGCGACGGCGAAGACACGATCCGTGTCGGCGACCGAAAAGGCGATGCCCTCGCAAAAGCCGTCGACCGCATCGGCCAACTGGTCGCGCGCCGCCGCGGGCAGGGATCGATTGCAGACGAGATCGACATAGGCGGCATGGTCGTCGCGGTATTCGGGCGGGAAGGCATGGGCGCCGAGGAAGCTCGTCACGACATCCACGGCGTGGCTTTCGCCCAGCTGGCGCGCGGTGCGCAGCATCTTGAGCTCGGTTTCGACATCGAGACCGTAGCCGGACTTGATCTCGATCGTTGTGACGCCTTCGGCGAGGAGCGATTGGAGTCGGGTCGCCGCCGATCTGAAAAGTTCGGCCTCGCCGGCTTCGCGCGTGGCGCGCACCGTCGACACGATGCCGCCGCCGGCCTTGGCGATCTCGGCATAGGAGGCGCCATTGAGGCGCATCTCGAACTCGTTGGCGCGATTGCCGCCATAGACAATGTGGGTGTGACAGTCGATGAGGCCAGGGGTGAGGAGGCGGCCACCGCAATCGGTCTTCTCGTCTTGCGGCGCCTCACTGGCACGACCGGCCCAGACGATCCGGCCTTTCTCCACCAGCACAGCCCCATCCTCGATCAGCCCATAGGGAGAGCCGTTCGTCATCGCGGCGAGCTTGAGATTGGAAAAAAGCATCGAAACCTACTTGTATAAGGTTGTATATACAGTATAGTCGGATCATGGCACAGCGCAAGTTGAAATTTGCTTCCGCCCTTCTCCCCTCAGGCTGGCAGACGGATGTCGTCCTGACCGTCGATGCCCAGGGCTTGATCGAGACGGTCGAAACCGGCAATTCCGACAAGACCATCACCACGCTCACGGGCTTCGCCATTCCGGCGGTCCCCAATGTCCACTCGCATGCCCATCAAAGGCTGATGACCGGCCTCGCCGAAGTGGCGGGACCGGGCGCCGATTCCTTCTGGACCTGGCGTGAGGTGATGTATGGCTTCGCGCTCAAGCTCTCGCCCGAAGACCTGCAGGCGGTCGCCGCCCAGCTTTATGTCGAGACGCTGAAAAGCGGCTCCACCGTCATCGGCGAATTCCAATATCTGCATCATCAGCCGGATGGCTCAGCTTACGCCGAGCCGGCGGAGCTCACCTTGCGCTGCCTCGCCGCCGCGGAAGAGGCGGGCATCGCCATCACGCTTCTGCCGACGCTCTATGCCTATGGCGGCTTCGGCGGCCAGGCGCCGACGCCGGGCCAGCGCCGCTTCTTCAACGGCGCCGAGCGCTATCTCGATATCCTCGCCACCTTGCAGAAGGCGATAAAGGACAAGCCGCTGCACCGGCTCGGAATCTCGCCGCATTCGCTGCGCGCGGTGACCAAGGAACTGCTCAGCGACGTCATTGCCGGGCTCGATCGTATGGGCAAGAAAGACGCGCCGATCCATATCCATGTCGCCGAGCAGACCAAGGAGGTCGATGACTGCCTCGCCTGGTCGGGCGCGCGGCCGGTCCAATATCTCATCGACAATTTTGATCTCTCGTCGCGCTGGTGCGGCATCCATGCCACCCACATGACGGCGGACGAGACCGAGCGCATGGCGACAAGCGGCATGATCGCAGGGCTCTGCCCCACGACGGAAGCCAATCTGGGCGACGGTATCTTCCCCGCCGACCGCTTCCTCAAGGGCCGGGGTGCGATCGCCATCGGATCCGACAGCCATATCAGCGTCAGCCCGGCGGAGGACCTGCGCCAGCTCGAATATTCGCAGCGTCTGCGCGACCGTACGCGCAACGCGCTGGCGGCAGGTCCCGGCCAATCGACGGGGCGCACGCTCCTCGATCAGGTGCTTGCCGGTGGCGCGCAATCCATGACGCAGCCGGTCGGCGCGCTCAAGGTGGGCCTCAGGGCCGATATCGCCGTGCTCGACGAGGAGCATCCGGCGCTCATCGGACGTTCGGGCGACAAGGTGATCGACAGCTGGATCTTCTCCGGCGGCAATCCATGCGTGCGCGATGTCTTCGTCGCCGGGCGGCAGGTCGTCGAAGCGGGTCGCCACATCCACGAAGACGCGATCAAAAAGAATTTCCGAGCCGCGGTGAAGCGGCTCACAGCCTAACTCAACAAGGTGCAGCGATGACCATCCGTATCGGCGACAGCCCTATCACCCTCGCTTTTATCCGCCAGGCGCTTGCGGGTCCGATCACGATCGAGCTTTCGCCTGAGGCCCGCGCCGCCATCTCGCGCAGCGCCGAGACCGTGACGAAACTGCTCGCCACCGGCGATGCGATCTATGGCGTCAATACCGGCTTCGGCAAGCTCGCCAAGCAGCGCATCGCGGCGAGCGACCTCTCCGCACTTCAGCTCAATATCGTGCGCTCGCATGCGGCGGGTGTGGGCGCGCCGCTCGATCTCAGCGTGGTGCGTGCCATCATGCTGCTCAAGATCAACGCGCTGTCGCAGGGCGCCTCCGGCATCAGCCTTAAGGCCATGGAGACGTTGGCAAGCCTTCTCAATCAGGACATCCTGCCGGTGATTCCGGGCCAGGGCTCGGTCGGCGCCTCGGGCGATCTGGCGCCGCTCGCCCATCTCTCGCTGGTGTTGATCGGCGAGGGCGAGGCCTTCGTCAAAGGCAAGCGCGTTCCCGGCGCCGAGGCGCTCAAGGCAGCGGGTCTCGCGCCCGTGCCACTCGGACCCAAGGAAGGGCTAGCACTTCTCAATGGCACGCAAGTGTCGACGGCGCTCGCGCTCAACGGCCTCATCGCCGCCGAGCGCAATGCCGCGGCGGCGATCCTCGCGGGCGCTCTTTCCGTCGATGCGGTGATGGGCTCCGACACGCCCTTCGATCCACGCATCCACCGCTTGCGGCCGCATCCGGGACAGGAGCTCGCAGCCAAGCACTATCGCCGTCTGATGGCGGGCAGCGCCATCCGCGCCTCGCATGTCTCGGGCGACGACCGCGTGCAGGATCCATATTCCTTCCGCTGCCAGCCGCAAGTCATGGGTGCCTGCCTCGACATCCTCACCAATGCGGCGCGTACCCTCGTCATCGAAGCCAATGGCGTCTCCGACAACCCGCTCGTCTTCGCCGAGGACGGTGCTGTGCTGTCGGGCGGCAACTTCCATGCCGAGCCGGTCGCCTTCGCCGCCGACATCATCGCCATGGCGGTCGCCGAAATGGGCTCGATCAGCGAGCGCCGTATCGCCGCTCTGATCGACCCGACCATCTCGCTGCTGCCGCCCTTCCTCATCCGCAATCCTGGCCTCAATTCAGGATTCATGATCCCGCAATGCACGGCCGCCGCGCTGATGAGCGAGAACAAGCAGCTCTCGCATCCCGCCAGCGTCGACAGTGTGCCGACCTCGGCCAATCAGGAAGACCATGTCAGCATGGCGACCCATGGCGGCCGCCGCCTGACGCTGATGAACGCCAATCTGACGCGCATCATCGCCATCGAACTCCTCTCCGCCGTCGAGGGTATCGACTTCCGCCGTCCGCTCGCTTCGTCCGAGCCGCTGGAAGAGGCCTACAAGCTCGTCCGCGGCAAGGCCAAGTCACGCGAGACCGACCGCGAATTCGCCACCGACATCGAAAGCGTGGCACAAATGGTGGAAGAGGGCGCTTTCGACCGTTTCGTGCCGTCCCTGTTGCACGAGCTTGGTGTCGCCTAAAGCTCGCGGTGCCTTCACCGAAATGCAACTTTCGATTTAAAGAATGGTCATTATTCTTGTACTGGTTGTTTGGGGTGTTGCGCGCAGAACACAGTCTCAGGAAATTCCGCGAGATAACACCCGCTTGTTTTGACTAAAGACCGGCTCGACGCCATCTTGTCGGCTCGTCTCATTGGGGGATCCAGATGAAATCCACAATCCTCGGCGCGGCCGCCGTCCTGGCATTGTCCGGAGCTGCTTTTGCGGCCGACCTGGAACCTGCGCCGGCAGGGGGCGTGTTCGGCTATGTCTCCGGTTCCTATTTCTTCGAGGACGCAATTCAGGATTGGCGGCTTTTCAGCGATACCGAAAAGGAATCGTTCGGCGACGGGTACGGCCTTCAGGGACGCCTGGGCTACCGCTGGAGCGAATGGGACTTCGCCATTGGCGGCCAATATGCCGATTTTGGCGCGGGTAATCGTTCGGACACGGGTGATCTGCGGGCCGATAATTTGTATGCGGATGCGCAGGCGGGATATAATTTCATGTGGGGCGAGACTGCGGCGCGCACCGCTTTCGGCGTGCGTTACGCCGAATGGAATAACGATGTCCACGATAGCAACGGCGCGCGCATCAAGCATGATTTCTGGGGCGTCGGACCCCGCGTGGAGATCAATACTGATACGCCGCTCAGCGAAAATCTCAGCCTGCTGTTCGACGGCGGCGTGGGCGTGCTCTTCGGCAAGATCAAGACGGACGCCAACAGCGATTGGAACTGCAACGAGTGTTCCGACGAAAATACGACGTCCTTCAATGCCGATGCCAAGCTGGCGCTTGGTTGGGCGATGACACCGGGTGTCAAGCTGGCGGCCGGCTATCAGGTGCAATATTGGGGCAATGTCAATGTCGCGACCACGGACTCTACCGGCTTCGGCGACAATGAGGGCAAATCGGACCATCTGATCCACGGCCCCTTCGGCATGATTAGCTTCGATCTGAGCAGATAGGGTCGGTTCTATCTCATATTGCGTGACGCTTGCGGAACAGCGCTACATTGAAGCGCGTGGCGCAGCGCTTGCTGCAGAAACGCTGGCGTCCGGGCTTGGAGTGATCGGCGAAGAATTCCTGGCAAGGCGGCGCTTCGCATCGATGCAGGCGCTTGGGTCCCAGCGCCGCCACGAGATCGGCAAGGCCGCGCGTCACCACCGCCTCGATATGCTGTGCAGGCTTGAGATGCGGCGATGGCACGAACAGGACGCGGAAGGTCTTCCCGTCCTCTACGGGATGGGCGATCCACGCCCAGTGGTCGAGCTTGTGGTCGAGATAGGCGGTGAAGTCCGCCATCGCCACGTCGCCGGCGACGAAGCGGGAGAGCATGGCACGCAGGTCGTCGCGATAGAGCTGCAGGCGCCGCGCCAGCCTGCCCCAGTCGAGATCCCAGTCCAGCTCGCACCATTCGCTCAGGAAAACGCGGCAATATTCGGGATTGGCGAAGAGATCGGGGACGGCCCGCACCGGATCGTAGGAATTGACGAAGGCCATGGCGAAGGCCGCGGGTTCGCGGTCTGCGCGCAACCGGGCCGGACCATGAAGCGCGATGTCCTGATCCATCGTCACCTTCGCTCGGCGGAACCTGCCCCCGCCGCCAGTATAGAAGCCGGTCGATTTTCGTCTACCGCTTTATCCACATGCAAGATAGGTTCCGACCATGACTACACTTTTCGAGCTCCGCCCGGGCGACAGCCCCCTGATTTTCTCGGTGCCGCATGCCGGCACGGATCTTCCCGCCGACATCGAGGCGCGGCTGACGCCGCATGCGCGGACGCTTCCCGACACCGACTGGCATGTCGAGCAGCTTTATGATTTCGCGCCCCAGCTCGGCGCCGGCATGATCCGCGCCAATGTCAGCCGCTATGTGATCGACCTCAACCGGCCGCCTGAGGACGAAAGCCTCTATCCGGGCCAGGCGACGACCGGCCTCTGCCCGCCGATCGAATTCGACGGCACGCCCATTTATCTGGATGGCGGCAGCGTGCCGGAAGAAGAGGTCGCACGCCGCCGCGCGGCCTATTGGCAGCCCTATCATGACGCACTTGCCGCCGAGATCGCGCGGGTGAAGGCGCGCCACGGTTATGCGCTGCTCTACGATTGCCATTCCATCGCCTCGCGGGTGCCGCGCCTCTTTTCCGGCACGCTGCCCGATCTCAATCTCGGTACGGTGAAGGGCGAAAGCTGCGCGCCGGGTCTTCAGACCGCGATCGAGCAGGTGATGCAGGCGAGCGGCCTCACGCAGGTTTCCAATGGCCGTTTCGTCGGCGGCTATATCACGCGCCAATATGGCAAGCCGCGGGAGGATGTGCATGTCGTTCAGATGGAAAAGGGCCAGGACTGCCATCTGATGGACGACGGCTCGACCCGGCTGGATCCGGCCAAGGTGGCGAAGCTCAAGCCGGTCCTGCGCCGGATCGCCGAAGCCATGCTGGCATGGCGGCCGTGATCCTCGATGGACGTTCGCTCGATGCGAAAAGCGTCGAGCGCGTCGCGGATGGCGAGAAAGTCGTCATCGACGAAGGCGTGCGGCCTTTGCTCGCCAAGGGCCGGCGCGTCGTCGAACAGCATATTCAGGCCGGCATACCGGTCTATGGCCTCAATACCGGTCTCGGTGCGCGGGCGGGGCAGATGCTCGATCCCGCGGCTCTGGCGGATTTCAGCGTCCGCATGGTGCGCGGCCGCGCCCAGGGCGTCGGCGCGCCGCTCAGCCCGCGCGAGGTGCGTGCCGTCATTGTCACGCGGCTGAACACGCTGCTGTCGGGCGCCGCCGGAGCGAGTCCCGGCATCGCAGATCATCTCGCCGAAATTCTCAATCGCGATATCGTGCCGGTGATGCCGCGTCACGCCTCGATCGGCGCCGGCGATCTTGTCGCCATGGCGGCGCTGCCTCATGCGCTGATCGGCGAAGGCGAGATTCTCGTGAGTGGCGAACGCAAGCCTGCTTTGGATGTATTGAGGTCCGCAGGCCTCGCGCCGCTCGCGCTTAAACCCAAGGACGGCCAGGTCCTGTGCAGCTCCACCGCTTTCTCGGTCGGGCTCGCGGCGCTGGCGGCGGCGCGCGCCCGTCGCGCAGTGACAGCGCTGCAGATTGCCGGCGCGCTGTCCTTTGTCGGCTTTCGCGGAAACCGCACGCCTTTCGCCGTGCCGGCGACACGCATCCGCCCGCAGCCCGGTGAAATCGAAGCCGGGGATGAATTGCTGGCCCTCACCGACTTCGGTGCCGGCGATTACAAGTCGCGGCGTTTCCAGGATCCCTTGTCCTTCCGCTGCATGCCGCAGGTCCATGGCGCGGCTTACGCCGAGGCGGCAAGACTCGAGGCGGCGCTCGCCGTCGAGCTCAATTCGGTCGCCGACAATCCGGTGGTGCTTCTCGACGAGGAGAGGATCATCGGCACGAGCAATTTCCATATGCCGCATCTGACGCTGGCGCTTGACGGCATGGCGCGGGCTCTGGCGCTCGCCGCCACCGACAGCGTGTCGCGCATCGCGCGTTTGATGAGTGCGGGCTTCTCCGAGCTGCCGCCGCTGTTGTCGTCGGGAAGCGCCGATCGCGCCGGCTTCGGGCCCTTGATGAAGCCGGCGGAAGCCTTGCGCGCCGAGATCATCCATCTCAGCCATCCGGTGCCGATCCTGCCCAGCCACAATGCCGACGGCCAGGAGGACGCGGCGACCTTCTCCGCGCTTGCCGCACAGAAGCTCGGCGAGCTGCTCGACCGCCTCGATCTTCTCACCGCCTTCGAATTGCTGGCAGGGGCACAGGCCGTCGATCTCGCCGGTCTCCCGGAACTCCCAGCGAAACTGGCGCCCATTCACGCCAGCATCCGGGCCATCTCGCCTTTCATCGACGACGACCGGCCGCTCGGACGTGAGATCGAAAGGATTGCTCGCGAGCTGGTGCGAACGGGCGAGCTGCTTTCCCTCGCGCCGCAAGCGTAGTTCAAGCGTAGGTCAGCGTCTGGCCGATGCCTAGCGTCTTTGCCTTTTCGAGCATCGCGGCGCCCAACGCGATGTCGGACAGCGACAGGCCGCGATGCCAGAACAGGATCGTCTCGTCGTCACGCACGCGGCCGGGCTTCTTGCCGGCGATGATTTCGCAGAGCTCGCCATGGACGGTTTCCTCGCTGACGAGCCCCGCATCGATATGGGGGCGCAGCGCCCCGAATTTGCCGGCGCGAAACTGGCTGAAATCGTCGATGACGATCTTGTCCATGATCGTCATCATGGACAGTTCGAGAGCGCTCACCGTGCCATAGGGGATCACGCAGGCGCCTTTGCCGATCCAGGACGTCTTGAAGGTCTCCTCACGGGTTTCGAGGCGCGAGGCCTCGACCATGATGTCGGCGCCTTCGAGGCAGTTTCGCCAATCCTCGGTGACGATGATTTTCTTGCCGAGATCACGCGCGAGCGTCTCGGCGAAAGCCTCGCGACTCTCCTTGCGGCGCGAATGGACGCGGATTTCATCGAAGCTGAAGAGATGGTCGAGGAGCCGTATGTTCCAGTAGGAGGTGCCGCGGGCGCCGACGTGACCCAGAATCTTCGAGTCTTTCCGCGCCAGATGCCGGGCGCCGAGCGCGGTCAAGGCGCCGGTGCGCATCTCGGTGATGGCGGTGGCATCGAGAATGGCGACCGGCATGCCGGTCCGCGGATCGAACAGATTGAGAAGGGCCATTTCTGACGGCAGCCCCTTCTGCCAGTTGTCGACATAATCGCCGACGATCTTGACGCCGGCGAGCGACAGCGGCGCCACATAGCCGCGCAGCACGTTGAAATGGCCGCGAAATGCGGGATCGGGCGTCAAATGCATGCGCGGTTCGATCACCGTCTGGCCGCGACCTTGCGCCAGAAGGCCGCCTTCGACCGCCGCCAGTATCTCCCCATCCGTCATGGCGAGGCGAGCGATATCAGGCCCGTTCAGCCAGGTGAAGCGGATGGAACCGCCGCTGGTCATTGCGAGTCCGCTCCGTTGACGGAGCTATCGGGTGAGAGCCGGCCGGCGTCGGTGAGATGGCTGATGATCTGCTGGGCCGCCTGTTCGGAGGAGAGCGTCGTCGTGTCGAGACGCAGCTCAGGTCTCTGCGGCACTTCATAATCGGAATCGATCCCGGTGAAGTTCTTGATCTCGCCCCGCCTTGCCTTGGCATAGAGGCCCTTCACGTCGCGGCTTTCGGCGACGGCGAGCGGCGTGTCGACGAAGATCTCGACGAACTCGCCTTCGCCCACCAGCTCGCGCGCCATCAAACGCTCGGAGCGGAACGGCGAGATAAAGGAGACCAGCACGATGAGGCCGGCATCGACCATCAGCCTCGCCACTTCGGCGACGCGGCGGATGTTCTCGACGCGGTCGGCATCGGTGAAGCCGAGATCCTTGTTGAGGCCGTGGCGCACATTGTCGCCGTCGAGCAGGTAGGTTATGTGGCCCATGGCATGCAGGCGCTTCTCGACCAGATTGGCGATGGTCGACTTGCCCGAGCCCGACAGGCCGGTGAACCACAGGATGGTCGGTTTCTGGCCGGCCTTGGCGGCGCGGGAAGCTTTATTCACATCCAGCGCCTGCCAGTGGATGTTGGAGGCGCGGCGCAGCGCGAAGTTGATCAGCCCCATGCCGACGGTGTTGTTGGAGAAGCGGTCGATGACGACGAAGCTGCCGAGATGGCGGTTCTCATCATAGGGCGCGAAGGGGATGGCGCGGTCGAGATCGATATTGACGACGCCGATCTCGTTGAGGCCGAGGGTCTTGGCCGCCACATGCTCGAGGGTGTTGACATTGACCTTGTGCTTGGGGTGCTCGAAGGTGCCGGGTATGGTGAGGGGACCGGCCTTGATCAGATAGGGGCGGCCCGGCAGCATCTCCTCATCGTCCATCCACAGGATGCGGGTCTCGAACTTGTCGGCGACGGCAAGCGGCGAGGCCGCCGCACAGATCACATCGCCGCGGCTGATATCGATCTCGTCTTCGAGCGTCACCGTCACCGCCTGGCCGGCGGTCGCCTCAGCGAGATCGCCGTCATAGGTGACGATGCGCTCGACCTTCGAGGTGCGCCCCGAGGGTACGGCGCGGATCTCATCGCCGGGCTTCACCATGCCCGCCACGACATTGCCGGAAAAGCCGCGAAACGCCTGGTTCGGCCGGTTCACCCATTGCACCGGCAGACGCAAGGCGCCGTCGCTCGGGCCATCGCCGATGGCCACGCTCTCGAGATGCGCCATCAGGGTCGGCCCGTGATACCAGGCCATCGCCTCGGACGGCTCGATCACATTGTCGCCCTTCAAGGCCGAGAGCGGGATGCAGGTGAAGTCCTCGAGCCCGAGGTTCTTGGCGAAGGCGCGGTAATCCGCCTCGATCGCCTCGAACACGTCGCGGCGATAATCCATCAGGTCCATCTTGTTGACGGCGACCACGATGTTCCTGATGCCGAGCAAGGTGGCGATGAAGGAATGCCGGCGCGTCTGGGTGAGCACGCCCTTCCTGGCATCGATCAGGATGATGGCGAGATCGGCGGTCGAGGCGCCGGTCGCCATGTTGCGGGTATATTGCTCATGGCCGGGCGTATCGGCGACGATGAACTTGCGCTTGTCGGTGGTGAAGGCGCGATAGGCGACGTCGATGGTGATGCCCTGCTCGCGCTCGGCGGCGAGGCCGTCGACGAGCAGCGCGAAATCCAGCGCCCCGCCCTGGGTGCCGACCCGCTTCGAATCCGCCTCCAAAGCGGAGAGCTGGTCCTCGAACAGCATCTTGGCCTCGTAGAGAAGCCGGCCGATCAGGGTGGACTTGCCGTCATCGACGCTGCCGCAGGTGATGAAGCGCAAGAGGTCCTTCTCCTCCTGCGAGCGCAGATAGGCCTCGACATCGCCGCCCTGGAACTCGATGAAGCGTGACATCAGCGGTAAATCTCTCTCTCAGTGCTCTTATGTACCTTTGCCCAACTCGTCATGGCCGCCCTTGAGGCGGCCATCCAGCCCATCCCCACGGCAGCTCTCTGGCGTCCCGTCTGGATGGCCGGGTCAAGCCCGGCCATGACGAGCGTGGGGAATGGCGTCTCGGCGCCAGGTAGCCGTCTTACCTCATTCGTCATGGCCGCCCTCGAGGCGGCCATCCAGCCCATCCCCACGGCAGCTCCATGGCGTCCCGTCTGGATGGCCGGGTCAAGCCCGGCCATGACGAGTAGGGGGAACGGCGCCTCGGCGCAAGGATGGGGGAGTGCAACGCGCATCAGAAATATCCCTCCTGCTTCTTCTTCTCCATCGAGGCGGCCTGGTCCTTGTCGATCACCCGGCCCTGGCGCTCGGACGAGGTCGTCACCAGCATCTCCTGGATGATGTCGAGCAGGCTCGCGGCGGTGGATTCGATGGCCCCGGTCAGGGGGTAGCAGCCCAGCGTGCGGAAGCGGATCAGCTTCATCTCAGGGCTCTCTCCCACATGCAGCGGCATGCGCTCGTCGTCGACCATGATGATCTGGCCGTCGCGCATGACGACCGGGCGCTCCTTGGCGAAATACAAGGGCACGATCGGGATGTTCTCGAGGAAGATATATTGCCAGATGTCGAGCTCGGTCCAGTTCGACAGCGGGAAGACGCGGATCGACTCGCCCTTGTTCTTGCGGGCATTGTAGATGTTCCACAGCTCCGGGCGCTGGTTCTTGGGGTCCCAGCGGTGACGTGAGTCGCGGAAGGAGAAGATGCGCTCCTTGGCGCGCGACTTCTCCTCATCGCGCCTGGCCCCGCCAAAGGCGGCGTCGAAGCCATATTTGTCGAGCGCCTGCTTGAGCGCGTCGGTCTTCATGATCTGGGTGTGCAGCGCCGAGCCGTGATCGAAGGGATTGACCTTCTTGGCGAGGCCGTCCGGGTTGGTATGGACGATGAGGTCGAGGCCGAGCTTGGCCACCGTCTGGTCGCGAAAGGCGATCATGTCGCGGAACTTCCAGGTCGTATCGACATGCATCAAGGGAAACGGCGGCTTCGAGGGATAAAACGCCTTCATCGCCAGATGCAGCATCACCGCCGAATCCTTGCCGATCGAATACAGCATCACCGGATGCTCGCATTCAGCCGCAACCTCGCGGATGATGTGGATGCTCTCGGCTTCCAGTCGTTCAAGATGGGTCAGCTTGCTGGGGGGCATGATGATCTCGCGGAACGGGGGCCTGCTTATGGCTCTTGTGCACTGCAAACTCAAGCTTCTGTTGAGCTTGGCGGGCCTGCGTCCTAATAAGGGCTTCAGGAGGTAAGTCTTGGACAAATCAGGCGGCGGACGGGCGAAGAAATCTCGGCAGGATACCCATTCCCTGCCATATCAGGAGCCGCATCAGACGGCGCCCGGCGCGCACAAGCTCCTCGAGGAATCGATCGGAAGAGAGGTCAAGCGCTTCCGCGAGAAGCTCGGCCTGACGATCAGCGAGGTCGCCAAGGCGGCCGACATGTCGGCAGGCATGCTGTCGAAGATCGAAAACGGCGCCACCTCGCCGTCGCTCAGTTCCCTCCAGGCCTTGTCGCGCGCTTTGCATGTGCCGGTCACCGCCCTGTTCCGCGGCTACGAGGAGCTGCGTGACGCCACTTTTGTCAAGGCTGGTCAAGGACTTACCATTGAGAGGCGAGGGACCCGGGCGGGTCATCAATATCAGCTCCTGGGCCACAGTCCGCACGGGCCGGTCATGGTCGAGCCCTATATGATCACACTGACCGCCCAGTCGGATGTCTTTCCGACCTTCCAGCATGCCGGCGTTGAATTCCTCTATATGCTCGAGGGCGAGGTGGTCTACCGGCATGGCGACAAGACCTATGACATGCTGCCGGGCGATGCCCTGTTCTTCGATGCGGATGCGCCACACGGACCGGAGGAACTGCGCAAGCTGCCGATCCGCTATCTCTCGGTGATCTGCTACCGGCGCGACGAATAGGATTCCGCACGCTTCGTGCTACAGCCCGATACCCGGCTTCATTCCTGTGGGGAAAAAAATATTCCCTCCAGTTGCAAGTTTGCCGAGGCGCTGTTACATGATCGGGGAACCCCACCTTTAAGGGAGACCGTGCCATGTGCGGTATCGTCGGCCTCTATTTGAAGAACCCAAAACTGCAGCCGAAGCTCGGCCAACTGTTCAAGCCCATGCTCATCGAAATGACGAGCCGCGGCCCCGATTCGGCCGGCGTCGCCATCTACCGCAACCCGGCCAAGAAGGGCTTCACCAAATTCTCGCTCGCCCATGACGACGCGAAATTCGGCTGGAAGAAGCTGGCAGCGGGGCTCAAGGCGCATACCAAGAAGCAAGTGAGCGTCGAGCAGATCGGCAACCACGCCATCGTCACCACCAATGCCAAGGAAGAGGCGGTGACAACGTGGCTCAAAGCGCATCACCCGCAAGTGCGCATCGTCGGCTCCGGCCAGGCGATCGAGATCTTCAAGGAGACCGGTCTGCCCGAGAAGGTCTACGAGAAGTTCGATCTCACCAAGGCGAAAGGCAGCCACATCATCGGCCATACCCGCATGGCGACGGAGAGTGCGGTGACGACCGCGGGTTCGCATCCCTTCGCCACCGGCGCCGATCTCTGCCTCGTCCATAACGGCTCGCTGTCGAACCACAATCGCCTGCGCGACAATCTCAAGCGCGAGGGCCTCGAATTCCAGACCGAGAACGACACCGAGGTCGCCGCCGCGTATATGACCTGGAAACTGCGCCAGGGCGCTTCCCTCAAGGAGACACTCGAGGCCGGTATCAAGGATCTCGACGGCTTCTATACTTTCTGTGTCGGCACGCATGACGGCTTCGCCGTGGTGCGCGATCCCATCGCCTGCAAGCATGCGGTTCTCGCCGAGACCGACGACTGGGTGGCCATGGCGACCGAATTCCGCGCCATCGCCCATCTGCCCGGCGCCGACAAGGCGAAGATCTGGGAACCCGAGCCGCAAACGATCTACAACTGGGGTGGTCACTGAATCATGATCGAAATCGATCTCGAAAAAGAAGGCGTGCGCGGGGTCAACTCGCGTCTCCATTCGCTTCCCAAGGACACCAATGAACGTCATTGGCTGATCAAGAATCCGATGGGCCAGCATGCCATCGCCTGCGGCCTCGACGCGCCGCTCACGGTGGAGATCGGCGGCCATGCCGGCTTCTATTGCGGCGGCATGAACAAACAGGCCGAGATCCTCGTCCATGGCCATGTCGGTCCCGGCGTCGCCGAGAACATGATGTCGGGGATCGTGCGTGTCGCCGGCAATGCCAGCCAGTCGGCCGGCGCCACCGGCAATGGCGGTCTCCTCGTCATCAAGGGCGATGCGGCATCGCGTTGCGGCATTTCGATGAAGGGTATCGACATCGTGGTGGGCGGCTCGGTCGGCCATATGTCGGCCTTCATGGCGCAGCGCGGCCATCTCGTGGTGTGCGGCGACGCCGGCGAAGCGCTCGGCGACTCCATTTATGAGGCGCGCCTCTATGTGCGCGGCAAGGTCGACAATCTCGGCGCCGACTGCATCGAGAAGAAGATGACCGACCATCATCTCGCCAAGCTCGCCCGCCTTCTCGATAAGGCCGAGATCAAGGCCAATCCGAAGGACTTCCGCCGCTTCGGTTCGGCGCGCAAGCTCTACAATTTCAACATCGATCACGCCGACGCATACTGAGGCCATCATGGATCCCAATACGCCGCGCACCACGCCCCGCAAATCGGCAACCTTCGACGACTATACGCTGTCGGAAATCCGCCGCGCCGCCACCACCGGCATCTATGACATCCGCGGCGCCGGCGCCAAGCGCAAGCTACCGCATTTCGACGATCTGCTCTTCCTCGGCGCCTCGATCTCGCGCTATCCGCTCGAAGGATATCGCGAGAAATGCGGCACCAATGTCGTGCTCGGCAGCCGCTTCGCCAAGAAGCCGATCGAACTCAAGATCCCCATCACTATCGCCGGCATGAGCTTCGGCTCGCTCTCCGCGCAGGCCAAGGAAGCGCTCGGCAATGGCGCAACCCTCGCCGGCACGTCGACGACGACCGGCGACGGCGGCATGACGCCGGAAGAGCGCGGCCATTCGAAGACACTCGTCTACCAGTATCTCCCCTCGCGCTACGGCATGAACCCGGATGACCTGCGCCGGGCCGATGCGATCGAGGTCGTGGTCGGCCAGGGCGCCAAGCCCGGCGGCGGCGGCATGCTGCTCGGCCAGAAGATCTCCGACCGCGTGGCGCAGATGCGCTGTCTGCCGAAAGGCATCGACCAGCGCTCGGCCTGCCGCCATCCCGACTGGACCGGGCCTGACGATCTCGAGATCAAGCTGCATGAACTTCGCGAGATCACCAACTGGGAGAAGCCGATCTATATCAAGGTCGGCGGCGCCAGGCCCTATTACGATACAGCACTCGCGGTGAAGTCGGGCGCCGACGTCGTCGTCGTCGACGGCATGCAGGGTGGTACCGCCGCGACCCAGGAAGTCTTCATCGAGCATGTCGGCCAGCCGACGCTCGCCTGCATCCGCCCGGCGGTACAGGCGCTGCAGGATCTCGGCATGCATCGCAAGGTGCAGCTCATCGTCTCGGGCGGCATCCGCAACGGCGCCGATGTGGCGAAGGCCCTGGCACTCGGCGCCGATGCCGTATCGATCGGCACCGCGGCGCTCGTGGCGCTCGGCGACAACGACCCGCATCTCGAGGAGGAATATCAGAAGCTGGGCACCACCGCCGGCGCCTATGACGACTGGCACGAGGGACGCGATCCCGCCGGCATCACGACGCAGGATCCCGAACTCGCCAAAAGGCTCGATCCCCAACTCGCGGGGCGCCGCCTCGCCAATTATCTGAAAGTCATGACGCTCGAGGCGCAGACCATCGCGCGTGCCTGCGGCAAGAACCACGTCCATAATCTGGAGCCGGAAGACCTGGTGGCGCTAACCGTCGAGGCGGCCGCCATGGCGCAGGTGCCGCTCGCCGGCACCAGCTGGATTCCGGGGAAGAGCGGATATTGATGAGGAAGGCTGTTGCCATCCCAAGTGGTCCGGCTCCTGGCCCTGCCAGTGGCTCTCACCGGATGGCGGCCTGCCGGTCTATAGAGGGCGGGTAAGGAGACACAGCCATGGACCTTTCCGCCCTTTTGATCTTCGCCGGCGCGCTGGCTCTCGCCGCCGGGTCGCCCGGCCCCAGCATCGCCGCTCTCGTCGCCCGCGTCATCTCACGCGGCTATGGCGGCGTCATTCCCTTCACCGCCGCCATGTGGATCGGCGAGGCCGTTTGGCTCGCCCTTGCCGTTTTCGGCCTATCGGTGCTCGCGCAGACCTTCTACTGGGCCTTTCTCATCATCAAATATCTGGGCCTCGCCTATCTCGTCTATCTCGCCTACAAAATGTGGACGGCGCCGGTCGCGGTCACGGAAGACGAGCTGCCGCAAGCGGATTCATCCTTCCGGCTGTTCCTCACCGGGCTCGCCATCACGCTCGGCAATCCGAAGATCATGGTCTTTTATCTGGCGCTGCTGCCGACCATCATCGATCTCAACAATATCTCGCTGATCGGCTGGGGCGAGCTGACGGCGACCATGTTCGTTGTTCTGGCGGCGATCGACATCGGCTATATCGTGCTCGCCGGCCGGGCGCGAAAGTTCATCCGCTCGGCAAGGGCGATGCGGGCCGCCAACAAATGCAGCGCGCTTGCCATGGGCAGCGCGGCAATCGTCATGGCAACGAGGTAGCAGAATGGCTCATCTCCACACCGCCCGCATCCTCTGGGAAAGCAATACCGGCGACTTCACCAAGAATCAGTATTCGCGCGCCCATCACTGGTCCTTCGACGGCGGTCAGACGGTGCTCGCCTCATCCTCGCCGAACGTCGTACGCGTGCCGTTCTCCGATCCGGCCGGCATCGATCCGGAGGAGGCAATGGTGGCGGCGATATCGAGCTGCCACATGCTGACTTTTCTCTATTACGCCGCCAAGGGCGGATTCTCCGTTCAGCGTTATGAGGACAATGCCGAAGGCCTCATGGCGAAGAACGGTGAGGGGCGGTTCGCCATCACACGCTGCACCCTGAAGCCGCTCGTCACCTTCACGGGCAAGGAGCCGACGCGGCCTGAGCTCGATCATCTGCATCATCTGGCGCATGAGGAATGCTTCATCGCCAATTCCGTAAAAACAGAAATCATCTGCGAACCGCAGGGTGTTTAACTAGGGTTGGAAACAGGAGACCTTTATGGCCGGAGATCTGGCTAAATATGCAAAAGACAAAAAAGTAAAATTCTTCCTCTTCAATTTCACCGATCTGTTCGGTACGCAGCGCGCCAAGCTCGTGCCCGCCGAGGCGGTGGCCAGCATGCAGAAATCGGGCGCGGGCTTCGCGGGCTTCGCCACCTGGCTCGACATGACGCCGGCGCATCCGGATATCTTCGTCATGCCGGATGCGGATTCGGTGATCCAGCTGCCGTGGAAGCCGGAAGTGGCCTGGGTCGCGGGCGATCCGTGGATGGAAGGCAAGCCCGTCGGCCAGGCGCCGCGCATCGTGCTCAAGAACCTGCTCGAGAAGTCGGCCAAGCGGAACATGAAGCTGATGGCGGGCGTCGAGCCCGAGTTCCATCTCATCAATGCCGACGGCTCCTCCGTCTCCGATCCGCGCGACACGCAGGAGAAGCCCTGCTACGACCAGTCGGCGGTGATGCGCCGTTTCGACGTCATCTCCGAGATCTGCACGACGATGATCAATCTCGGCTGGGGTCCGTATCAGAACGATCATGAGGACGCCAACGGCCAGTTCGAGATCAACTGGAACTTCAACGACGCGCTGACGACGGCGGACCAGCTCTCCTTCTTCAAGTTCATGGTCAAGTCGATCGCCGAGAAGCATGGGCTCCGAGCGACCTTCATGCCCAAGCCCTTCGTCAACCTCACCGGCAATGGCTGCCATGTGCATATCTCGGTGTGGGACAATGCGCGCAAGACCAATCTCTTCCACGACAAGAAGGGCGAACTGGGTCTGTCGCCCTTGTGCTATAACTTCCTCGGCGGGCTCATGCATCACGCCGAGAGCTTCGCCGCCATCACCAATCCGACGGTGAACAGCTACAAGCGCATCAATGCGCCGCGCACCACGTCCGGTGCCACCTGGTCGCCCAACACGGTGACCTTCGGCGGCAACAACCGCACCCACATGGTGCGCGTGCCGGACGAAGGCCGCGTCGAATTGCGGCTGCCCGACAATGCCGCCAATCCCTATCTGATGATGGCGGTGATCCTGGCGGCGGGCCTGCACGGCGTCGACGAGAAGATGGATCCCGGCAAGCGGCTCGACATCGACATGTATGCGAACGGCCATACGGTGAAGGGCGCCAAGAAGCTGCCGCTCAACCTACTCGACGCGATCCGCAATTTCGAGAAGGACAAGTACATCCAGGAGGCCTTGGGCGCCGAATTGTCGTCGGCCTATGTCAAGCTCAAGACCAACGAGTGGAACCAGTATTGCCGCCATCTCACCCAGTGGGAGCGCGACACGACACTGGATTGCTAGCCTCCACCTTTCGTCATGGCCGGGCTTAACCCGGCCATCCAGTTTGTCCGCTGCTCAGAAGCCCAGATAGAGATATTCCCATTCGGGGTTCATCTTCTTAATGAGATCAAGCTTCATTGCGCCTGTTCGGCACGACTGGATGGCCGGGTCAAGCCCGGCCATGACGAACTGGGAGGCGCGTGACGACGTAAAAACAGAATGGCCGGGTCAAGCCCGGCGATGGCGAACTGAGAGACGTGTGGCGACGTAAAAACAGAATGGTCGGGTCAAACCCGGCCACATCCATTCCCCCGACTCGTCATGGCCGGGCTTGACCCGGCCATCCAGTTTCAACGGCCCTTAGTCGTTCGATGGGTAAGCTGGATGGCCGCCTCCATGGCCGGGTTAAAGTCGGCCATCTGGCCATGACGAGCGGGGATTGGGTCGTCAGGCTCTACATGGATCGAAATTCAGGCGATGGCCCGGGCGCGGCCATGGCGTGCTGACCAGCCGGCCGGTGCTCGACAAGGTGATGTAGGCCGTCTTCAGGTCCGGCCCGCCGAAGCAGATATTGGTGCAGTAAGGATCGGGCATGGCGACGAACTCGACAAAGACGCCATCCGCCGCGATCACATTGATACCACCCAGGATCAGCGAGGCGATACAGATATTGCCGTCCTGCTCCACGGCGAGCGAATCGAAAGACGTATAGCCTGATGGGCCCGCCAGATGGCGGCCGCCATTCTCATGGGGCGGCTCCTTGCGGATGACGCCCGGCGATACGATGTCAAAGGCCCACAGATGTCCCGTCCGTGTTTCGGCGACATAGACGCTGCGGTCATCGGGCGACAGGCCGACACCGTTCGGCATGATCATCGGCTGCACGAGCTCGCGGATCAGGCTGCCGTCGCACTTCGCGTAATAGAGCCCGCCCAGATCCACGTCGCGGGCGCGCCTCTTGCCATGATCGGTGAAGTAAAAGCCGCCGTGACGGTCGAAGACGAGGTCGTTCGGACCCTTCAGGGGATGGCCGTTGCAGCTGGTGTAAAGCACCTCCACCTTGCCGGTATCGATATGAATGCGCTCGATCCTGCCGCCGCTATAATCATCCGGCTGACCGGCGGGGACCAGCCTGCCCTCCACCGTCTTCCAGGCGAAGCCGCCATTGTTGCAGACATAAAGATGGCCGTCCGGTCCGAAGGCGGCGCCATTCGGCCCGCCTCCCGGTGTCGCGAGAATGGACTTGCGGCCTTTCGGGTCGATGCGCGTCACGCAACCTCTGGCGATTTCGACCACGGCGATGCCGCCTTCCGGCAGCATGACCGGGCCTTCGGGAAAAGCGAGGTCCGAAGCAATTTCCGTCAGAAGGGATGTCATTTGCGCTCCGCTCTCGGCGACATGCCGGTCTCGGCCTTGTAGCAGGTCGAGAAATGGCTCGCATTGGCGAAGCCGCAGGCGATGGCGATCTCGGTGATGGTGAGCGCCGAATGGCGCAAGAGCTCGCCCGCCGCCTCGAGTCTTTGGCTGCGATAGTGATCGGTGAAGCTCTTGCCCAGATGCCGCGCGAAGAGGCGGTCGAGCTGGCGCGTCGAAAGCCCGATGCGCCTGGCCACCGCCCCGCGGCCCAAAGGCTCGCTCAGATGATCCTGCATCAGCTCGAGGGCGGCAATCAGGTCGCGGCGGTGGATGCCGTAACGCTCGCCGATCGAGGCGCGCTGCGGCCCGCCGCCCGGACGGATCTCCGTATGCAGAAACCAGTCGCTGGTCCGTGTCGCCAGCGCCGCGCCATGCCGCTCGGCGATGAGCGCATGCATCATGTCGAGGGGCGCCACGCCGCCGGCGCAAGTGACCCGGTTGCGGTCGATCACATAACGCGCCCTGGTCAGGAGCAGATCGGGAAATTCCTCGGCGAAGGCCTGGGCGTGCTCCCAATGAATGGTCATGCGATGGCCGCCCATGATGCCGGCCCGCGCCAGGATGAAGGGGCCGCCGGAGACGCCGCCGATGCGCAGGCCGCGCTGCGCCAGGCGCCTGAGCCAGGCAAGCGTCGGGCGATGTGTGAATTGCGCCGGGTTGCCGCCGGCGCAAACCAGTAAGAGATCGAGATCGAGATCGTCGCCGACTTTGGCGGTGCAGGGCAAAGTGGCGCCGCAGGAGGCCGGGACGACCGGCTCTTTGTGCGTGATATGGATCCAACGGTAGAGCTCGCGTCCGGCGAAAAGATTGGCGGCGCGCAAAGGCTCGATCGCCGAGGCATAGGACATCAGCGCCAGTCCCGGTACAACCAGGAAGCCGATGGTCTGAGGCGATACTTCGCTCCGGGATTCCATGTCTCAATTCTATCGGAAACTGTCTCTATGAGACAAGACAGCATTCCGTCCTCTGTCACACTGCCGGCCACTCAACAGGGGTTTTGTGCTCGTGCGCTATTCCGTCTTCTCGCTTCTCAAGCAATCCCTCTCCGGCCACAAGAACTGGGCGCCCGCCTGGCGCGAGCCGCAGCCGAAGAAGGAATATGACGTCATCATCGTCGGCGGCGGCGGTCATGGTCTTTCGACCGCTTATTACCTCGCCAAGGAGCACGGCATCACCAATGTGGCGGTGCTGGAAAAGGGCTGGCTCGGCTCCGGCAATATCGGGCGCAACACCACCATCATCCGCTCCAACTATCTTCTCATCGGCAACAACCCCTTCTACGAATGGTCGCTGAAGCTGTGGGAAGGCCTGGAACAGGACTTCAACTTCAACGCGATGGTATCGCAGCGCGGCGTCCTCAATCTCTTCCATTCCGACCCGCAGCGCGACGCCTATGCAAGGCGCGGCAACGCGATGCGGCTCGACGGCGTCGATTCGGAGCTCCTCGACCGCGAGGCGGTGCGCGAGATGGCGCCGTTCCTGAGCTTCGACAATGCGCGCTTCCCGATCATGGGCGGACTGCTGCAGCGGCGCGGCGGCACGGTGCGCCATGACGCGGTGGCCTGGGGCTATGCCCGCGGCGCCGACTCGCGCGGCGTCGATATCATCCAGAATTGCGAAGTGACCGGCATCCGTATCGAGAACGGCAAGGTCAAGGGGGTCGAGACCAACAAGGGCTATATCGGCTGCAAGAAGCTCGGCCTCGCGGCGGCCGGCAACACGACCGAGGTCGCCCAAATGGCCGGCATGAAACTGCCGATCGAAAGCCATGTGCTGCAGGCATTCGTGTCGGAAGGCATCAAGCCCTATCTCGACACGGTCATCACCTATGGGGTGGGCCATTTCTATGTCTCGCAGTCGGACAAGGGCGGGCTTGTCTTCGGCGGCGATCTTGACGGCTACAACTCCTATGCGAGACGCGGCAATCTGCCGACCGTCGAGCATGTGATCGAGGCCGGTGTGGCGATGATGCCCGGGATCGCGCGCATCCGCGTGCTCAGATCCTGGGGTGGCATCATGGATATGTCGATGGACGGTTCGCCGATCATCGACAAGACCGACATTGACGGGCTCTATCTCAATTGCGGCTGGTGTTATGGCGGCTTCAAAGCCACGCCGGCATCGGGCTGGTGCTTCGCGCATACGATCGCGAAGAACGAGGCGCATGCGCTCAACGCGCCCTACCGGCTCGACCGCTTCCGGCGCGGCTACATGATCGACGAAAAGGGCGTCGGCGCCACGCCGAATCTGCATTGAGGCAAGTGATGGATCTGCTCCTTGTTCCTATGCACGACCCGCAACCAGGACTTCCCCTCTCCCGCTCTGCGGGAGAGGGTGGCCGAAGGCCGGGTGAGGGTGTGGCTCAAATATTGACGAACGAATTTCTTGCTTCCGCAACATCGCCAGAGCGGATCTCTGCGTCTTACGCCGGCATGGTTGCGCCAACACCCTCATCCGCCCTTCGGGCACCTTCTCCCGCAAGCGGGAGAAGGGGAAAACAGGCAGCTATGAAGAAGATCGGGAACGCTCATCCATGCTGATCAAATGTCCCCATTGCGGCCCGCGTCCCTCGGAAGAGTTCACCCAGCTCGGCGATGCGTCGGTCAAGCGGCCCACTTCCAATGATCCCGCGACGATGGATCAGTGGTTCGACTATGTGTATCTGCGCGACAATCCGAAGGGCCGGTTCAAGGAATACTGGCATCATGGCGGTGGCTGCCGATCCTGGCTGGTGGTCGAGCGCGACACGCAGACCCATGAGGTCTTCGCCACCGTGACGGCGCGGGACTTTGCGCAGACGCAAAACAAGAAGGGCAAATCCTGATGGCCGGCTTCCGTCTCGCCAAAGGCGGTCTCATCGACCGCGGCACGACGCTCAACTTCACCTTCGACGGCAAAAGCTTCAGCGGGCATCAGGGCGATACGCTGGCTTCCGCCCTCATCGCCAATGGCGTCCACCTCATGGGGCGCTCGTTCAAATATCACCGCCCGCGCGGCGTGATCGCAGGCGGTGCTGCCGAGCCCAATGCGCTGGTCGAATTGCGCGACGGCGCGCGCAAGGAAGCCAATACGCGCGCCACGGTGATCGAGCTCTATGACGGGCTTAGCGCCCGCAGCCAGAATCGCTGGCCGTCGCTCAATTTCGACATCGGCGCCATCAATTCGCTCGCCGCTTCGGTCTTCGTCGCCGGCTTCTACTACAAGACCTTCATGTGGCCGAAGAGCTTCTGGGAGAAGATCTACGAGCCCTTGATCCGGCGCGCCGCGGGCTTAGGTGCGGCCACGCATGAAGCCGATCCCGACAAATACGAGAAGTCCTACGGCCATTGCGATCTGCTGGTCATCGGAGCAGGGCCCGCCGGCCTGTCGGCGGCGCTCACCGCGGCACGCGCCGGTGCCCGTGTGATCCTGCTCGATGAAGGCTCGCGCCTCGGCGGTTCGCTCCTCCATGAAAATGAGGAGATCGGCGGCCAGAGCGGCTTCAATTGGGCACAGGGTGCCATCGCCGAGCTTGGCGGCCTTGCCAATGTCACCCTCATGCCACGCACCACCGCTTTCGGCGCCTATGACGGCAATGTCTTCGGCGCGCTCGAGCGCGTGAACGACCATGTGCTGACGCCGTCGCCCTATGAGCCGCGGCAGCGCTACTGGAAGATCATGGCCAAGCGCTGCGTGCTGGCGGCGGGTGCCGAGGAACGGCCGATCGTCTTCGGCGGCAATGACGTGCCGGGCGTGATGCTCGCCTCCGCCATGCGCGGCTTCGCCAACCGCTATGCGACCGCGTCGGGCAGTTCTGTCGTCGTCTTCACCAACAACGATTCGGGCTATCGCACCGCGCGCGATCTCAAGGCCAAGGGCGTGCATGTCGAGGTGATCGTCGATTCGCGGAAAGATTCCGCCGCCGACGCCGCCGGCATTCCGGTGCTCAAAGGCCGCACCGTCACGGATGCCGAAACCGGCAAGATCGTCTCCGGCGTCGAGCTTTCCGATCACACCCATATCGCCTGCGACACGGTGGCGATGTCGGGCGGCTGGAGTCCGGTGGTCAATCTGCTCTGCCACAAGGGAGCGAAGCCCCGATGGAACGACAGGCTGCAAGCCTTCCTGCCGCCCAATGGCGATGCCCAACTCGCCGCCGCGGGCTCCGCCAATGGCGCCATGCTGCTCTCCGAAGTCCTGCGCGAGGGCGCGGAGAAGGCCGCCAAGGCGGTGAGCGATCTCGGCTTCACGGCGAAAACGGATATACCCACATGCCGTGACGAGGCCTATTCCATCCAGCCGCTGTGGTGGGTGAAGGAAAGCCATGGCAAGGCCTTCGTCGACTACCAGAACGACGTGACGCCGAAGGACCTGCCGCTCGCCGCGCGCGAAGGCTACAGCTCGATCGAGCTGGCCAAGCGCTACACGACCGCCGGCATGGCGACGGACCAGGGCAAGCTCGGCAATGTGAACGCCATCGCCATTCTCGCCGAAGCGGCGGGCAAGAGCATCGCCGAGATCGGCACGACGACCTTCCGGCCCTTCTACACGCCGGTGCCCTTCGCCGCTTTCGCCGGACCGTTCAAAGGTCATCACTTCATGCCGACGCGCAAGACGCCGCTGCATGACTGGGCGGAAGAGCAGGGCGCCGTCTTCGTCGAGACCGGCCTGTGGCTGCGTTCGAGCTGGTTCCCGCTGCCCCATGAAAGTGGCTGGCTCGATCCGGTCATCCGCGAGGTCAAGGCGGCACGTGAGAAAGTCGGCATCTGCGATGTCTCGACGCTCGGCAAGATCGACGTGCAGGGCCCCGATGCGGCGGAATTCCTCAACCGGCTTTATTGCAACGGCTTCGCCCAGCTCGAAGTCGGCAAGGCACGCTACGGCCTCATGCTGCGCGAGGACGGCGTCGTCATGGATGACGGCACGACGTCCAGGCTCGCGGCCGACCATTTCTTCATGACCACGACCACGGCGAACGCGGCCAAGATCATGACTCATATGGAGTTCTGCCACCAGGCGCTGTGGCCCGAGCTCGATGTGCAATATGTGTCGGTGTCCGAGCAATGGGCGCAGATGGCGGTCGCCGGCCCCAAGGCGCGGCCCACCTTGCAGAAGATCGTCGACGACGTGACGCTCGACGACACCACCTTTCCCTATCTCGCGGCGAAGGAGATCCGCATCCTGGGCGGCATCACCGCCAGGCTGTTCCGCATCTCGTTCTCGGGCGAGCATGCCTATGAGCTGTCGGTGCCTGCTGATTATGGGAACCTTGTGGCCCGCGCGATCATGCAGGCGGGCGAGGAATTCGGCATCACGCCCTATGGCGTCGAGGCTTTGTCGGTCATGCGCATCGAAAAGGGCCATGTGGCGGGCGGCGAGCTCAACGGCACGACGACGGCGGATGATCTCGGCCTCGGCCGCATGATGTCGACCAAGAAGGACTATATCGGCCGCATGATGGCGGGACGCGAGGGCATGGTGGCGAAGGACCGGCAAGTGGTCGTCGGCATCCGGCCGGTCGACAAGGCCGACCGCATTCGCTCCGGCTCGCATCTCCTGAAGAGGGACGATCAGCCGTCGCTCGCCGGCAGCCAGGGTTACATCACATCCGTCGCCTATTCGCCCACCCTCGGCTACTGGCTCGGACTGGCGCTGTGCCAGAACGGCCGCCAGCGCCATGGCGAGATCGTCAAGGTCTTCGACGGGATACGCAACATCCACATGTATGCCGAGATCTGTGATCCGATGCACTACGACAAGGAGAACAAGAAGCTCCATGCTTAACGCCGCCATTGCCATCAAGCGCGTCTCGGTCCTCGCCGATGTCGCGGTCCAGGGCCGCTTCGGCGCCGACAAGGGCGCCCCCGGCGTCACGCTCTCGGTGCGCCATCCGATGTCGATCGTCACCGTCATCGCCCGCAAGGACAAGACGGAAGCGCTCGGCCAGGCGCTCTCAGCCGCCTATGGGATTTCGCTACCCGCTGTCGGCGAAAGCACGGGCAAGAACGGCCTCGCCCTCCATTGGTGCGGGGCCGATCAGTATTTCGCCGTCGCCGAAGACAAAGGGGAGGGAGAGCTTTATCGCGACCTCAAGGCGCGTCTCGAAGGCCTCGCCTCCTCTTCGGAGCAGAGCCATGGCCGCGTGATCATCCGCGTCTTTGGACCCAAAGCCCGCGCGCTCCTCGCCAAGGGCACGCCGGTCGACCTGCATCCCTCCGCCTTCGGGCCGGGCAAGTCGGCTATGACGCAGATGGCGCATATCGGCGTCCATCTGGTCCAGACGGACGCTGGCACGTTCGAGCTCTCGGTGTTCCGCGGTTTTGCGGAGAATTTCTGGGAGTGGCTGACGGAGCAGGCGGAAGAATACGGCTATCAGGTGCTGTGAGCTTGAGGCGATCCGGGTACGGGCCTAAACTTAGGCCATGTCCGAGGTCGACCATCGCGCGCTTCTCGCCGGGCTCACGGCGGAGCAGCGTTGTGAGCTGACCGGCTTGTCGGATGGCAAAGGCCTTCTCCAGCTTGCCCTGCATCTGGCGCTCATCTTCGTCCTCGCGCTGCCGATCGCTTTTCGCGTTTCCTATTGGCCCCTATTTCTTCTGCCGCTTGGCATCGCGCTCATTTTCCTCTTCACCGCGTTGCATGAGAGTGTACACGGGACCGCCTTCAAATCGGCGTGGCTCAACCAGGCGGTCGCTCATGTGGCGGGCTTCATCGTGCTCGTGCCGGCGACCTGGTTCCGCTACTTCCATTTCGCCCATCACCGCCACACCCATGACGACAAGCTCGATCCCGAGTTGATGGCGCCGAAGCCCGAGACGATCTGGCAGTATGTGAAATATCTCTCCGGCGTGCCGGTGTGGATCTCGCTGGCGAAGTCGCTTTGCGTCAACGCGCTCGGCCGCGGGAGGGAAGATTTCGTGCCGGAGAAGGCGAAGTCCCAGGTCGTGCGTGAGGCGCGTGTCACGCTCTCTCTCTATGGCCTATGCCTCGCCACGTCGCTCTACTGGCGCGATGCGACACTGCTGTGGCTATGGATCGTGCCGGTCCTGCTCGGCCAACCCTTCCTGCGCGCCTTTCTCCTCGCCGAGCATGCGCGCTGCCCGCATGTCGCCAATATGCTCGCCAATACACGCACCACCTATACGACGCGCTTCATGCGCTTCCTCGCCTGGAACATGCCTTATCACGCTGAGCATCACGCCTATCCGATCGTGCCCTTCCACCAATTGCCGGCGTTCCATGAGATCGCCGAGGCGCATCTCAAGGAGACCGAGCGAGGCTATGCGCGTTTCAACCGCAATTTTGCAGCTGGGCTCAGATAGAGCGCCGCATCGGAGGGAACGCGCGCAGCCACAAGGTCAACAGCAGAGCGAGGAGGGCCGCGGTCGCCACCGGCCATGCCGCGGCGGGCCAGCCCGCCCAATCGACGGCAGCACCCACCGTCACCGGTCCCACCACCTGGCCCAGATTGCTGCCCTGCACGATGAGGCCGAGCGACATGGGGGTGAGGCGCGGCTCGGGCGCGAGAAGCGGCGCCGTCGTCATCGCCGTCGCGGGCAGCAAGCCGCCCACGCCGGAGAAAATCACGCAGAGCAGGAATATGACCGAAGCCGGCAACGGCACGAGAAAGATGGCGATGCCGGTAAGCCCCATGATGAGAGGGGCGATGGCCATCAACGTCCAGCGCGCCACCAGATTGCGCCCGAGCAGGGCCCCTGCCGCGAGATTGCCGAGAATATTGACCGCTATCACAAGCGCGCTCAGAAGCCCGGCCCAGGCTGGCGAGACCTGCATACGCTCGCCAAGCAGGATCGGCAGGAAGCTCGCCAGGGCGAAATAGAGTAGGCTGTAGAGGCTGAAGACCAGGGCGACGAGCATCGGCCCCGCGGCGGTATAGGTCGTCCAGGCATCGCGCGCCAGTTTCGCCCAAGGCTCGCCGGCCTTGTCCTGGTCGCGCGGTATGATCAGCGTCGCGGCCGTGAGCATGAGCAGGATCAGCCCGGCATTGACGAGCCAGAAGCCGCGCCAGCCGGCGAGGCCCGCGCCGCAGATGAGGGCGATGGCCATGCCGGCGGGCATATAGGTGCTCCACAGGCCGAAGGCGAAATCGCGGTCGCTGTCCTCGACGATGCGCCGCAGCAGGGCCGGAGCGGCAACCGTCGTCAGCAGGAAGCCGATGCCTTCGATGGTGCGGCCGGCAAGCAGAAAGCCGTAGCTTCCGGCAAAGGCGCTCATCAGGCTGCCGATGGCGAGCACGACAAGGCCCAGAAGACAGGTGTAGCGGTCGCCGAAACGGTTCACCAACATGCCGGCAGGGATGCCGAGAAACACGCCGAGAAACGCGAAGATCGAAATCACCCAGCCCGCCGCCGCCAGCCCAAGCGAGAAATCGAGGCGCAACGCCGGCAGCGCGATGATTCCCTTGCCGACCTGAAGGGCCGCGACCACGCCCGCCGCGACGACGACAGCGACGGCGCGCCAGTCGGTGAGCGGCGGATGGTCATTCGGTCCGGCTATCATGATTGTCCTGCCATTTCCGCTCGCATTGCGGCGCGCGCCGCCAGGTTCAATGCGCTTATCCTCTCAAAGTGCGCTCCATCGGTTGCTCAATCGTCGCGCAGACTTTGCTCATGAGCAACGATCTCCGCCACAGAAATGGCATCGTAACGCTCCCCAGGCTTTTGTCCCACCAGAAAGAACCTCTCATTTTTCTTGGACAACATGAATATCTCGTCGCCAACAACGATCTTGAATATCGGGTTGGGAATATCGCGGACCATTTCACAGGGCTGGATCGTGAAATCGGTCAAGTCGGGCCGGGCACGGCTGAGCAAAAGATCGGCCGCCGCGGCAAGGGGCTCGCCTTTGACAAAGGAGAGCATTCGATCGATATCCGGTTTCCCGGCCGACCCTATGAGGGAAACTGCCCCCCAAGTCACTTCCTTGCCGGCAAGTTGTAGCGCGTAGAGCCGAACCCCGTTGCTGTCACAAATTGCTCCCCGCAATCCATAGCTTGTCCGAACAATCCAAGCTTCCACATGGCGCCCTTCGGCATCGATCGCCTCCGCATTCCTGCCCTCGAAAATAACTTCGTCTGCCGCATCGGCCGCCATTCCGATGCCCAGGTGAACACTATCAGACAGAGTTTCCCGGAACGCTTCGACGCGAGCCTTTGACACGCGATGTGAACGGTTTGGGTTTGCCCGTGCGCATCGGTCCCATGCCGAGCTAAGGTCGGCCGGCTCGATGAAACGGATTTCTTGCCAGCTTCTGATCCAGGCAGCGGCACGAAGTGCCACGGGATTTTTCGCCTGTTCCCGGCTGAACGCCTCGTCCAACTTGTCGAGGGCGGGATCCCTGCCTCCTTTGAAGCCAGTTTGTGCGGCTGCACTATCGGGATTGGCGGCCGTCCAGGCGGCCAGTTCCCGCATCAGGCTTGCTTGACCCGCAGCTCCCATGGCTGCCAGTCCGGCTTCCGCATTCGCGAAAATGAACTGAGCCTGTGCCCCGCAGTTATGAACGAATTGGCTATGGCCACCATTGTCGATCTGAGCGACATAGAATTCTGCGTGATACAATTGAACAAGATGAGGCGGCAGTTCTTTCAGACGATAGAAGCCGTTGGTAAGGAGATGGTTGACGAAATTTACGACGGTCGAAATGAGATCGGCAGAAGCATCAGGGCCATCAATGACGCCGTCTTTGGAAACTGGAATCGTGAAGGCAGGCAATGGTCGGCTTGTGCGCTTTCCAAACATGTAGTTGATTCTCCCCCAACCTTTCCAGTATTTCAACACCCGGGCCTGTGCGAGCAAAGCAACATTCGCAACACTACAGGCCTCCGCTGCAAAGACCGTTAAGATCGCGGTCCAAATCCCATTGGCAATCGGTCAATGGATCCGGCGCGCGACAAAAGCGTCTCGGTAACGGTTCGTAGATCATGCCGCCTAAATCTTTCTTCAGCTTGGTCCCATATGGGCTGTGGCGAGTCTGCCTGCGAAGTCCTTTGCCACTCCTCATGGCACAGCCGATGAAGAATCTTCTTGCGAGATTTCTGAACCACAACATCGAGATGCTGGCCAAGGCACCCGACAACGCCGCCAGCCACTATGATAACGAAGTCTGGCTGCGCGCCGTAGTTCCTGCTCGCCCGATAACGACTGAGATCGGGTGGGTCGGCGGGAACCCGGCGCTGCCGGCTCCCTTCCACTGGCCCAGCAGGGGCGGGCAACCGTATCAGTTCCTTTGTCAGATCAACTGTGCATCCTTGCCGTCCGCATTGTGGGGCGGCCTCGGGCCCAGAACGGGATGGCTCGCTTTCTTTATGGCTTCTTCCGGACAGATCGACGCCAAGGTGATCTACGCGGCGCAGCTCGGCCCGGAACGCCGGAATGAGGACGCATGGCGCAAGAGCGCCACCGGCCTGCACTGGGTCGATGGAAAATATGATGCGCTGCTGGGCGCGCCGCCGAGGTGGGGGCTCGATTTCGTGTATCCGGCTGACGGCAGGAGCGGCGTGCCGGACAGACTCCGGCGACGCCCGCACGCCGATGACACTTTCTCAGTGGCCGCGACCGGACACCGACCTGTCAGCTGGGAGACATTCGACCTACTTTTGGAAGAAGCGCTGTCGCAATCAAAAAAGTCGACCGCACATCTGGACGATCTGGCTCGACAGCAGAATGCGAGCCTGAAACCGCCGCACCCGGACATGATGGCCGCGCTGAAGGAGATGATCGAAACGGCGGATCGATTGTCTGATGCGCTCAAGGCGTCGGAAACCCCGCAGCCATTCTCATTGCAGAGCTGGCTATCCCACGCCGGATTGATCTTTCGCCTCCGGGAACTGGACGACGAGGTATCGTTGCAGCGCGGCGAAAGCTTCCTGACCGTGGTGAGGAAAGCGGATATAGCCTTGGCCAACGGTCAGGGCACGTTGGCGGGCCGTTTGCAGACGCCCCACTTTTCAGCAGACAGCGCGCAGGGGCGCAGGCATGCCGATCTGATGCAGCTGGTTTGCAATGTTGAACGCGACCTCAACAAAGATCCAATGGTCCCGCCACATGGGCCAGGGGCGTCTGACGTCGCCGCGTGGCTGGCATACCGCGAAAAGTACTCTCGGGAGTGGGCCGCCTATGCCGGTCGGGTGCGCCACATCCGGAAGCTCTATTATGCATTTTGGGCTGACAATGCCGAGACGATCGTCCCCCGAACCAAACGCTCCCTCATGGCGCCTCCTCCCGACACGTTGGAGAAGGCCTTGGCGAGGGCGGACAGCTCCCGGCAATGGGCGGTGGATCGACTGACCAGTCTGGAGAATGGCGGCCCCGATGCGCAGCAGAAGCTCTCCGACTACCAGCGCAGACGGACGGAAGCCGAGATGCTTATCACGCAACTCGAAGGAGTCAGGCAGAGGGGGCATCAAAGACGCCGCGAAGCGGCGTTTGACCCGGATGAATGGACGGCCAGTTATCGGCTCCTTGATGAAAAGGAAGCCCGACAGGTATTGCCGCGATATTGGTCCACGACATACAGGATATTGCGCTCTGAAGCCGCTAAACGACTTTACGCAAGCGATCCGGATTCGTTGAGCCTGGCCGTGCGGCAAGCCCTCGAAGCGGAATGGGCATTCGATGCCGAGCAAGGTACGCTTCAGATCGGCGGGACGCCGAGAGGGTGGTGTGTAACCTACATCGAAAATAAGCCCGACTCGGTTGTCCTGCTGCAATTTCCCACGAACAATCTCACGCATTTCACCTGCGGAGATGTCAGCGACCTCGTCGTCTCCATCTCCAGAACCGACCTGGAGCGGCAGAACTTCGCGGCGGCGCGGGTGGACATATCGAATTGAGTTCGCCGGCCAACGGGCTCCTTGGAACCAGGGGCGCGCGTGCCAACGATCTACGGCGTCTGCGGGTTGAACTCGATCGCGCGAACACAACCTCTGCCGGCCATGATGGCCGCCACTATGTCCTCAAGGGCGACCTTCTCGTCGGGGTGATCGCGCTGAAGAGTCTGCGCGGCTTTATATACGTCCAATATGCCGTGGTTGTTTTTGACGTCGTCCAGAATTGTACGGATGGCGTCCCTCAGCCGTGTGGAAATGTTCATGGGAGCTGCCTTTCATGTCGGTGGTCAGGCTACAGCTTCGGCACCGACAAGCAATGCCGCAAAGGAGGCTTCGCGGCCTCCTCCGCATGGAACTATCTTGCGGTGTTGTGAGTTATTGAGGCTCTAGGCGACAAATGAGTAAGAGGTGCATGAAAGTGAAGGCAAGACACCGTTCGATCCGCCTGCAGATCATGCTCGACGCCACCGAAGTCGCGGCGCTCGAAGACTGGCGATTCAAGAGGCGTATGCCGAGCAGAGCATCGGCGGTGCGGGAAATCATCCGGCGCGGTCTTGCCGCCGAAGGCTTCGAAATCGCTTCCATCGGACAAAAGTCCGCAGACTTCGGCATTGTTGAAACAGGCGAGGAGAATTGACCTTCTCCGCTGGAATTTCTCTGATACGAGTTGGTCATCCGCGCCGGGGCGGGTGCTACTGCCCTACCAATGAAGATCAATAAGATGGCGCCAATAAACTCAGGGGAGCTTCGTGTGGATCGATAAGCGGTTGCCGATGCTTCGGCGCCATCCCGGCTTGGGCATCATCGTCAGCGTCGGGCTCGTCGCATCGGTTGTCGTGCTGAAAGGCATATTTCCCGACTTGCCCGCTTTCCTGCCGCTCTATCCGGTGGTCCTGCTCAGCGCTTTCATCGGTGGCCGGTATCCCGGCATCCTGGCGTGGACGGCTTCGACCATCCTCGGCGCTTATTATTTCTCGCAGACGGACGGCTTTCCGGGCAACTGGGGTTATCTGACGATCTTCGGCTTCGCCTGCGTGTGCGCGCTCATCGTCTTCATCGTCGATCTGCTCGACCGCGCTATCCAACGGCTTGAATTCGAGCGCAACCGGCTGGCGCTCGCCCTCAAGGCGGCAAGCCTCGCGACCTGGGAACTTCATCCGGACGGCCGCCTGCGCTGGGACGAGAACTTCTATCACATGGTCGGGCTCGATCCGACCAAGGACCCACCCTCGACCGAAAAGTTTCTGGCCATGGTCCATCCCGAGGACCGTGCGCGCATGTTCGAGGCCAGGAGCCGGATGAGCCAGGGCGAGCCGCCGACGCAGAAAGAGGAGTACCGGCTGACGCGGCCCGATGGCCGCATGGTCTGGCTTGAGAATTATCGTGCCGCGGTCAAGGGTGAGCGCCAGCATTTCATCGGCATCACGCAGGATATCTCGTCGCGCAAAGGCTATGAACGGCGCATCAAGGGGCTGATGCGCGAGCTCGCCCACCGGGTAAAGAACCAGTATGCAGTGATCCTCGCCATGGTGCGCGAGACGAACAAGCAGGCCCGCACGCCGCAGGAGTTTGAAAGCCTCATCCAGTCTCGCATCGCGGCGCTGGCGCGCTCGCATGACCTCCTGGTGCATGGGGAATGGGAATCTGCCGATCTCAAAGACCTTCTCCTCGCCCATGTCGAGGCCTTCGGGCTGTCTGATCGCCTCGCTGCGGAAGGTCCGCCCGTCGCCTTGTCCGCAATGGCGGCGCAGTATTTCGGGATGGCCTTCCACGAATTGTGCACCAATGCGGTCAAGCACGGCGCCTTTTCCGTGCCCACCGGGCGCGTGCGTGTCCGCTGGGAGGTCCGCGATGGTGTGGAGCAGAACAATTTTATCTTGACCTGGCAGGAAATGAACGGACCGGCGCCACAGGCGAGCGACAGTCCGGGCTTCGGCTCGAAGGTGCTCACTCAATTGATGCCGACGGCGATATCAGGAACCTCCGAGACCGAACTGGCGCCGGGTGGCTTGATCTGGAGGGTGAAGGGGCGTCTCGAATCCCTTCAGTCGAATGATGATTAGGAACTGAACTGTGTAACGGGGTGCGGCATGTTACCGACGATCGATCCCTCTCTGATTCTGTCACACGCCGCCGCCCTGGTGAGCGCCTATCTGCTCGCCTTTCCCATCGGCTGGGACAGAGAGAAAGTGGCGCGTAGCGCCGGGTTGCGGACCTTCCCCCTTGTCGCGCTCGCCAGCTGCGGCTTCATCCAGGCAAGTGAATCCCTCATGACGGATGCGCCGCAGGCCACGGCCTATGTCGTCGAGGGCCTCATCACGGGCATGGGGTTCATCGGCGGCGGCGCCATCCTCAAGCACGGCGCTTCCGTCTATGGCACGGCAACCGCGGCGAGCCTGTGGGCCACCGGCGCGATCGGCATGGCCGTGGGCCTTGGCAGCTATGAAGTCGCCATCATCATTTCGTTGATCACCTTCCTGACGCTGAAGCTGCTGCCGCTTCTGAAGGAAGAGGAAAATGCGGACAGCCCGGCGTTGGCAAAGGCCGCCGTGAAGAAGCCAAAAAATCGCTAGAGCATCGGACCGAAGAGCTTGTGGTCGGGCTTGACCCGACCATGCGAAGCGGTTTTCCGGAAAGATCATGCGCTGAACTCGAAACGGCTTCGTCACCTCTCGCCGCAGCGATGGGCGCTTGACATCGTGGGCCAAACGGCAGGATTGGGAAATATCAGGTTTGGAGTTGCGTTCGGACTTCGAATGCGGTGTTGGACGGCCGGGCTTAGCCGAACCGCGTTGGTCTCCATCCGAATTCCGATAAAAGGATCAACCGAATGGCTCTCTTTCTCCGAAAGGCCTGTGAATTCGTGCAAAAGTTGCTGCGCACGAGAAACAAGAAGAATGGGGATGATGTCCTCGAGAATGTCGCACAAGCGGGCATGGCATCCGGCGATGGAAACAACGAGAAGCCCGCGCGTGTGGGAACAGGATCTTCCTCCCCATTACAGCCGGCCAGATTGCGTGCCGGTGAGCGCGCAACACAATTGATCATTGGCGGGACACATCAACGCCCTGAGGATACAAAGATGGGATCAAGTGATCCCGGAATTCACATCGATGCCTCACGCAGACGGTCATGGAGGCATGGCGGAACCGCAAAGACCACTCCGTCCGGAATGGCGCAACCATCTTTCGCCTGGCCCATGGTGAATCGGATATGGCCAAGAAAGCCTGCATCAAGAGAAGCAGTTGCCGGATATTCTGGCAAAGGGGTCACCAACAAATCCGCTAGTGTGCTGAACGCGAAGTTCCTGATATCAGGCGGCTTGCACCGACAGGAACTTCGCATTCAAAAGCACACTAGAATCATTGAGTTTTCTAGTGTCCTTCCGAATCCGAAGTTCGCTCGGAAGGTCCCGCTGGCTGTGGCGAACTTCGGATTCGGGACACTAGCAGGTGTCGCCACGTAAATTGTGCGAGGTTTGATGGTGCACCCTTCTCGCGCGATGGTCAGCCGATCCTCTCCGCGAGCCGGCGGATGCGTTTGCTCGCTTCGGTGATCTGCGCCTCGTCGACGGTGAGGGCGACGCGCAGATGTCCGCCGCCGCCCTCGCCGAAGCTTTCGCCCGGCATGGTGACGACGGCCTCCTCGGCGAGCAGGCGGCGGGCGAATTCATCGCCCGTGAGGCCGCTCTTGCGCACATCGACCATCACGAACATGCCGCCTTCCGGCATGCGCGCCGAAATGGTCCTGGCGCCCTTCAGGCCGGCGATGAGCGCGCGGGCGCGCTTCTCGTAATTCACCTTCATTTCCTCGACCTCGGGGAAATAGTTCTCGAGCGCGAAGGCGGTGGCATCCTCGAGGAAAGGCTGCGAGCCGAACAGGATGGTCTCGGACATCGGCAGGATGCGCGCGCAGAACTCTTCCGACGCGGCGATCCAGCCGCAGCGGAAGCCGGGCATGGCATGCGACTTCGACACCGAGGAGACGACGATGGTACGCTCCTCGAGGGACGCGTCATCGAATGGCGAGACGAATACGGTGTTGCCGTAAGTGAGCGTCGCATAGACCTCGTCGGAGATGATCCACAGATCATGCTTGCGGCAGAGCGCGCCGATCCCGGCGATCTCGTCGGCGGTGAACACCGTGCCGGTCGGATTGCCGGGCGTGTTGAGAAGGAGGGCGCGGGTCTTGGGGGTGATCTTGCGGGCGAGGTCGTCGGCATTGAGATGGAAGCCGCGGTCAGGGTCGGCAAGCACCGGGACCGGAATACCGCCGGCCGCGGCAATGACGCCCTCATAGGTCGCGTAATAGGGGTCGGGGAGCAGCACTTCATCGCCGATGTCGATGGTCCCCATGAAGGCGACATAGAGGGCGGTCTGGGTGCCGGGAAGGAACAGGAACTGGCTCGGCGTCACATGGCGGCCGCTGCGCTTCGAATACATGGACGACAGGGCGCGCAGAACCTGCGGCTCGCCGCGGCCGTTGGAATAGCGGGTGCGGCCGGCGCGCATCTGCCTGTCGGCGACATCCATGATCGCCTCCGGCACCGCCGCATCGGGCTCGCCGATGGAGAGAAAGATCAATTTCTCGCCCCTGGCCTCGCGCTCCTTGCCTTCGACGTGAACAGCCCATTTCTCGGAGCCGAGGCCCTGGAGCCTCTCCGTGATCTTCGCATAACGCATGATGCTTCCTCGCTTCGGGCGAGCTTTCTAGAGCAAAGCCCAGGCCGCGTCGAGGTCGGGCGGGGCTAGTGTGCTGAACGCGAAGTTCCTGATATCAGGCGGCTAGCACCGACAGGAACTTCGCGTTCAAAAGCACACTAGAATCATTAAGTTTTCTAGTGTCCTTCCGAATCCGAAGTTCGCTCGGAAGGTCCCGCTGGCTGTGGCGAACTTCGGATTCGGGACACTAGATTCGGCGTGCCGTTTCTGTGTCTGAGAGGCAAGATCATTCCTCGCCGTTCAGCGGCTCGGCAGCGGGCGGGGTGCCGGACAGGAACTCGCCGAAATGGGCGAGGCCGGGGAAATTGTCGCAGAAGACCTTGATCACGACCAGGATGGGCACGGCGATGAGCGCGCCGACAATGCCCCAGATCCAGCCCCAGAATGCGAGGGAAATGAAGATGACCACGACGTTCAGCTCAAGCCGGCGGCCGAGGATGAGCGGGGTGATGAAGGCGCTTTCGAGCGTGTGAAACAGGAGATAGGCAGCGGGCGCGAGGAAGGCCGGGCCGATCGTGCCATAGGTAATCAATGCGGCGACGAAGGTTGCGCCGACGCCAATGGCGGCGCCTACATAGGGGATGAAATTGAGCGCGGTGGCGACGGCGCCCCAAAGCAGCGGATTGGGCATGCCGAGAAACCACATGGCGGTGGCGACCGCGGCACCGAAGCCCAGATTGATGGCCGTGATGGTGAGGAGATAGCGCGAGACCTCAAACTCCACATTATGGACGAGGCGCACCGAGCGCTTCTTGTCGCTGAGCGTCGGCAGGATGCGCACCACCTTGTGCAGAAAGAGATCGCCGGAGGAGAGCAGGAAGACGACCAGCACCAAGGTGGCGCCGAGCGTCGTGCTCAAGCCGCCGAGCGCGTTTGCGGCCCAGCCGGCAAGACCGGACTGGGCGACGACGACTTTCTCGGCCGCCGGCCCCGCCGTGTCGGCCAGTTCCTCGAGCTGCGCCGAGGCGCTCATCACCCGGCGCAAGGGCTCGCGCAACGGTGCGAAGCGCTCCTCGATGCGCTGGGCGATGGTCGGTAAGTCGGAGATGATCTGACTTATCGGATCGGAGAGATAGAGCGACGCCGATCCCAGGAAAGCGAACAGGACCAGAACCAGAAGGACAGCCGAGACGGCGGAGGGAACGCCATGACGGCGCAGATAGCGCACCATGGGCGAGAAGGTGAGCGTGATGAGAAGCGCCAGCATGACCGGCAGGAAGAAGCTGCGGGCGAAGTAGAGAGCGCCGACCAGAAGGATTACGAATATGCCGATAATGGAGAAGGATACCGGCTTGGAAAGATGTAGCCGCGCGAGTGCCGCAGTCTCGCGGTCGACCGGACCCAAATCCATGCCGTCATCCTTCAATATACAGGGAGCCTGCTCACAAACGCCCGAGGGAGGAGCCGGTTCCATGCAAGGAAATGTCCTGCCAAGGTCGGTCTTCACGGCAGCGGCATGACAGGGTAGCCTCGACTTACTCCTACGAAAGTATTCCCGACATGGCAAAAGCCCTGCCGCGTGTGACCTATTCCAATAACGGGGCCGACTTCAGGCCGCTGCATGACTGGCTCGACGAAGCCTTGCCAGGCTTCCGTAGAACCATTCTGGGCCAGGCGTGGCCCAATGTAATGGCGGGACGCCATGATGTGACCGGGAGAGCCTATGAAGTCCTTTGCCCCTTCGATCGCAATCTGGTGGTGGCACGGCTCGTCTCGGCCGATCGCAGGGCGGTCAAGGCCGCGGTGCAGGCGGGGCGTGAGGCATTCCCCGCCTGGTCCGCCATGGGCTGGAAGGCGCGGGTCAAGTTTCTGCGCAAATGGGCGAAGGAGATCGACCGGCGCAAATATGAGCTCGGCATGGCCGCCCTCTATGAAGTCGGCAAATCGCGTCTCGAGGCGATGGGCGAGATGGAGGAAGCGACCGATCTCATCACCTGGTATTGCGATGAGATGGAGCGCCGGAAAGGTTATGCGCAGGCGTTGCGGCGCTCTCATGTGGACGAGGAGACCACCTGCCTGCTCAAGCCGGTCGGCCTTTTCGCGGTGATCGCGCCGTTCAATTTCCCGGTGGCGCTGGCCTGTAACATGCTAGGCGCCGCCTTGGTCGCCGGCAATACGGCGGTGCTCAAGCCCGCGCCGCAATCAGGTCTGACATCGGCGCTCCTGATGGAAACAGTCGAGGCCGCCGGGCTGCCGCCGGGTGTGATCAACTTGATCAATGGGGCGGAAGCGGGACCGCTCCTGGTCGATGCCGAAGGGGTCGACGGCGTGGCCTTCACCGGCACGCATCAGACCGGTATGCGGATCTACCGCAAGCTCGCCTCAAGCCCCTATGCGCGTCCGGTCATCTGCGAGATGGGGGGCAAGAATCCGGCCTATGTGACGGCCAATGCCGATCTCGACATGGCGGCGGAAGGACTTATCCGGGCGGCTTTCGGGTTGCAGGGCGAAAAATGCTCCTCCTGCTCGGTCGCCTATGTCGAGGCGGGGGTGAAGCACGACCTCCTCAAGCGCCTCAAAGCCATGGCGCAGGCGATCGTCGTCGGCAATCCGGAAGATCGCCGGACTTTCATGGGACCGCTCATCGATGAGACGGCCGCCGAGCGCTTTCAAAAGGTCGTAAAGGCGGCGCGCCTCAAGGGGCGCATCATCCATGGCGGCGAGCGCCTTTCCGGCCCGGTTTTCAATAAAGGCAATTTCGTGTCGCCGACGGTGGTGGCGGAACTTCCCCCGGATCATTGGATTAATAGAGAGGAATTGATTCTGCCCGTTCTCTCGGTGGTGGCCGTAGCCTCGCTGGAGGAGGGTATCGCTCTGGGAAACCGAAATGTCTACGGGCTGTGCGCGGGTCTCTATTCGGGAAACCCCAAGGAGGTCGAGACATTTCTCGCGCTCGCCGAAGCCGGCGTGCTTTATGTCAACCGGCGCACTGGCGCCACAACCGGCGCCTGGCCCGGGGAGCAAACCTTCTGCGGCTGGAAGGGGTCCGGCGTCGATGGCAAGGGCGGCTTCGGGCCGTTTACCATTCCGCGCTACATGCGCGAACAAAGTCTCACCATTATGCGCGGCTAGTTCATTCGGCAGGGCTTTACAAATCGTTCTTGGGGCTTCATGTTGCGCCGCACTGTGGGGTGCTCCCAGGTTCCAAAAAACATTATCCGGCATGATGTTAAGCCGGCCGAGGAGTTTGTTTGAATGAGCGTTACGCGGCGCGGCATGCTGAACATGCTGCAAGGGCTTGCGATACTGGGTGCTGCGTCCAAGACGGGCCTCCTCGAGGCATCCGCCCAAACGACCGAGCTTTTTGGCAAGCCGGAAGCGTTCAGCGACGATTATGTTCTTGAGCTCGCGCGGGCGCGGGCCAAGACACCTTTCGTCGAAGAGAAGATCCAGCTGCCCCCCGGCCTCGACAATCTCACCTACGACCAGTATCGCGACATACGCTTCAATCCGGAGAAGTCGATCTGGCGCGGCCAGCCGCATGGCTTCTCGTTCGACCTCTTCCATTCTGGCTTCTATTACACGTCGCCGGTCGACATCCACATCGTCGACAATGGCGAACAGGCGAAGCTCAACTACGTCCCCGACCTGTTCACCTTCGGCCCATTGGTGCAACAGCCCAAGGGCGACATCGACCTGCATTATGCCGGTTTCCGGCTGCGCTACCCGCTCAACAGCAAGGACTACAATGACGAGTTCTGTGTGTTCCAGGGGGCGTCCTATTTCCGCGCCGTAGGCAAGGGCCATCTCTACGGACTGTCGGCGCGCGGCCTCGCCATCGACACGGGCCAGCCTAATGGCGAGGAATTCCCGTTCTTCCGGTCCTTCTGGATCCGCACGCCGACACCCGATGCGGTATCGGTGGTCGTGTGGGCGCTGCTCGACAGCCCATCCGCCACGGGGGCCTATCGCTTCACCATCAAGCCGGGTGTGGCGACGCAGATGGATGTCGAGATGACGATCTTCCCGCGCCGCGACCTCGAGCATGTCGGCATAGCGCCTCTCACCAGCATGTTCCTCTATGACGCGATGAATCATGCCGCCTTCGACGACTATCGTCCGGCGGTGCATGATTCGGACGGCCTCATGATGCTGACCGGGGCTGGCGAGTATCTCTGGCGGGCGCTCGCCAATCCGAAGACGCTGCAAGTCTCGGCCTTCGTCGACAACAGTCCCGGCGGCTTCGGTCTGATGCAGCGCAAACGGCAATATGACGACTTCCTCGATCTCGAGGCCAAGTATGAAAAGCGGCCGAGCCTGTGGGTGGAGCCGATCGGCGACTGGGGCCAGGGGGCCGTCGAGCTCTACGAGATCCCCTCACAGCGGGAGATCCACGACAATATCGCCGCCTTCTGGCAGCCCAAGCAGAAGCCGGCCAAGGACAGCTCCGTGTCCTTCGTCTACCGGCTCTATTGGTGCGATGAATGGCCGATCGACCGGCAGGATTTCAAGGCGATGGCCAGATTCTCCGGCGGCGGGCTCAATTTCGACCAGAACAAGCGTCTCTACGTCATCGACTTCGAGGGCAGCGATCTCACCGGCGATCTCGTCGCCGACGTGACGGCTAGCCAGGGTACGATCAGCAATGTCGTCACCCAGCCCAATCCGCAGAACGGCGGCATCAGATTGTCCTTCGAAATCGACGTCGGAAGTGCTGAAATGTCCGAGTTCCGGGCAGTGCTCAAGCGCGGCCAGGACAAGGTGAGCGAAACATGGCTCTATCGGTGGACAAAATAGTAGATATCGCGCCGAGCAAGGACGATCTTCTACCGCCGGAATCCCGGCTCGACATGCCGGTCCAGGATCTGAGGCACTGGGCTCCCGGCAAGGCACTTCCCGCCGGACGTGATCGCTCGAGCGTTCATGTCTGCCGCTGGTTCGTTTTCTCGGCGACGCTCGCGCTGACCGGGCTCGGCACCTATGAGATCTACCAGGTGATCAGCCCGGCCGACATCACCTGGCTGCAGGTGATCTTCGCCGCGCTGTTCGCCGTCACCTTCGCCTGGATATCCTTCGCCTGCGCCAGCGCGATGCTGGGTTTCCTGTGCATGCGCAAGCAGCGCTACGTGCTGGCGGATCTGGCGGACGTGAAGCGCACGGCGCTGCTCATGCCGGTCTATCACGAGGACCCTGAAACGGTTGCCGAGGCGCTGGCGCGCATGGGCCGCGCGCTTGCCAAGGAAATGGCCGGCGACAAGTTCGACATCTTCGTGCTGAGCGACAGCCGCGACGCCGTCCATATCCGCCACGAGGCCCAGGTCTTCGCCAAGCTCCGCCAGGATCTGCGCGACGAGATCCAGGTCTATTACCGCCGCCGCCCCGACAATCATCACAAGAAGGCCGGGAACATCTCCGATTTCGTGACGCGCTGGGGCGGCGCCTATGAGGCGATGATCGTGCTGGACGCCGACAGCATGATGGCGGGCAAGACGCTGGTCACGCTGGCGCGCGCGATGGCGGCCGATCCCAAAGCCGGCATCATCCAGAGCCTGCCGATGCTCCACAACCGCTGGACACTCTATGCGCGCATGCAGCAATTCGCCGGGCGGGTCTATGGACCGATCGTCGCCAACGGTCTTGCCGCGTGGCATGGGCGCGACGGCAATTATTGGGGCCATAATGCCATCATCCGGGTGAAGGCCTTCGCCGAATCCGCGGGTCTGCCCGAGCTGCAAGGCCGCAAGCCGTTCGGCGGCCATATCATGAGCCACGATTTCGTCGAGGCGGCACTCATGCGGCGTTCCGGCTGGGCTGTCTATATGTTGTCCGGCCTCGGCGGGTCCTATGAGGAGACGCCGCCCAATCTGATCGAGCTCGCGGCGCGCGACCGGCGCTGGAGCCAGGGCAATCTGCAGCATATCAAGCTCCTCAATGTGAAGGGCCTGCATTGGGTGAGCCGCCTGCATTTTCTGCAGGGCATCATGTCCTATCTGGCCTCGCCTTTGTGGCTCTTCCTGCTGATGACGGGCCTCGTCCTGTCGACGGTCGCCAAATACGCGCAGCCCAACTACTTCCCCGAGGGCTTCACGCTGTTCCCGGCGTGGCCGGTCTTCGATCCCGAACGCGCGCTTCGCCTTTTCACCTTGACCATGGCGGTGCTGTTCGTGCCGAAGATCCTCGGCATCATCGCCGCGATCTTCGATCCGGAGCTCAGGCGCGGCTGCGGCGGCGTCACCGGCCTGATCAAGAGCCTGTTCGCTGAATCCATCCTCTCCGCGCTCCTGTCGCCGATCATGATGCTGATCCAGTCGGGCTTCGTTCTCGACATTCTCCTCGGCCGCGATTCCGGCTGGAAGGCGCAGAAGCGCACGGAGGAGGCGCCGCCCTTCACCGAGCTCCTGTACAAGCATGCCTGGCATATCATCGCGGGCGTGCTCGTCGGCGTGCTCGCTTTCCTGATCACGATGCAAACCTTCCTCTGGCTGTCGCCGATCGTGCTCGGTCTTGCCTTGTCGGCCGTCGTTTCGTGGAGCACCGGGCTCGTTTCGGTCGGACGGAGCGCCCACGACTGGAATGTGTTCCGTATCCCCGAGGAATCGAAACCGGTCTTCGAAAATATGGACGGGGCTAGCCCGGAACGGCTCGCGGCAGCGGAGTGATCGTTCCGTCGGCGTGGACGGCGAGGGCCTGCTCGACGGCAAGACCGGCATAGGATTCTTCGTCGAGCGAGAGCACCGGGCAGGTCTTCCCGTAGAGCACTTCCGCAACGAGCGCGCCGATGGTGAGATTGATGTCGGGCTTGGTCAGAATGATGGCGGCGGGCGCCGTGCCGAGGCGGATCGCTTCAGCCATGCCGCCGGGCGCTGTGCCGGAGCCGCGCGTTTCGCGCATCATCAGAATAGTGCCGGCAATGCGGACACCCTTCTGGGGATGATGGATGTCGATGATCTCGCCAGTTCTCGGATCGAAGGCGCCCCAGAAGCTCAATGGCGCGTCGAGGGCGAGAACCTCGCCCTGCGCCGCTCCGCCATGCAGGATACGCGCGCGGATCATGGGAGACCGTTCGTCCATAGTTGCGGATCGCGCCGGACCTCGCCTTGCACCGCGCTTTCGACGCATTCAGCGAGGCTGCCGAAGCAGACTTCGACGCCCAGCATGCCTGGCGCGTAATAGGCCCATTTGGCCGCATTGGTCATTATGCGGCCGCGGCATTGGCGCACCGCCGGCGAATAATAGGTGCAGGTGTCGGCGATGACCGTCGCACCAAAGGCTTCGAGTTCGGTGATCCATCCCAGCCGTTCCGCCTCAGCGCGAACGAAGCGGCTGGTCGAGACATAAAAAGCGAGGCCGCATTTGATCCTGCGGCCCGAGACCAGCGGCATCAGGCGCTCGAACTCGGTGAGCGAGAAATGCGGCGTGCCGAGCGCCACCATGTCGAGCGGACCGTCGGCGGCGCTCGTCAGATCACGGCGCGCCTGCGCCAGATCGGCGGCCGAGAGGTCGAGGACACGCTCGGGGTCACGGCCCTGGAAGGCCCGTTCCTGCGTGTCGGCTTCGGGCGTCACGCCGACCGCATGCCACATCTCGACGCCGCCCGAGGAGGCGGCCGCGGCGGCCAGGGCTTTGAGCGAATCCATCGTCTCCTGCGGCGGCAGGCCTGCGATCACCGGAATGGCTTGTCCGGCCAGCTTTCCCAGATGATGGCCGAGCAGGTGATAGAAGATGTTTTCTCGCTTCCAGATGTCCGAGATGGCGTCGGTGCGGATGAGGATATGGCCGCGCCGTCCTTCGTCGCGATGAAGTCCCGCATAGGGCGCTTTGCCGATGAGGGCGCAGGCGACATCGAGATAATCGCCATATTTATTGGTCCTGGCCCCGACGACGGCATTGTAGAAGGAGACCGCATTGGATTCTCCGGCGACGATCTGGTCGCCAAACTGGGGCCCGCCGGGCAGCTGATAGGGGGCGCAGGTCCAGACCGGCCGGCAGCCTAACTGCTCATAGAGCTTCATCAGCCTGCGCGCGCCGCGCACCATCTGCGGATCGCCGGATTCGGGCCGGATATCGGGATCGGTAAGGCTCACGACGCCATTGTTGGTCCAGGCCGGGACCGCGAGCCGGGCGCCGTGATCGAGGAGAAACTGCGCGAAATCGACATGCGCCTCGCCACTATAGAAACAGGCATCGATATGGGCGAAGCTGACCGGGATCAGCGCCTCGGCGCCCAATATGTCGGCGGCCTTGAGCACCAGCTGCATCGCAAGCCGCATCGCGGGGCCATGGGCGCCGTCGAGAAAACTCAGGTCGCGATCATCGAGCACAAGGCTCACGAGGGGAATTTCTCCCGCGCCATCTTGTTGAGGGTCACATAGTCGGTCTTGCCGGTGCCGAGGATCGGCATGGTCTCGATCGGCACGATAATGCGCGGCGTCATCAGCTCCGGCACACCCAGATTCTTGAAGGCATCCGACAAGGCCGTGCGGTCGAGCTTCGGCTCGGTGGTGAAGAGGACAAGCTGCTCGCCCTTCTTCGGGTCCGGAATGGCGACGACGCCATGGGCACTGTCGGGGAAGGCTTCGTATATATGGATTTCGACGGCGGCGAGCGAGACCATCTCGCCGGCGATCTTGGAGAAGCGCTTGGCGCGGCCCTGGATCGTGATGTATTTGCGCTCATCGACGGTGACGATGTCGCCGGTGTCGTACCAGCCCTCGGGCGGCGGCTGGAGCTGGCCGGGCTCTTCGGCGCGCAGATAGCCCAGCATGATGTTCGGACCCTTGACATGCAGCCGGCCGCCTTCGGCGATGCCTTCGACCGTCTCAAGCCGATAGTCGATGCCGTCGAAGAGACGCCCCACCGAGCCGGCGCGATAGTGGATCGGCGTGTTGACGGCGAGCACCGGCGAGCATTCGGTGACGCCATAGCCTTCAAGGATGCGCAGACCGAACATGTCCATATAGGTCTGACGCGTCTCCAGGCGCACGCGTTCGGCACCCGCCACCACGAAGCGTACCGCATAGAGATCGTAGGGGTGCGCATTGCGGGCATAACCGGTGAGAAAGGTGTCGGTGCCATAGAGCACCGTCGCATTGATATCGTAAACGAGCTCAGGGATGATCTTGTAGTGGAGCGGGGAGGGATAGAGGAACGTCCGCACCCCGGCGAGCACCGGCAGGAGCGTGCCGGCATTGAGCCCGAATGTGTGGAACATCGGCATGGCGTTGAAGACGATGTCCTTGGGCGTGAAGTCGATGCGCGCCGCCGCCTGATGGCGATTGGCCTGCAGATTGTAATGCGAGAGCACGACCCCCTTGGGAGTTCCTTCCGAGCCCGAGGTGAAGACGATCACCGCGGGGGCATGGGCGTCCGGATTGTAACCGAGCTTGCGCAAAGCGGGTTTCGGGAAAAGGCTGGACCATAGGCCATAGAGCTTGTCGGCAAGCGCGATCTTCGCCCGCACATCCTCGATCCAGATGATCTTGGCCTGCTTCTCGAGCAGCGCCACCGCGTCGCCGAAGTCGCCGGCCTCGACGAAGCGGCGCGACGTGATGACGGTCTTGACCTCGGCGGTGCGGCAGGCGGCTGCCATGTTCGCAGCGCCGGTCGAATAGTTGAGGAGCGCCGGCACGCGGCCCGAAGCGTAAAGGGCGAACAAGGTGATGAAGCAGCCGGCGGCGCTCGGCAGAAGCACGCCGACATTTCTTTCGCCGGGCGTCGCTTCAGCGAGGCGGCGTCCAAGGATGAAGCTTCCCAGCACGATGCGGCCATAGGTCAGTGGCGTACGCTGAATGTCCTCGAGGATCTGATGGTTCTTGCCATGGATGTGCCGTGCGGTGAGAAGCGACTGGAACAGCGTTTCGTCGGCGAAGCTGGTGCGGAACATCATGTCGGTCATGATGTCGTAGGTTCGGTCGGCGAGGTAATCGCGTAAAGCGCTGCTCTTGAGATCAGCCGGCGCCTTGATCTTGACCGGCGGCAGGAAGGTCAGGGTGATCTTGGGGAACCAGCGGATCCTGAGCTTGCCCTTCATCAGGGAGAATGGCGTGTATTGGGCGCCGTTGATACGAATGGGCAGGATCCTGGCGCCGGCCAGATGCGCGATGACACCGGGTCCTTCATAGATCTTCATCAGCGAGCCGGTGCGGGTGATGCGGCCTTCCGGGAAGATCACCACCTTGCGGCCATGCTTGAGACCGCTGGCCAGCGTCTTGATCGCCATCGGATTGGTCGGGTCGATGGGCAGGAGGTCGAAGAGCTGGAAGGCCGGCTTCACCCACCAGCGATCGGCGACACGGGTATTGATGGCGAACTGGCAGCGTTCGGGCAGGAAGGCGGAAAGCAGCGGCCCGTCGAGGAAAGACGTGTGATTGGATATGATCAGCGCCTTGCGGCCGGCCTTGGCGAAGTTCTCGAAGCCTTTGATCTCGACGCGATAGAAGAGACGGAACAGACGGCGCGCCACATAGGCAGCAAGCTCCTGCGGCAGCAGGCGGCAGATCCACAGAGCGGCGATGGCATTGGCGAGGCCGACAATCAGGAAGAGGCCGCGTACCGAAAGTCCGGCATTGAGGAGGAGAAACGAGAGAATGGTCGCCGCCGTCATGAACACCGCATTGATGATGTTGTTGGCGGCGATCACGCGGGCGCGCTTCTTGGGCGACGAGCGCTGCTGCACCAGCGCATAAAGGGGCACGGCGAAAAGGCCGGCGCACAAGGCGATGGCGGCGAGATCGATCAGGACCCGCCAGCCGGAGAAGCTCGAAATGAGCTCCATCGGGGTGCGCAAGGTGCTGGCGTCCGTGGTGCGCAGAGCGCCGGTGGCGAAATAGAGGTCGACAATGAAGAGGGTGATCAGAATCGCGGCGATCGGCACATATTTGACCGATACCTCGCCCTTGAGCAGGCGGTTGGTGACGACCGAGCCGACGCCGATCGCCACGGTGAAGGCGGCGATGATGAGGCTCGCCACGGTCTCGTTGGCGTTGAGCTCGGTCTGAGTGAAGAGCGGAATCTGCGTGAGGAAGACGACGCCTAAGAACCAGAACCAGGAGATGCCGAGAATGGCCAGGAATACGTCGCCGCGCTCGCGCGCGATCGCGATCATGCGCCAGGTTTCCTGGGCGAGATTGGCGTTGACCTTGAGCTCGGGCTGCGGTGGCGGCGCAGCCGGGATCTGCCGGGCGCTCATATAGGCGATGATGGCGAGGCCGATCATCACGATGCTCACCCAGTGGCGACCCCATTCGGAGCTGATGGCGAAACTGCCGAACAGCGTGCCGAGCAGGATCGACAGGAAGGTGCCCATCTCGATGAGGCCATTGCCGCCGAGGAGCTCGCGGCGCTCGAGATGCTGCGGCAGGATCGAATATTTGATCGGGCCGAAGAAGGCGGACTGGGTGCCGGTCAGGAAGACGGTGAGGAGCTGCAGCCAGACCTGGTCGGTGAACAGGCTGAAGGACGCCAGGGCGACGATGGCGATCTCGACGAATTTGATGCGCTGCGCCAGCATCGCCTTGTCGAATTTGTCGGCGATCTGACCGGCCAGGGCCGAGAACAGGAAGAAGGGGAGGATCAGGAGGCCGGCGGAGAGGGTGTTGAGCAGGCCGGCATGGCCTTCGGCGAAACCGAGCCTGGGACCCAGATCGTAGATGAGCAGGATCGAGAGCGCATAGCGAAAGGCATTGTCATTGAAGGCTCCGATCGCCTGGGCGACGAAAAGCGGCAGGAACCGCCTGGTGCGGAACAGTGCGAATTGGTTGGAATGCCCTGTGTCCATCGTGGAGCCCGATCCCCTTCCGACATAGATCACGATGAGTTTGGATTGAGTCAATCCAAACTCATGAACGTGATCGGTCTTACATGTTAGCGCGGGATTCTTGCGAAAAACCGGTATCCACTTTTTCGCATCCCGCGCTAAAGTTTAAGCGCGTCTTCTATATGTTTCAGCGTATCCCGGTGATGATTGCAAATCCGCTCCGCCCCGGCTTCGGCCAGGCGGCGGGTCCTGGCGGGATCGCGGGAGAAGCCGATGAAATGAACCTCGTTGGCAAGCCCCGCCTCGACATCGTTGAGATTGTCGCCGATGAAGACGATCCGGTCGCGCGGCAGGTCGAGGCTCGCTATGGCGCGGGCCAGGATCTGGCGCTTGGCGCCGCCGCCATCGGCGCCGAAACCATGGGCTTTGAGTCCGTCCCAGAGGCCGCAGGCGGCGAGCCTGAGTGCCGCGGCCTCGAGCAGATTGGCAGTGGCGATGCCGAGCCGGGCGTTGCCCGTGAGGCTCGCCAGGAGATCGCGCGCTCCGGGCACGACCTCCGGCTGCAGCCGCTTCATGTGCAGATCGCTCGCCAGATGGCTCAGATAGGCCGTCACAACGGCCTGGCGCTCAGCCGGCGCCGGCTTGCGCCCGAAATGCGTCTCGAGGATCTCATCGATGATGTCCTCGTCATTGCGGATGCGGTAGCTGTCCCAGTCGTGTGACAGGCCGGTCAGCCGATGCAGCTTGGCGAAAGGCCAGAAGAATGCGTCTTCCTCAGGCGCCGTCAGGTCGAGCAGGACGCCGTCGACATCGAAAATGACGGCGGCATCCGAGCGCATCGGCCTGCTCCCGCGAATCTAGCCCAGCATACGCGGCGTCATTTCGATCAGCGTCGGCCCGTCGGCCTTCAAAGCGCGCGCGATCGCCTGGCCAAGGGCCTTCAGCGAGTCGGGCTTCTCGGCATGGCAGCGATAGGCCTTGGCGAGCGCCTGGAAGTCCGGATTGACCAGGGTGACGGCATTGGGCTGGATGCCCTTGTTCACCATGTCGTCGCGGATCTGGCCGAGCGCGTCGTTGTTCCACATGAGGATGACGAGCGGCAGCTTGTGCTCGGCGGCGGTGCCCAGCTCATTGATCGTATATTGGATGCCGTAATCGCCGATCATCACCGCGACCGGCTTGTCGGGGCAGCCGAACTTGGCGCCGATGCCGGCGGGCAGCGCGAAGCCGAGGGTACCGAAGCCCACCGGATGCAGCCAGCTGCGCGGCTCGTAGACGGGGAAGATCTCATTGGCCGCATAGGCGATCTGCGTCATGTCGGAAGCGATCACCGTCTCACGCGGCAGGCTTTCGCGGATGACGGACAGCACCTGGCGCAGCATCTCGCGCAACTTGTCGTCGGTGCCGGGCTCGGCGGCGAGAATGTCGGCGATGCGCTTCTCGGTCGCCTTGCGGCGGGCCGAATGATCGCCGGCGGGAAGGCTCGCGGAGATGGCCTCGAGCGCCGTCGCGGCGTCCGCCAGAATGGCGATGTCGGCGCCATGAGGTTTCGCCAGCACCATCGGGTCGAGATCGATGCGGATCAGGCCCTTGCCGAGAAGGAAGCCGGTCTCCCAGAAATCCGTCTCCGCCAGTTCCGAGCCGGCACACAGGATGGCATCGGCCTCGCGCAGAAGCTTGCGGCCGGAAGGCGAGGCAAGCCGGTAGCCGAGGCAGAGCGGATGATCGCCCGGGACCGCGCCCTTGCCGGCCGTGGTGGTGAGAATGGGCGCGCCGAGCTTTTCGGCGATGGCGAGCGCCGCCGATCCTGCGCCGAGTGCGCCGCCGCCGAGCAGGACGACCGGAGATTTGGCTTTGCCGAGGAGCTCGGCCGCTTCCTTGATCTGGTCGGCGGCAGCCTGCGGGAGCTTCGGCGTCTTGTGCGTCGTCCAGCCGCTGCCGGACGGCAGTTTCAGAAGGTCGAGCGGCAGTTCGAGATAGGCCGGGCGCGGACGCCGCGACGCAAAGGCCGAAAAGGCGCGCGCCACGCCGTCGCGCACGTCCTGCGGCGTATAGGCCCTGACGGCGAGATCGGTGATCGTCTGGGCGGCGCCGAGCTGGCTCTGCATCTCATGCAGGCGGCCGCGCCCTTGCGCGCTGTCGGCGATGTCGAGGGCCGAGGAGATGCACAGGACCGAGCTCGAATCGGACCAGGACTGGCCGAGCGGCGTCATGATGTTGGTGAGGCCGGGTCCGGTGATGGTGAAACAGACGCCGGGCTTGCCGGTGGCCCTGGCATAGCCGTCCGCCATGAAGCCGGCGCCTTGCTCGTGGCGCACCAGCACGTGCTTGATCTGCGAGCGCGGCAAAGCGCGATACATCTCGACATTGTGAACGCCCGGAATGCCGAAGATGGTGTCGACACCATAGGATTCGAGCAGGCCGACAAGAGCTTCGCCGGTCGAGTGTTCAGCGCGGGGCATTCGCTTCTCCGATTTGGTGATCAGGCCGCCTTGGGCGCGGCCTCGGGCTTGTTCACGGCATGGCATGCCACAAGGCTTGCCTCATGCGCAAGCAACTCCGGACTTTCGACGCGGCAGAGATCGAAGGCGAGCGGACAGCGCGGATTGAAGGTGCAACCGGAAGGCGGATTGAGCGGGGAGGGCAATTCTCCCTTGAGTACGATGCGCTCGCGCTTGCGCTCGGGGTCCGCCATCGGCGTCGCCGAGAGCAAAGCGCGCGTATAAGGATGCTGCGGGTTGCGGAAAATGTCGTCGCGGCTGCCATATTCGACGACGCGGCCGAGATACATGACCATGACGTCATTGGCGATATGGCGCACCACCGAGAGATCGTGGCTGATGAACAGGAAAGCGAGATTGAGCCGCTCCTGGATATCGGCCAGGAGGTTCAGCACCTGCGCCTGGATCGACACATCGAGCGCCGAGACGGGCTCGTCGAGCACCAATATGTCGGGATCGAGCATCAACGCGCGGGCAATTGCGATGCGCTGGCGCTGGCCGCCCGAGAACATATGGGGATAGCGCTCGTAATGCTCGGGGCGCAGGCCCACATTCGTCATCATGGCGCGCGCTTTCTCGGTGCGCTCCTTGGCCGAGAGCTTGGTGTTGACGAGAAGCGGCTCTTCCAGCGCATGGCCGATGCGCTGGCGCGGATTGAGCGAGCCATAAGGGTTCTGGAAGACGATCTGCACTTTCGCGCGCAGACTTCGCAGTGTCTCGGCCGAGGCACCGGCGATCTCGTGGCCGGAGATCTTGAGCGAGCCCGAGGTCGGCGGCTCGATCATGGTGACGAGGCGGGCGAGCGTGGATTTGCCGCAACCCGATTCACCGACGACGGCCAGCGTCTTGCCGCGCTCGACGGTGAAGCTCGCGCCATCGAGCGCCTTGAGCGTCGCGCTATCGCGGAAGGCGCCGCGCGAGACTTCGTAATAGCGGGCGAGGTCGCGGGCGACGAGGACGGTTTCGCTGCTCATGCGGCTTTCTCCTTACCCGGATGGCCGAGCGCCACACCGTTCTTCAACGGATAGTGGCAGAGCGCGTCGCCCAAGTCCTTCTGTTGCGGCGGCACTTGCGTGCGGCAGAGCTGCGTGGCGTAAGTGCAGCGCGGCGAGAACAAGCAGCCGGCGGGCCGGTCGAACTGGCCAGGCACCACACCCGGGATCGAGGGCAGGCGCTTCACATGGGCGCGCTCGGGAAGCGCGGCGAGAAGGGCGGCCGTATAGGGATGATGCGGGTCCTTGAACAGGCCCTTGACCGGCTGCTCCTCGACCTTCTGGCCGGCATATTGCACCGAGACGCGTTCGGCGGTCTCGGCGACGACGCCCATCGAATGGGTGATGAGCACGAGGCCCATGCCGGTGTCGCGCTGTATCTTGAGAAGGAGGTCGAGAATCTGCGCCTGGATCGTCACATCGAGAGCGGTGGTCGGCTCGTCGGCGATCAGGAGCTTCGGATTGCAGGAGATCGCCATGGCGATCATGACGCGCTGGTTCATGCCGCCCGACAATTGATGCGGATAGGAACTGAGCCGGGACTCGGGCGCGGGGATTCCGACCAGGCGCAAAAGCTCGATGACGCGTTCGCGGCGCTCAGCCTTGTCCATGTCGAGATGGGTCTTCAGCGCCTCGGTGAGCTGATAGCCGATCTTGAAACAGGGATTGAGGCTCGACATCGGCTCCTGGAAGATCATGGCGATGTCCTTGCCGATGATCCTGCGGCGCTCGGAACTGCTCATGCCCAGAAGGTCGAGGCCCTCGAACTGCATGCGGTCGGCGGTGACCTTCGCCGTCCACGGCAGGAGGCCCATCACCGCCAGCATGGAGACCGACTTGCCGGAGCCCGATTCGCCGACGATGGCGAGCACCTCGCGGGGATCGACTTTGAAGGAGACGCCATCGACGGCGCGGAACCAGCCGCTGCCGGTCTTGAATTCGACGGTGAGATTCTGGATATCAAGCAGGGTCATAATGGGCCTCTCAGCTCTTCCTGAGCCGGGGATCGAGCGCGTCGCGCAAGCCGTCGCCCATGAGATTGATGGCGAGCACGGTGATCAGGATGGCGATGCCGGGCAGGGCCATGACCCAGGGATGCGACGTGATGAGATCGCGTGAATCGGCGAGCATGGAGCCCCATTCAGGCGTCGGCGGCTGAGCGCCAAGGCCGAGGAAGCCGAGGGCGGCCGCCTCGAGGATGGCGTCCGACACGCCCAATGCCGCCTGCACAATGAGGGGCGGCAGGCAGTTCGGCAGGACGGTCACGAACATCAGCCGCAAGGGGCCGACGCCCGACACTTTCGCCGCGGTGACATAGTCCTTCGACAGTTCGGTCAGCGCCGAGGCGCGCACCAGACGCACATAACGCGGCAGGTAGACGACGGTCACCGCGACGATCGTGTTGGTGAGGTTCGGGCCGATGATGGCGACGATGAGGATGGCGAGCACCAGGCTCGGGATCGACATGATCAGGTCCATGATGCGCAGGATGATCACGTCGACGGCGCCGCCGAACCAGCCAGCGGCGAGGCCAAGCACGACGCCGACGATCATCGAGACCGCCATCACCGAAAGGCCGATGAAGAGCGAGATCCGGCTGCCATACATGAGGCGCGAGAGCATGTCGCGGCCCAACGCGTCGGTGCCGAGCGGAAAGTTCCACGAGCCGCCCTCGGCCCAGACCGGCGGCAGCTTGGTGAAGCCGCGAAACTGCTCGAAGGGATCATGCGGCGCCAGGAAATTGGCGAAGATGGCGATGAATATGACGGCCGAAACCACGATGAGGCCCAGGACAGCGCCGCGGTTCTCGCGGAAGGACCGCCAGAAGGCCAGGAGCGGACTTGGCGGTGCCGCGGGACTGGCGACGGCGGGCAGGGTGGCGTCAACGGGCATGGCGGATTCTCGGATTGATGAGGCCGTAGGTCAGATCGACCAGCAGATTGACCACGATGACGATGCTCGAGATCAGCATGATGCCGCCCTGCAAAGCGGGATAGTCGCGCCGGCCGATCGATTCGATCAGCCATTTGCCAACGCCCGGCCAGGAGAAGATGGTTTCGGTGAGGACGGCGCCGGCAAGCAGCGTGCCGACCGACAGGCCGATCACGGTCACGACCGGTATAAGCGCGTTGCGCAAAGCGTGGATGCCGATGACGCGATAGGGTGCCAGTCCCTTGGCGCGCGCCGTGCGCACATAGTCCTCTTCCAGCACTTCGAGCATCGAAGAGCGGGTCATGCGCGCGATGACGGCGAGCGGCACGGTGCCGAGCACGATGGTGGGTAGGATGAGATGGCGCAGGGCGTCGGCGAAGGCGCCCTTCTCTCCGGAGAGCAGGCTGTCGATCAGCATGAAGCCGGTCACCTGCGGATAGTAGTATTTGATGAGGTCGACGCGCCCCGACACCGGCGTCCAGCCCAGCGTGTTGGAGACGACGAGAATGAGGATAAGGCCCCACCAGAAGATCGGCATGGAGTAGCCGGTGAGCGCCAGGCCCATCAGGCTCTGGTCATAGATGCCGCCGCGGCGCGAAGCGGCAAGGACGCCAGCCGGAACGCCGATGATGATGGCGAAAAGCAGCGCGCAAGTCGAAAGCTCGACGGTGGCGGGAAAGAGGGTGAAAAATTCCTGCAGGATCGGATTCTTGGTGATGATCGAGACGCCGAAATCGCCGTGCAGCAGGCCCCAGACATAGTCGAGGAACTGTTTCCAGATCGGCTGGTCGAGGCCCATCTCATGGCGCAGCTCCGCCAGCCGCTCGGGCGAGATGCCGCGCTCGCCGCGGCGCACCTCGATCGGGTCACCGGGCACCATGCGGATCATCATGAATGTGACGAACATCAGTGCCAGGAATGTCGGCACAGTCAGCGCCAGACGGCGCAAAAGGAATCGAAACATGGCTTTTGGCTATATCAGTGAAGCGGGGCGGTTTTGGGCCGCCCCGCTTCGGTTCCGTTATTCGGCGATATCGACGCCGTAGAACTCGTGGCGTCCGAAGGGGCTGATCTTGTAATCCGACACCTTCTTGCTCACCGGCTCGAAGACGGTCGAATGCGCGATCGTCACTTGCGGCGCCTCGTCATGGGCGATGACCTGCATCTCCTCATAGAGCTTGGTGCGGTCGGCCTTCTCGGACAGCTTCTTGGCCTGCTGGAGCTTGTCCTCGAAGGACTTGTCGCACCACTTCGAGATGTTCTGGCCACCCTCGCGGGCACCCGTGCAGCCCAGGAGGAAGAAGAAATTGTCCGGATCGCCATTGTCGCCGGTCCAGCCGAGGAGGCCCATCTGGTGCTCGCCCGCCTGCAGACGCTTGCGGTACTCGCCCCATTCATAGGACTTGAGCTCGACGTTGATGCCGACCTTGGCGAGGTCCGCCTGCATCATCTCCGCCATGCGCTTGGCATTCGGATTGTATGGGCGCTGCACCGGCATCCACCACAGGTCGCTCGAGAGCTTCTCGACGCCGGCGGCCTTCAGCATCTCCTTGGCCTTCTCCGGATTGTACTCGTAGTCCTTTATCTGGTCGTTGTACGACCAGATGGTCGGCGGGATCAGGTTCTTGGCCTTCTGGCCGGCGCCCTGATAGACCTCCTTGAGGATCGAGTCGCGGTCGATCGCCATGTTGATGGCCTGACGCACTTCCTTCTTGTCGAAGGGCGGCTTCTTCACGTTGAGCGCGAGATAGCCGATATTGAGGCCGGCCTGCTGCATGAGGTTCAGGCTATCATCCTTGCCCATCGCCGCGAGGTCGGCCGGGTTCGGATAGCCCATCACATGGCACTCGCCGGCCTTCATCTTGGCATAGCGCGCCGTCGCATCCGGCGTGATAGCATAGACGAGGTTGTCGATCTTGGCCTTGCCGCCCCAATAGGCGTCGAACGCCTTGTAGCGGATGACCGCGTCCTTCTGATAGGCGACGAACTGGAACGGCCCCGTGCCTACCGGAATCTGGTCGAACTGCTCCGGCGTGCCCTTGTCGAGCAGGTACTTGGCGTATTCGGCCGACTCGATGGTGCCGAAATCCATGGCGAGATTGGCGAGGATCGGCGCATTCGGCTCGCTCAGAGTCATCTTCACCGTCAGGTCGTCAACCTTCTCGAGCGACTTGAGAAGATTGGGCATGTCCATGTCGTTGAAGTAGTCGTAAGCGCCGCCGGACACCTTGCTGTACGGATGATCGGCCTTCCACTGGCGCTCGAAGGACCACAGAACGTCATCGGCATTGAAGTCCCTGGTGGGGGTGAAGCCGTTGACGCCGGAATGGAACTTGACGCCCGGGCGAAGCTTGAAGGTGATGGTGAGGCCGTCCGGCGAAACCTCAAAGGATTCAGCCAGCGCCGGCACAACATTGGTCGAGCCGCGCTCGAATTCGACGAGCTGGTTGAAGACCGGGCGCGCGGCGTCCAGGCTGGTGCCGGTGGTGTTGAGCGCCGGGGTGAAATTCTCCGGCGAGCCTTCCGAGCAATAGACCAAGGTCTTGGCCCCGGCAGCGCCTGCCGCCAACATCGTGCTGACAAGCAGTGCCGATGCCAGCGTTAACGTTCGTTTCATTGAAGTCCTCCCTGGTGGGTCTGGTAGCGCCTTATTCATTCAAGGCGTGGCGGCATATAAGCAGCTTTTCCAGCAGAAGTGAACTCGCCGTCAAAGCGCGGTGAAGGCCGGTTTATAGGGGGTCGCCGGGTATTTGACGGCTTATACTTTTGGAAGAGGCTCCGGAGCGTGCTCAGGAAAAGGGGATAGCCTAGATGGGCCGGCCGGGGGCAATATCGGAAAGCTCGAGGCCTTCTCTTTCTATATAGGCAGGCACGGCCTCCTGGCGGACCAGGGAGGCGGCGAGGTCACCCAGCGCCGGCGAGGTCTGGATGCCATAGCCGCCCTGGCCGATGAGCCAGAAGAAGCCTTCTGCCTCGGCGTCATAGCCGCAAACCGGATTGCCGTCCGGGACGAAGGAACGCAAGCCGCCCCAGCTTCCGTCGAGGCGCGTCACCGGAATATCGATAGCCTCCTCGAAACGGGCGATGCCTTCCGCGAGCGTCAGGTCGTCGGCAAAGGCATCATGCGGCTCCACCGGCTCGGCCTCGGCCGGCGACACCAGGAGCCGGCCGCCCGAGGGCTTGGCATACCAGGTCTCACCGACATCACCGACAAAGGACCAGCCCATGAAGTTCATGCCTTCGGGCGCCGGTACGACGGCCATGCTGCGCCGCTTGGGCTGCAGGCCCTGCGGCCTGACGCCGGCGCGCCGGGCGATCTCGTCGCCCCAGGCGCCGGCGGCATTGACGATGATCGGCGCCGAAAATTTGCCGGCGGGCGTCGTCACCTGCCAGGCGCCGTCCTGGCGCGCGAGGCTGTCGACCGGCGCCCGGCAGACGACTTCGCCGCCCAGCGCCTTGATCCGGCGCAGGAAGCCCTGATGCAGGAGATCGACATCGATATCGGCGGTGGAGGCGTCGAGCATCGCATGCCGGGCGTAGCTCTCCTTCAGCGCCGGAAAGTGGCGACGCGCCTCGGCGACGCTGATCTCCTCGAGATCCGTGCTGCTTTTCATCAGGGCGGCGCCCTGCTCCTCCTGATGGTCGGGAACGACGAAGATCGTCGGGCGTGGCGAGATGAGCGGGGCCGAGGCAAATCCATCGGGCGGAGCTTCGAAGAAGGAACGCCCGGCGCGGGTCAAGGCTCTGATCGAGGGCGGACCGTAATTCGGCTCATAGGTGGCCGCCGAGCGGCCGGTCGAATGATAGCCGGGGCGCTCTTCCATTTCGAGCACCACGAGCTTGCGGTTCTCCGCCAGGCGGGCGGCGGCGGAAGCGCCGGCAATCCCGGCACCGATGACAATGAGGTCGAGATCGGTCGGCATCAGGCGCCCCAGCTGCGCTCGAGCACGTTGATCCAGTTTTCGTAGCAGAGCTTGCGCAGGACGTCGTCGGTGAAGCCGCGCTTGCGCAGTGCCTGACGCAGGTTGTCGAGTCCCGCCACGTCGGCGATCTCGCCGGGCACCACCGCGCCGTCGAAATCGGAGCCCAGGCCGACGCCCTCGATGCCCAGATGCTGGATCAGGTAATCGATATGGCGCAGCATCTGGTCGATCGGCGTGGCCGCGTCGACCTGGCCGTCGGCCCTGAGGAAGCAGGTGGCGAAATTAAGCCCGACGATGCCGCCCGAATCGCGGATGGCGGCGAGCTGGCGGTCGGTGAGATTGCGCGTGTGCTGGCAGATGGCATGGACATTGGAATGGGTGGCGATGAGCGGGGCCTTGGAGAGACGCGCCACATCCCAGAAGCCCTGCTCGTTCAGATGCGACAGGTCGATGGCGATGCCGAGCTCGTTGCACGCCTTGACCAGCGCCTTGCCGGCATCGGTGAGGCCGGGACCGGTGTCGGGGGTCGCCGGATAGCGGAACGGCACGCCATGGCCGAAGATGGTGGGTCGGCTCCAGACCGGTCCGATCGAGCGCAGGCCCGCCTGATAGAAGACCTCGAGCGAATCGAGATTCTCGTCGATGGCCTCGGCGCCCTCGATATGGAGCACGGTGGCGAGCACGCCCCTGGCGATGCAGTCGCGGATCTCGGCGGCGGTGCGGCACACTTTCACGCGCCCATCCGAGGCGCGTTCGATGCGGAACAGGATGGCCATCATGGCGAGCGCCGTCGGCATTGCCTCGGGTGCCTCGATCAGGCGCGGCAGCGGCACGTCATAGGACGCCCCCCGCATCATTTCGTCGATATCGCCAATGTCGTCCTTGGAGGAGATATAGACGGCGAACATGCCGCCGGCGAAACCACCCTTGAGGGCGCGCGGCAGGTCGAGATGGCCCTCGCCGTCGCCGGCCAGGAACTGCTCCGCGGCGTCTGGGCTTCGCTTGTTCAGAAGCCGGAGAAGCACGTCATTGTGGCCGTCGAATATGGGCAGTCTGTCGGACATTGGGTAAACCGTCAGAGTGAGGAGGAGGGTTGCCCTTACCTTATGTGCCGGCCGGAGTGAACCCCTCCCCTGAGGATGCAGCCTTGAAAGCCCTGCACGTCAGGCGAGAAGCTCCCGATAGAGGCCGGCCGTCTCGGCGTCGAAGCAGCAGAAAATGACCCGCTCCGGCAGGGCGGCCTGATGTGCCCTGACGGTGGTGACGGCGATGCCGGCGGCGGCGGCTTTGGGATAGCCATAGATGCCCGTCGAGATCGCCGGGAAGGCGATCGACTTGAGTTTATGACGCTCGGCCAGCGCCAAGGCATTGCGGTAGCAAGCGGCGAGAAGCTCCGCCTCGCCGGCGCCGCCGCCCTGCCAGACGGGCCCCACCGCATGGAGGACGAAGCGCGCCGACAGGCGGTATCCCTTGGTCATCTTGACCTCGCCGGTCTTTGCTCCGCCCAGCATCCGGCATTCCTGGACAAGCTCGGGCCCGGCCCGGCGGTGAATGGCGCCGTCGACCCCGCCGCCGCCCAGCAGCGACGAATTCGCCGCATTCACGATCGCATCGACACTGAGGCCGGTAATGTCGCCCTGGACCACCTCGATCGATGCCATGTCTCCAGTATCTCCCGCCTGCCCACTTGGTTTAGGATAGATCCCATCCTAACACGGAGCCTTCCATGCCGGGGAACGACAGCGTCACATTCAACCAGCCGGTCTCGGGTTTCGTTTCGCCGCGTTTTGGCGGCATCGCCACCTTCATGCGCCTGCCGCATGTGCCGCTCGACGCGGCCCAGGGCATCGACATCGGCCTTGCCGGTATCCCCTGGGACGGCGGCACCACCAACCGGCCGGGGCCGCGCCATGCGCCGCGGCAGATCCGCGACAATTCCGCCATGGTGCGGCGCCTCCATCCGGTCTCGCATGTCTTTCCTTATGAGCTCGCCAATTGCGCCGATCTCGGCGACTGTCCGGTCAATCCGGCCGATGTGCAGGACACGCTGAAGCGGGTCGAGACCTGGTTCAAAAAGCTGGTCGGCCAGGGCGTCCGGCCGCTCGTGGCGGGGGGCGATCATCTCTGCTCGTTGCCCATCCTGCGCGCGGTGGCCGAGAAGCGTCCTGTCGGCATGATCCATTTCGACGCCCATACCGATCTCTACGACGAATTTTTCGGCGGCTTCCGCTACACCCATGGCACGCCGTTCCGCCGCGCCATCGAGGAAGGCCTGCTCGATCCCAAGCGCGTCGTGCAGATCGGCATCCGCGGCTCGATGTATGATTTCGAGGATGTGAACTATGCCGAGAAGGCGGGCGTGCGCATCATCCGCATCGAGGAGGCGATGGAGAAAGGCCCGAAGGCGATCATGGCGGAAGCGCGCCGCATCGTCGGCGATGGCCCCACCTATGTCAGCTTCGACATCGACATGCTGGATCCTGTCTATGCGCCGGGCACCGGCACGCCCGAGATCGGCGGCTTCACCACGTTCCAGGCCCAGCAGATGCTGCGCGAATTGCGCGGGCTTAACATAGTCGGCGCTGACGTGGTCGAGGTGTCGCCGCCCTTCGATCCGTCCGGGCTCACCGCTTATGCCGGGGCGACCATGATGTTCGAGATCCTCTGCCCGATGGCGGAGGACGTGGCGAAGCGACGGTGAGGGCAATGGCGGCTTCCTGGCAATTCTGGGCATTTCTTTCGGCCATCTTCGCCGCCTTGACCGCGCTTTTCGCCAAGGTCGGCATCGAGAACGTCAATCCCGATCTCGCGACGTTCATCCGCACGCTGATCATCGCCGCGGTGCTGGCCGCCATCCTCGCCGCGACGGGCCAGTTCCAGTCGCCGTCGAGCATATCGGGCCGGACTTATCTCTTCCTCATCCTGTCAGGACTCGCCACCGGCGCCTCATGGCTGTGCTATTTCCGCGCCCTCAAGATCGGCGACGCGGCGCGCGTCGCGCCGGTCGACAAACTGAGCGTCGTCCTGGTGGCGGTGTTCGGCGTCCTGATCCTCGGCGAGAAGCTGTCGGCGGTGAACTGGCTGGGCGTCGTCTTGTGCACAGTGGGGATCATTCTGGTGGCGGTGAGGTGAAACCACTCCCTCAACCGTCATCCCGGCGAAAAGCCGGGACCCATTAGATAAGCACACGCGGGCGGCGCTGCCCACGCTCAAAGAATTTATTGGATCCCGGTTTTCGCCGCTATCGGATTCACACATCTTGTGTCGGGTGCGCTTATACCCTCGCCCCCAACGGGGGAGAGGGAGGGACCCGATGCGAAGCATCGGGAGGGTGAGGGGGAACTGACGGCAATTGTTCTGACATCGCATCAGGATTGTGCCGCTGGTTCCCCCTCACCCTAACCCTCTCCCCCGCTTGGGGGAGAGGGGATCGCTCAATAGCCGTCTCAATACGATGTGTGAATACGCCAGCGGCTTTCGCCGGGATGACGAATGGGAAGCGGGTCAATCCGCCAATGGCAGCGTGAAGAGCTTGCCCCATTGCGGCAGGGGCTCGTCATAATTGGCGAGGCGTAGCGCATGCCAGGCCATGGCGTGGTTGGAGGAGGTGACGGGGATGCCGATCTCCTTCTCGATTTCGGCGGCGGCCTCGGCGAGGCGGATCGAGGTGCAGGAGACGAAGACCGCGTCGATCTCGGCGCGCTTCCTGATGGCGAGAATGCCCTCCTTGATTGATTTCGGCGCGATGCGTGCGACGAGATTGTCGTTCTCCTCATTGAAGGAGCCGAAGACCGGCACGGTGAAGCCGCGCGCCTTGATGTAATCCGCGACGATGCGATTCACATCGGCGCGATAGGGGGTGAGCACGCCGATGCGCCGCGCTCCCAAAGCGCGGAAGGCGGCGAAGGCGGCGGTGATCGGCGTCGTGCATTCGACATGGGGACGCACCTCGCGGATGCGCTCGAACACTTTCTCCTCGCCGATCGCCATCGCGGCCGAGGTGCAGCCATAGGCGATCACGTCGAAATCGGCGCCGGGCAGGATGACGTCGGCGCAAGCAGCGATGCGCGGTTCCATGGCACGCAAGGTTTCGGGCGTGATCTGCGCGTCGTTGCGGATGCGGCTCTGATAGAGAGCCACGCCGGCGAGGCCGGTAAAAATGCGGCGCCATTCGTGCTCGATCGTATAATCAGTGGCGAGCACGATGAGGCCGATGCGGGCCCGCGACGCGATACCGCGATCCGTCTCGAACGGCAGGCCTTCGATCAGTTGCATGCCGGGGTCAACCTTGCCGGCCATCAATGCCTCCTTTGGCCGCACGCCGGCACTGTATCAGGGCATGCGGCCCGAACCTATAGTGCGCCGATCATGAATCGCTTCGTGGCAATCGTCCGGACCTTGGCGGGGCTCGGCTCCTGGCGCAAAGCAGGGTTTCTGCTGCTCGCCGGTGGACTGGCTGGCCTTGCCATGCCGCCCTTCAACTTCTGGCCGCTGCTCTTCGTCGCCTTCCCGCTCTTCATCTGGATCATGGACGAGGCGCCACCGCGACGGGCCTTCTTCCTGGGGTGGCTGTTCGGGCTCGGCTATTTCACCGTCTGCTTCTACTGGATCGGCATCGCCTTCCTGGTCGATGCCGCCACCTATCTGTGGATGATGCCTTTCATGGTGGGCGCGCTGGCCGGCGGCATGGCGCTCTATTGGGGCCTCGCCGCTTTCGCCACGGTGCTGCTGCGCCAGACGGGACTCGCCAAACTGATCGCCTTCGCCGTCTTCCTCGCCATCGCCGAATGGCTGCGCGGCCATCTCCTCACCGGCTTCCCGTGGACGGCGCCCGGTCTCGCCGTGAACGGCATGGGCGGGCTCGCGCAGGCGGCCTCTCTCATCGGCATGCCGGGGCTGACGCTGCTCATCGCTTTGTGGGCTTGTCTTCCCGCGCTGTTCGGTTTCGCCGAGCGCCGACCCCGCGAGCTGATCGCCGCCGCACTTCTTCTGGCGCTATTGCCGGGCTTATGGCTGTGGGGCGCCTACCGGCTGGCGGAAGCGCGCCCGCTTTCGTCCGTGAGCCTGCGCATCGTGCAGGCCAATATCGCGCAGGACGACAAGTGGCGCGGCGACAATGCGCGGCCGATCTTCGACAAGATGAAGATGATGTCGCAGGCGCCGACGCCGGCGCGTCCGGACGGTATCGAGGGCATCTCGGTGGTGATCTGGCCCGAGAGCTCGCTCTCCTTCCTCATCGACGAGAATGCGCAAGGCTTGGCCGAGCTCGCCGACCTGCTGCCGGAGGGCACCTCGCTGGTGCTCGGCGCGCTGAGGCGCGACCCGCAGGACCAGACCGAAGGGGCTGAGCGGCGCGTCTACAACAGCGTGCTCGGCCTCGACAGCGCGGCCAATGTGGTGGCGCGCTACGACAAATGGCGGCTGGTGCCGGGCGGCGAGTTCCTGCCCTTCGAATCGATCCTCGAGCCTTTGGGTTTCCGCAAGGTCGTCACGGTTCCGGGGAGTTTCACCGCCGGGCCGGGGCCCCGCAATATCAGCCTGCCGGGACTGCCGCCCGCCGCGGTGCTGATCTGCTACGAGGCGATATTTCCGCATCAGCTCATCGATCCGGCCCAGCGGCCGGACTGGATCATCAATGTGACGAATGACGGCTGGTTCGGCGAATCGAGCGGGCCTTACCAGCATCTGGCCCAAGCGCGCCTGCGCGCCATCGAGCAGGGCCTGCCACTGGTGCGCGCCGCCAATACCGGTATCTCGGCCATCATCGACGCCAAGGGGCGCATCGAGGCGGAGCTCGGGCTCGGCGCGGAAGGTGTCATCGATGGCTCGCTGCCGCCGGCCATATCTGCAACAATCTATGCGCGCGCCGGCGATTGGATGCTTGTCGGGCTGCTTTTTCTGTTGAGCGCTGTTGGAATTGTCGTACGACAATCGCGCGCGGCTTCAACATGATTGAACTCGCGCAAATGTGAGTTGTCGCACTCACTTCTTGTTGAACTTAAGTATAAATCCGTTTGAAAAAATCAATTGGGTGTATTAAGCATTACGCCGCCGTAATGACAGGACGTAAGCCCTTAATTCGGTAAAGAACATTTCGTCAGACCGGGGGAAATAGTGGTCGGACAAAAAGTACTTTCAATGACAAAAAGAGACCCGAACTTCGTAGACCGTCACGTGGGCAATCGGGTGCGCATGCGGCGGTTGCTCGTTGGTATGAGCCAGGAGAAACTTGGCGAACTACTAGGGATAACGTTCCAGCAGGTACAGAAATACGAGAAAGGCTCGAATCGAGTAAGCGCCAGCCGCTTGTACCAGATCTCGCGCGTTCTGGGCGTGAGCGTCCAGTATTTCTATGATGAGCTGAAGAGCGACGATGACGATTTGGCGGGATTGGCCGAATCGGAAGGCGCCGACGCGATCGCCGGCGCGCTGCAGTCGCCCGACGGTGTCCAGATTGCCCGGATCTTCAGCGAGACGACCGATCCGGACAAGCGCAAGCTCATCCTTAATGCGGTGAAATTGCTGGCGGATTACAAAGGGGCCTAACCCCTGATCCGGAATGGCGGCGGACGGTTTTGCCGTTGAGATCACGCGCCAGATCCAGGATTTTCGATCACGTTCATCACTTCAGGCCGTGCCGGCCTGGAGTGATCGTGATATGGCCTATTTTCGCAAAAAAGGGGCCCGCTTGACCTGCCTTGGCAAGCCTGCCAGAAGACGCCCGGCTTTCCGCGGCTCGCGCGGGGGGATTATTGATGTGGGATGACAATGTCGCGGAAGAACTATCTTTTCACCAGTGAATCGGTCTCCGAAGGGCACCCCGACAAGGTGTGCGATCGCATCTCCGACGAAGTGGTCGACCTGTTCTATCGGGAGGCCATCGCCCAAGGCATGAACCCGGCGCATATCAGGGTTGCCTGCGAGACGATGTGCACGACCAACCGGGCCATCATCGCCGGCGAATATCGCGGCCCCGTCAGCGTGACGCGCAAGAAGATCGAAGCCGCCGCGCGCGCCGCCATCAAGGATATCGGCTACCAGCAGGACGGTTTCCACTGGGAGAAAGCCAAGATCGAGATTTTGCTGCACAGCCAGTCGGCCGATATCGCGCAGGGCGTCGATGCCGGCGAGAAGAAGGACGAGGGTGCGGGCGACCAGGGCATCATGTTCGGCTATGCCTGCGATGAGACGCCGGAGCTGATGCCGGCGCCCATCTACTACGCCCATCGCATCCTGCAGGCGCTGTCCGAGGCCCGCCGTTCCGGCAAGGAGAAGGCGCTCGGCCCCGACGCCAAGAGCCAGGTCACCGTTCAGTACAAGAACGGCAAGCCTGTCGCCGTCACGCAGATCGTTGTGTCGCAGCAGCATCTCGACGAGAGCCTCACCTCCGCCGACATGCGCAAGCTGATCGAGCCCTATGTCAAGAAGGCCCTGCCCAAGGGCTGGATCAACAAGAACACGGTGTGGCACATCAACCCCACCGGCAAATTCTTCATCGGCGGTCCCGATGGCGATTGCGGTCTCACCGGCCGCAAGATCATCGTCGACACCTATGGCGGTGCCGCCCCCCATGGTGGTGGCGCCTTCTCCGGAAAAGACCCGACCAAGGTCGACCGTTCGGCGGCTTACGCGGCCCGCTATCTCGCCAAGAACGTCGTCGCCGCGGGCCTCGCCAAGCGCTGCACCATCCAGCTCTCCTATGCCATCGGCGTGGCGCAGCCGCTGTCGATCTATGTCGATACCCACGGCACCGGCAAGCTCGATGAGAAGAAACTCGAAAAGGCGCTGGCCAAGGTCATGGACCTGACGCCGCGCGGCATCCGCAACCATCTCGGCCTCAACAAGCCGATCTATGCGCGCACCTCCTCCTACGGCCATTTCGGCCGCAAGGCGGAGAAGGACGGCGGCTTCGCCTGGGAGAAGACCGATCTCATCAAGGCGCTCAAAGCCGCGGTGAAGTGAGCGATACCGAGAGGCGGTTCCAGTTCTATGGGCGGCGCAAGGGCAAGACCTTGCGTCCCCATCATGCGAAGCTGTTCGCCGAACTCCTGCCTGAAATCCGGTTCGATCCGGCCAGATTTGCAGCCTCGCAACAGCCCGTCCATCTCGAGATCGGTTTCGGCGGCGGCGAGCATCTGGCGCACCAGGCGTTGCTTTATCCCGAGATCCGCTTCATCGGCGCCGAACCCTATGTGAATGGCGTGGCGAAGCTCCTGGCGCTGATCGAGGCAAAGAAGATCGGCAATATCGCCGTCCATGCGGGCGATGTGCGCGAGCTCTTCGCGTTGCTGCCCGACGCGTCGCTCGAGCGCATCTATCTGCTCTATCCCGATCCCTGGCCGAAAGCGCGCCATCAGCGCCGCCGCATGGTCTCGCAGGAGAATCTGCGGCACTTCCGCCGGCTGCTGAAGCCCGGCGGTTTGTTCCTGTTCGCCAGCGACATCGAGCATTATGTGCAATGGACGCTGTTCGAGACGCGCCAGGCGGGCGGCTTCACCTGGACCGCCGAAGGCCCGAACGACTGGCGGACCCCGTTTCCGGACTGGATCGTTACGCGCTATGAGGCCAAGGCCAAGCGCGAAGGCCGCGTGTCGAGCTATCTGACGTTCAGAAGGGATGAGTGAATGTTTCGGCTTGCAAACATCCCTCGACATCCCTCACCCTGAGGTGCCCGCCGAAGGCAGGCCTCGAAGGGTCCCGCAGGATTGGCAAGAATGGCCTGGATGTACATTCTGCTCTGTGCCGATGGCAGCTATTATACGGGGCTCACGCGTGGCGAGGATCCCGACCAGCGAGTTTCAGAACATCAGATGTTTCGCCAAGTGCGTACACGGTATCGCGGCTTCCGGTTCGGCTGGTTTACTCGGAATACTTCGGCCTGATCGTCGATACGATTGCGGCAGAGCGCAAAATCAAAGGATGGTCCCGCGCCAAGAAGGAATCGTTGATCCGGGGAGACTGGAAGCTGATTCAGATTCTGGCGAAACAGCGCAGCGGCAAGGACAGAGCTTCATCCTGACGGACCCTTCGAGGCTCCCCCGGCGCAAGGCCGGGATCGCACCTCAGGGTGAGGTACTTCAAGAGCCGCTATCTCGTCAGCTTCTCAGCGGCGAGCTTCTCGAGATAAGCGGCCCAGCGGGTTTTCTCGTCGCGGCCGAGCTCGCGCAGATAGTCCCATGTGTAAAGACCAGTGTCGTGCCGGTCGTCGAAGACGATGCGCAGCGCATAATGGCCGACGGGCGAAAGCCTGACGATGCGCACATTCTTTTTGCCGGCGACGGTGACTTCCTGACCGGGGCCGTGGCCCTTCACTTCGGCGCTCGGACTCTCGACGCGCAGATATTCGGCCGCGAGCGCATAGATCTCCTCAGGGCCGTATTGGATTTCGAGGGTGCGGCCGTGATCCTTGAGACGGATCTCTTCCGGCGGCTCGCTATTCATTTTCGCCGAGCTCACGGGCCTCGTCCGCCAGCATGATGGGGATGCCATCGCGGATCGGATAAGCGACACGGGCGGCGCGGGAAATGAGCTCCTGCGTCTCGCGGTTATATTCGAGGCGCGTCTTGGTCATCGGGCAGACCAGAATTTCGAGCAGCTTGGGATCGGTTTGCCGGCTCATCTCGTCCCTCACTGCAGGCTCGAGCGCGAGCCCGAGCCCTGGCGCGCCAGCGCCATCTCGGTGAGGGCGATCAGCACGTCGGCGCGCGACTTGAGATCCTTCGCCTCGAGCAGCGCCTGCTTGTCGCACGGCGCATGCGGGGCCAGCACGGCCAGCGTGTTGACCAGCGCCTCGGTGGAGGCGGCCCTGACCTGGTCCCAGTCGGCGCTCATGTCGTTGGCCGCCAGATATTCGCGGAAAACCTTGAGGAGGGAGCTTCTGTCGACATCCTCCTCGTCCTCGGGTGCCGAGAGATCGCCGGCGAAGGCGGAGAAATCCGGCTCGATTTGGCGATAGGGCTTGTCGGAGGCGACTTCCCTGCCGATGGCGAAGCGGCAGACACCCGACAGCGTGATCAGGATGCGCCCGTCCAGCGTCTCGGCGAAGGAGGTGATGCGCCCGGCGCAGCCGACCTGCTTCAAGGTCGGGCTGCCGGTCAGATCGGCCTCGTCGTCATCGGGCTGGATCATGCCGATGAGACGGTCGCCGGCGAGGGCATCGGACACCATGGCGAGATAGCGCGGCTCGAAGATGTTGAGCGGCAGCTCGGCATGCGGCAGCAGCAGCGCGCCCGGCAGCGGGAACACTTTCAGGACGCGCGGCAGGTCGTCAGGCGAATGATACTGGTCGAGAAAACCCATGGCCCATCAAGAGAACAGAATAGAGGACAATTTGCGGCGGCCCTGCAGCGTGAACTCGTCCTTGGGGCCCCAGGCCTCGAAGAACTTGACCAGCTGCTTGCGCGCCGCCTCTTCGTTCCAGTCGCGTTTGCGGCGCACGATATGGAGAAGATGGTCGAGCGCCTCCTGCTTCTTGCCGGCGGCATTGAGCGCCACCGCCAGATCGAAGCGCGACGGGTGATCGTCGGCATTAGCCTCGACGACGCGGGTGAGATTGGCGATCTCGCCGTGATCGACCGGCGTCTCGGCAAGCTCGAGTGCCGCCTTGGCGCTCACCACTTCCGGATCGTTCGCCTTGGCCGGCGGGACCAGAGCGAGGGTCGCCTTGGCCTGCTCGAGATCGCCCGAGGCGATCTGGCATTTGGCGAGGCCGGCAATGGCGCCGGCATGCTCGCGGTCGGCGCCCAGCACCTGGGCGAAGATCTGCGCCGCCTCGGCGAGGTTGTTCTGGGCCAGCGCCTCGCGCCCGGCCGTGACCGCGGCTTCGATCTCCTCGGCCATGCCGCCCTGGCTGCCGAGCCGGTCGATGAACTGCTTGATCTGGCTTTCGGGAAGCGCCCCCATGAAACCGTCGACCGGCTGGCCGTCGACGAAGGCGAAGACGGCGGGGATCGACTGGACGCGCATCTGGGCGGCGAGCTGCTGATTCTCGTCGACATTGACCTTGACCATGCGGACCTTGCCGTTGGCCTGCTTCACCAGCTTCTCGAGCATGGGGCCGAGCTGTTTGCAGGGGCCGCACCAGGGGGCCCAGAAATCGACGATGACCGGCACCTTGCGCGAGGTCTCGACCACATCCGCCATGAAGGTGCGGGTGTCGGAATCCTTGATCAGCGCGCCCGCGGGCGGGGCGCCGGCGCCATTGGACTTGCCGGGGACGGGCGGGAAGATTTCCATGAAACGGCCTTTCGGAGCGGGATTTTCAGCCCCTTAGATGGCGGATCGGCGGAGCGATTGCAACCCGGCCGGTTCCAGCGCGTGATCAGGAGAAGCGGGTGCCGGTTTTCCGTCCGGTCAGGCGCCAGCGTAAAGTTCTTACGGGGCGGCGAGCGCGACAATCCGGGGCTCATGCCCGCAGGAGCGGATGAAGGCGAGGAGGTCCCCGGCGGCAATGGTGGTCGTCGCGTCATTGCTGAGCGGGTGATAATTGAGCAGGTTTTCCCGCATCATGCGCTCCTCGAGGATGACGGTGATGCGGTTGCCCGTATCGTTGATGAGGCCGAAGGGGGTGACGGAGCCGGGCTCCACCCCCAACAGCTCCATCAGAAGCTCCGGCTTGCCGAAAGTGAGCCGTTTCGATCCGATCTTGGCCGGGGCCGCCTTGAGGTCGATCCGGGCATCCTCCAGGCAGACGATCAGCCAGACGGCGCCCTTCTCGTCTTTCAGGAACAAATTCTTGCAATGGCCGCCGGGAATCGTCCCGCGCAGGTCGCGGGCCTGGTCCACGGTGAAGGCGGGCGCGTGCTCCCGGGTCTCAGTTTCGATGCCGAGTTGCGAGAATCGGGCCATCAGATCGGCGCGGCTGGCAGGCATTTTCACCTTCTCAATGAAGCTTTTACGATCAATGCGAGGTTCCTATTGCATTTGCGCGAGTCATAGGCAATAAGACGCCCGCGCCGGGAACTTAGACCCTGGCGCCTTACCTAATGCGGGCGTAGCTCAGGGGTAGAGCACAACCTTGCCAAGGTTGGGGTCGAGGGTTCGAATCCCTTCGCCCGCTCCAGTTTCCGATGGTCTATACCGGAGACATGGGTCACGGATTATTCCTGAGACATAGGTAACACTTTTGGCCCGAACGGACTTTCCAGTCGTTCCATCCGGCCTCACCTACTTGATGCCGACCTTCGGTCCGGCGAAGATCTGACTGAGATTGATCTTGCGGCGGTTGAAGCAGATGCGCCCGCACGCGTGACCGTGATCGTCTTGTCGATCCGAGCCGGGCAGTCGGCCAGCCGACTGCATCGTAGTTCGGTGTCCCTACCGTAGCCCTGGCCGAAGCCGTCGATGCCGAGGGGTCAGTCGAGGATGTCGCACGGAAATTCGAGGTTCCGGTCTATTTCGTCCGTGACACGGTGCAATTTGAAGAAGGCCTTGCCGAGCTCTATCACAGCGCAGAACCGCGCCGATCAGCTAACACCATCTGCGCAAGACACGAACCGGGCCGCTGAAATATTGGCCTCGGAAACAGCGTCTGCCAACTCAACACCTTGTGCGATCCGAGCGGCAACGACCCCGCAGAAGAAATCGCCGGCGCCATGCGTCGAAACGGGCTTTACTTTCACGGCGGCGATGAGGTCGGGTTTGCCCCTATGCGCGCACAGAGCGCAGCCAAGGTTGCCAGCGGTTACAACCGAGTTGCAGCCATAGGATGATAGCGCTTGAGCCGCCCGCGCTGCATCGCTGAGCGAAGCAATGGCGATTCCGGTCGCATCGGTCGCCTCGACACGATTGGCGACGATCAGGTCGACATTGTGCAGCAACTCGTCAGAAAGGGGGAGAAAGGGCGCTGTGTTGTAGATAACAAAGGTGTTGTCGCGCTTGCACGCGCGCGCCGCATCGAGCGTGACCAAAGAGGAGATCTCGTTCTGGATGAGCAGGACGCGTACCGAGAGATTTTCATACTGGGAGGGCTGGATGCTTTGGTTCGCGCCGGAGACGACGACGGCACTATAATTGCCGCTGGCATCTTCCATGGCGACACTCATTCCCGATCCGGCCATTGGAACGATGCTCACACGCGAGCGGTCCACCTGGGCCGCATCCAGATTGGCCAAAAGCCGGCTGCCGAAATCGTCATTGCCGACGCAGCCCACAAAGGCTGTTCTGGCGCCGGCGCGCGCGGCTGCGACCGCCTGGTTGCCGCCCTTGCCGCCGCATTTGAAATGCCATGACTGGCCAAGGACAGTCTCATCGAGCGCTGGAAGCCGCGGCGACTTGGTCATGATGTCGAGATGCAGTGATCCGACAACGGCGACATCGAAATGGTCAACCATAGAGGGCCCGATTGACGATGCGCCGCGCCCCGACGGCGTCCTGTCTGGCAATGGCGGCCTCTAGCTCGGTGTCGGCAACGAGCCGCTTCACGACGCTTTGCATGGCATTCACGGCCTCGATATTGGCGGTGCATTCGGCCACCGGATCAAGGCCGCTGGCATCGGGAAAAGTATCGAAATAGATAGCGCTCGAATATCCCAGCTTAGCCACGACATGCAGCAGCTCGATCGTCTCGAAGACATGGACGGATCCCGCCATCAGTCCGTCGTCGCGTTTACCATAGCCGTCATTGAGGTGGATGCCGAGCAGCTTCGAATGACGCGCCGCGAGCGTTGCCGCGAATGCCGGCATCTCATCGGCATAGAGAAGGTGGGCAAAATCGAGCGTTATGCCGAGATTTTTTGCGGCGATTTCCCCGACCAGCAGCAAGGTCGTGCCGATGTCTGGCATCAGAGCAAAGGCACGCGGTTCGTTCGGCTTGTATTCGATCGATATGTTGACGGCAGAATCATGGGCACAGACTTCGCGGATCGCCGCCACTTCCATCTCCCACGCTCGGGCATAGTCGATTTGAAAGGCGTAGTCGAAGCCATCCTGACCCATCCACAAAGTCATGAGGTCGCCGCCCGCTTCCCGCATCGCGTCGATTCCGCGCTTCGTCAGATCGATAGCCTTGCGCCGGACCGCAGGATCCGGATTGGTGAAGGCACCGACCTTGAACGCCGGCTCGGTGTAATAACGCATGGCGAAACCGTTGAGCGAAAGTCCCAGGTCTGCCAGCCGAGTGCCAAATTCCCTCGCACTTATTCCTTCGAGATGATCAGGAAAATTAAGGTCGACGGCACCGAGGCCTGGAACCGTCGCAGCGCGTGTGACAAGGTCTAGCGCCGTCACCCGGTTCTTGTGCGGCCAGTAGCTGGCGGCCCCAGATTTGAAAGAATTCAGCCGGGCGGCGAATTTGGTATCGGGCAACTGTACCTCACTGGCGGAAGGTCGGTTATTATATAAGTCCTAAGGGTAGCATTGATCGGCGCAACGCACAGGCTTTTCGGCATCGGCAGCCTGGCTCATGAGCAAGCAATTGCTCGGCATCCTTTCTGGCGGCATCGAGAATGGCTTTGATGCAATCGGTTTCGCCCCTGCGGAGGAAATGGTCCCTCCTGTCAGCCGATGTCTCTGGCCAGCGCGGTGGCAGCGCCAAACCTCAGCCGACCCTCACCGCATGGCTGCGCCGCCGCCATTTCGACCAGACCAGCAGCCAACCTATCAGCGCCAGGTTCACCAGGTTCCACAGCAGCCCGTGCAGGAAGGCGAGCCGGTAGGACTGCGTGGCGTCGTAGATAAAGCCGGCCGCCAGCCCGCCGCAGGCCATGCCGAGCACCGTCGCGGTGAGGACCAGGCTGATGCGCGCGCCGGCTTCCCTGGTCGGCAGGAACTGCCGGATGATCACCGCATACCTCGGCACGATGCCGCCCTGGAACAGTCCGAACAGGCCCGCGATCACCCAGGGCGAGGACAGGCTGTCGAAGAACAGATAGAGCAGCAGCGCCACCGCCTGCATCGCTGAGCCGATCAGCATCATCGGCCCGGCGCCGATGCGGCCAGAGCTGACGCGGCTTTCACGATATGACGGTCAAGATGCGGGAATTCGGTTGTGATACTTCGCTCTCATTAGAGCTTGTCGGCTACCTCATTCCAGATTTACGGAGCACCTTTTCGATGGGGCCAAGGCATAATCAATGGACAGCTAATCGACAATGATCGACACAGCTTGGTACGGCTCCAGATAAAAAACCTTATCGTCTATTTGGTCGATCCGCGTAGTGCAGGACTCTTTCTGCTTTCCGAACTTGTCGCAAAGGTTGTTGCCTTTGATCCGCCAAGTTCCGGCCACTTCGGGCTTTCCGTCCATGTTGGATGTTGCAGTTCCGTCAGCGTTATACTTTGTGACGCCACTAACCTTGTATTTTTCTGCCTTCCATTTGAGCGTATGCCCGATGAGCTTTTCTTTGATTTGATCGCCGGTTAAATCAGCCGCCGATGCCGCTGAGGTCGAAATAATGAGAGATAGACTGGCACAAATTAAGAAGCGCATGGATTCCCTCCCGTTGCCCCGGATCTTCTGTCAGGGCAGATGCTGGCGCGAAAACCGTCAACAGGCAATACCCATGCAGCAACTCATGCCACAACACTCTGTCGCCCAACGGCTACTCCAAATCGATGAGGGCAGCGTGATGCGATCGCCAGCAGGCCCTGCAATCTGGCCAGCGTCCGCTTAGGGTCATTCGCTACCGAGGTCGAGCAGCAGCTAGTCCAGTCGTGAATACTTTCCTCAAACCTGGTAGGCTACCGGGAGTGCGATGGACTGCAGAGGAAAAGCAGTGGCGATAGAAAAGCCGACCTGCCCGCCACACTGGCCGTCAACAGTCTTCTATATAGGCAGGCGCCTCAACTGGACATTTCATCAAAATGCCTGTCAATATCGCGATAGTTTGCCTTTGATACTTCTGAGGGATCATACTTCGAAAGATGTTGGCCCTGCCTGAACTCGAGGCACTTGGTCTTGACCGGTATGCCGAGCTCTTCGTGGCGCACGGCATCGACATCGATGTGCTCGCCGACCTCACTGACAGCGATCTCGAGAAGCTTGGCCTGGCGATTGGAGATCGCCGTCGGATTTTGAAGGCCGCCCAAAAACTGCAACGCGTTGCTGCACCGGCCGTATCAACACCTTCCCCGGCTCGAGAGGCTGAGCGCCGGCAGCTTACCGTGATGTTTGTGGATCTTGTGGGTTCGACGGCCTTGTCAGAGCGGCTTGACCCTGAGGAGATGCGCGACGTCCTGAGAGCCTACCAGAATACTGTGACCGGCGAGATCAGCCGGCTGGAGGGGTTCACCGCCAAGCTGATGGGCGATGGTGTGCTCGCCTACTTTGGATGGCCCAGAACGCATGAGGACGAGGCCGAACGCGCAGTTCGAGCAGGGCTCGCCGTGGTGGGAATGGTCAGCAGGCTGCCAAATGCCGCAGGCCTGCCCTTGGCTGCCCGCGTCGGCGTTGCTACGGGTTTGGTCGTCGTCGGCGATCTCATAGGGGAGGGAGCAGCGCAGGAACAGGCGGTGGTGGGGGATACGCCGAATCTTGCAGCGCGACTACAAGCCTTGGCTGAGCCTGGCATGGTTGTCATTGCCGATGCCACCCGGCGGTTACTAGGCGATCTATTTGAAATGCGTGAGCTGGAGGCGCTGAACCTAAAAGGTATCCGGGAGAGCGTGTCTGCCTTCGTGGTTCTCCGTGAACGGACGTTGGAAAGTCGGTTCGCCGCTCGCCAGTCAGGTCGGGTGGCGCCTATCGTCGGCCGCGACCAGGAACTTGGCCAGCTACTGGAGCGCTGGCGGCAGGCGACAAACAATGAAGGTCAGGCGATCCTCCTCACGGGTGAAGCGGGCATCGGGAAGTCGCGCATCAGCGAGGCTGTCGTAGAAGCAGTAGCGAGCGAACCGCACTTCCTGATCCGTTACCAGTGCTCGCCATATCACACCGATTCCACGCTCTATCCGGTGATCCAGCAACTCACCCACGCCGCGCGATTTTCAGCGGATGACAAGGTCGAGCGTCGGCTCGAAAAACTCGAGGCGTTGCTTGCTGAGGCCGGCGGGAGTGGCGTGGCCGCCGCGCCCCTGCTTGCGGAGCTTCTCGGTCTCGACGGGACACTACGGTATGGAGCGTTGAACCTCACTCCACAGCAGCGTCGCAGCCAAACGCTGGCCGCCCTTATTGATCAACTCTCCGGATTGGCCGGTCGCAAGCCGGTGTTTTGGTTGATCGAAGACGCGCACTGGGTCGATCCAACCACGCTCGAACTGGTCGAACTGGCGCTCGACCGTGTGCAAAGCACGAAAGTTCTTCTCCTCATCACCGCCAGACCGACATTTGTGGCCGGCTTTGCCAGCCATCCGGTAGTTACGCGTCTCGCGCTCAACCGGCTTGCGCGCGCCGCGACGCAGGCGATTGTCGCTCGCATAACCCAAGGCAAGCGCTTGCCCGATACATTGTTGGATGAGATCTCTGCCAAGACAGACGGTGTTCCGCTCTTCGTCGAGGAAATGACCAAAGCGGTCGTCGAATCTGGCGCCTTGCGCGAAACTGCTGATGCCTATCATCTCGACGGCCCGTTGAGCGCGCTTGCCGTGCCGGCCACGCTGCATGACTCGCTGATGGCGCGCCTTGATCGCCTGCACGGTGTCAAGGAAGTGGCGCAGATCGCTTCTGTCATCGGTCGCACTTTTGATCACGCAACGATCGTTGAACTGGCAGCGCTGCCGGAAAGCCAGCTGACCGATGCATTGCAGCAATTGCTGGCGGCCGAATTGGTTTTCCGCCGTGGCTTGCCACCGGACGCAACTTACCTCTTCAAACATGCATTGGTGCGCGACGCCGCCTATGAAAGCTTGCTCAAGGCCAAGCGCATTGCGCTCCACGCCCGACTGCTTGGCGTGCTGGAGCGTCGGAGTGACTCGGCCCCCGAAATACGAGCACAGCACGCGGAAGCAGCGGGTCTTGTTGAGCGGGCTTTGGATCTGTGGGAGGAGGCAGGCAAGAGAGCCATTGCCCGGCCGGCCTACAAGGAAGCGATCGCAAGCCTTGAGAATGGCGTCCGCCTATGCAGTGTCTTGGGCGACGACCTTCGGTGGAAGAGGCGCGAGCAGGGTTTCCACGTGCAGATCGGTCAGGCGCTGATCGCGAGCCAGGGCTACCAGGCATCGGCGACGCTGCGTGCTTTCGAGTGTGCGATGGTGTTGGCCGATGAGATAGGCGATGTGTCATTACAACTGCCGGCAATATACGGGAAATGGGTCGCCCCGTATGTCGCCGGCACGGGTTCGGAGGAACTCGCTCAGCGTTACGCCGCACTCGCCGACACTCTGCCCGAGACCGGGCCGCGCCTTGTCGGTCTGCGCATGCTCGGTCTTGAGGCCTTCCATAAAGGAAAATTCAGAGAGTCGCTCGCGCTAATGACGGAGGCCTATGACGGCTACGATCCGGTTGTGCATCGCGATCTGGCGTTTCGTTTTGGCCACGATCCACGCGCCGCAACCGCCAACTATCAAGCCTGGAATCTTTGGCACCTGGGTTTTCCCGACCAGGCCGTATGCAAGGTCGAAGGGGGCCTGCGCTGGGCACGCGAGATCAATCACACCAACACGACTGCTTTGATTTTGTGTTATGGGGCCAACATCGTGCACATCTGGCTACGTCGGCCGGACCGAGTGGAAAGCGGAGCTCGCGAAGCGCTGCGGCTCGCCGAAGACAACTCCATGGCACTTTACTATGCCTTTGGACTGCCCCAGCTCGGCTGGGCCCTCTCGCAGCAGGGGAAGGCGCCTGGCCTCGACGAGATCGAGCTCGGCCTGCGCGAGGCGAGCCGCATCAATGCCGGCCGGCTCAATCCCCTCCATTTTAGCCTCGCCGCAGATGCCTACGCTCGTGCTGGCATGCATGACCAATCACGTGAGTATATCGGCAAAGCATTTTCATTCCTGGCTCGGAACGGCGATCTTGCTTTCGCTGCTGAGCTTCATCGCATGCGTGCAATGCTCCTGTTGCGTGCTGAAAGAAGTGCGCACGGGGCTGCCGAGACAGACCTGCGCCGTGCACTTGAAGTCGCGCAACAGCAAGAGGCGTTATCGCTGGAACTACGTGCCGCGCGAGACCTCGCATTTCTGTTGGCAGAGCGTGGTGAAAAGCAGCAGGCAACCGATCGCCTGGCGCCCGTCTATGGCAAATTTACTGAGGGCTTTGACACGCCGGACCTCAAGGAAGCCAAGGCATTGCTGGACGCGATCCGCTAGTGTCCCGAATCCGAAGTTCGCCACGGCCAGCGGGACCTTCCGAGCGAACTTCGGATTCGGAAGGACACTAGAAAACCTGATGATTCTAGTGTGCTCTTGAACGCGAAGTTCCTGTCGGTGCAAGCCGCCTGATATCAGGAACTTCGCGTTCAGCACACTAGATCACGATGAGTTTGGATTGAGTCAATCCAAACCCATAAACGTGATCGATTCCTATATGTTAGCGCGGGATTCTTGCGAAAAACCGGTGCCCACTTTTTCGCATCCCGCGCTAGGGATCCTTGAACCTCCGCTCTTTGGTGCGGCCCATTTGAAGTTAGACAGGAAATGCGCTCTCGGAGTAATCGCCCGGAGCTGCCTGCAGACGATGACTTTCCCGCTACCAAGTGCCCAGATTTAACTTAATCTCCAGCCATTGCACCGTGCGTCCGCGATAGAACTGATATGCTAGGCGCCAAACCGATATCGGCTCGCGGTCATTTTTGACCTAACCGAGCCACAGTGTTCGCCAGTTGATGTCCGCTTTGCCCCAGTAGCAACCGGTGTGCTTGGCGCGGGTCGTTTCCTCGAGCGCAGCCGGCATAGACGGTCATCTGGGTTTTCATGCCGTCGCCTAGGACGGTGGCCCGCCAGGGACTGGGCATAGCGAAGTGATCGCCTGGCGGGCCTTGGGGCTACCTGCCGGAGGGCAGGCAAGAGGCAACGGAGCGCCACATCGATTGTTCCTCGCGTTGCTTTGGAGCTTTCCCAGCGCGGTGTGTATGACGCTTCTGATTATCATCATTCACCCGCGGCTAGACGCGCGCGAGCGGTGCGTCCGTGGTCGTCGCACCTCGCACCGACTCGCGCACCTCCGCTTCATGGCACCGCCATCACGGAGCCGGTTTGCGGCTCTCAAACGGGTCGGCCATGATCGGGCGCGCCGCCGTTGTTGCCACGGCCATCGGGCGCGCCGCTGCCGGGTACTGGTGTTGGCGTTCCACCGCCTTCGCCGCCGCCGCCACCGCCGCCGCTGTCACCGCCAGACCCACGACCATCGGGGACGCCACCGCCAGGCCCGCGGCCATCGGGTGCGCCGCCGCTGTTGACGCCGCTGTCACCGCCAGGCCCACGGCCATCGGCGAGAATCACCGGCGATGCTGGATTGCCTGCTGTTGCAGCGCTTGCGCCGGACGACGGTGCGAATGACTGTTTCGAAAACGCCTGACTTGTTGCCATTAATGCCAATACAGCCACACCGGCGAGAATCGAGATTTTTTTTATTGCTCTCTCCACTGTCAGATTACTTTCTGACTCAGCGAGCCGTCCCGACAACCCAAGTATGTTCAACAATCGAAATTACGACAAGCAAGAATCATTCGTTAGGATTCGCAGAAAGAACAACTCAAATTGAAACAAAAAATGTCTCCGCTACGCAAAGGCTTGCCAGAGCGCTAAGGCCATTACCTCTAATCACCCGGCGCTCTATTCTTCCACCTGCAGCGACTCGAGATATTTCACAATTTCCATCACCCGCCGTTCGATCTTTCTCTCAGCGGCTTTGGCTGCATCGAGAGAAGTGCCATCCTCAAGTGCCTCATCCATCAACCAGTCGCCCCAGATCGGCATTTCTCGGGTGCCGTGGGATCCGGTCATCTTGAGTCCCAATATCCAGTCATATACGGCCTGTTTGTCGAATTTACCGTGAGCCCTTTGCTTGATGCGTGTAAGGTCAGGTGGAATTTTGGTGAGGTTCTTCGTCAGCGGACCATTTCCTCTAGCGTCCGCATTGTGGCATTCGGCGCAGAGGGCCTGGAAGTCATCGCGAGCGGTATTGGATCCCGCATGGGCTGTACCGATCGAGACCACAAGCACTGCGGCAAAAGTGGCACAGCCACATGCTCTGGTAGCGACCCTCATATTGTATATTTTCATCATGTTGGCGAGCATTGCTTGCATGGGGACTGCCTGCGCCTTCACCGCATTGGCATATTCCAGGCTTCGGCCTGTGCTTCAGTGATTGTAAGCCCGCTCTTGAGGACGGCAAGAAGGCGTGGTTGCCGCAATTATATGCGTCTGCTGGTCGTCCCCATCATGCTTTGATCCGGCATCCCGCTGATCTGAAGTCCCGTATAGCCCAAGGCAGCTTGAATGCGCATTATGGTCTTTGAAGGTTTTGTCGGGTCGGAGCGCGAGTCAATTGCGAAATGCTCGCGCTCCAGGCTGTCCGGGACGGTCTGCTATCACTGTCGATCAGGCTGCCTTCACCTCGATTTTCTTGGCTGGTTTCATTGCCTCGGCCTTCTTGGGTAGAATGACGGTCAGCACGCCATCCTTAAGCGTTGCCTCGATCTTTCCAGAGTCGACGCCCTCGGGAACACGGAAGTTCCGTTCAAAGGATCCATAACGCCGCTCCGACAAGTGGTTGCCGGTTTTTGTCTGTTCTCGGCTTTCCTTCTTTTCACCCTTGATCACCAAGAGATCGTTGGTGAGTTTTACTTCGAGGTTGTCGGCGTTCATGCCAGGCACTTCGGCAGTAACCTCATATGCCTTATCCTTATCGACGATGTCGACCGCAGGTGACGACCAAGAGGCCTCGAACCGAGCCCGTGGTTCAAAATCGAAGATCGAGTGGTGAAGGAACGGTCGCCAACCGCGGTCAAACTGATCGAAGATCTGATTGATTTCATGCTGCAGGCCCAGCAGTGGCCGCCATGGCGCTGCGTCTTGCCTTTGAGTCTCCTCCTTAGCGACAGGCAGTTTGGTGACTGTTTGCGTCATCATATCCCTCCATTCAATAAGGGGCTATCATTGCAATTATGCCATGTCTGTTTGATCGTTCCTTGATCTCGATCAAGCCGGCCCGAAATTTCGGTGGTCTAAATGTGGGAGGCCGCTAAATTTTGTAGAACTTTTCCCCGGTGCGAGCGGCGACGATCCGTCGATACAGGTAGCGTTCCCGAGTGGACGCCAATTGGCAACCCAACCGAGGATGAGGAAGCTCTCCTCGACAAGTCTCTTGAAAGGTGCCTCGTGCAAGATGCTTGCCTCCAGCTATGCGCAGGCACGCAATGAGCGTCACGAGCGAGTATCGCCCGATGCGAAATAACTCAATGAGTTCACGCTGAATTGCCAGGACCGTGACCCGAAGTATCCGACCATAGCTTCGCTAAGAGCCAGAGACGCACTCGTTGATGCGGCGTATCAGGGTGATGAACGATGATCCGCAGAGACTGTTGCGGAGCAAGCTATTTTGCATCTTGATAAGTCTCTTTCCGCGCGCAGCAGCAGGGTGTGGGCGCGTTTCCGCTGCCGTACCGCAAAGTCCGCGTAGAAATTGTGGTGCCCAAGAAACCTGGACGCGGCGCGATCACGACCGCGCCCGTACGCTTGGCGCGCCAGGGCCAGATATTTCCTGGCATCAGCGGCTCGGTCCCGCGCCAGTTCGACATGGACATCGCGGGCGCTCAGGAAATCTTTAGGGCCGAATCGCATAGCTTTCGCTTTCTCCATTCTTCTTCCAAGGCGCAGTTGGCGCGGCCGGTGTCGATGGCGTCCTCGATTCTCGAGTCAACGAGGAGGACCTGAGCAGGTAATTGCGTAAAATCGAGCCACATCGCGCGGCCACTCGGTTGAGCCTTCTTATGTTCTCGACGGCTTCGCGGATCCGCTCAATGTAGGCTCGCTCAACCAAAAATTCTTGTGGGCGGCCGCCAATACACTGCGATTTGATGCCAACGCCGTCTTCTATGGGCCTCTGCCCTTTGCCAATTGGTCGGTCTTTAACAGCCCGGTGGAGGAAAGATCAGCATCTACGCCAACAATTGAACGACGGAGAATGTCGCCGTTGCTTTTACCCCCAGGACGGGGGCCCCTCTCGTCTGCCGCGAAATCTAGATTGGCTTGATGCCGCACCCATGAGAGGTGGGGTAAATTCGATTTTGAACTTGAGCGGGGAAAACTCGAGCACTTGGAAGAGCTGGAACGTGGCGGCCTGCGGGTCGGTTATCGCCCTACGCCCGCTCGCGTCGCCCTTGCGGGCCCGCGGAGCACCTCAAGGCTGGCTATCATCTCCATCTGCCCTCGCCTTCGAAATCGCCGCCTACGGTGCATCCACATACTTGCGGAGGGCAAAGCCGGCGTCGCCTTCGCTAACAACTAGTCGCATCAATATGCCGTGTGGGGGCGGAATGAGTCCGCCCCCACCTCCAGGCGACGTCCCAACTCAACCATGGCCGACCGGGTCATCCTTCCCACGCCCGCGCCGGGCCATTTGAAGCAACGGATCGAAAGTCTTGATGCTGGCATGGCCAGCGGGATCGTCGGAGCCATGGCCACGTCCACCGCGGTCGTCACCGGCGGGGTCGTCAGCTCCACGCCCGCGCCGGGCCATTTGAAGCAACGGATCGAAAGTCTTGATGCTGGCATGGCCAGCGGGATCGTCGGAGCCATGGCCACGTCCACCGCGGTCGTCACCGGCGGGGTCGTCAGCTCCACGCCCGCGCCGAGCAATTTCAATCGCCACACCGTCGGTCGACTTGGTAGCCACGCTCTTGATGAGCGTGAGAGTACTCTGGTCGCTACCAGTGTGCGCTCCTGCCGGTATGATAAAAGTGGTGAGTGCTGCAACTGCGGCAAGTGTGAGAATGTTCCTTGTCATGGCCCTAGTCCTCTGCTCTGTGTTGCGCTGCGACTCCTCGTCCTTTCGACGCGCCGTAGCTGTCGCGAAGCTAGACAATGAGCCGGGACCAAAATAGTGTCCTAGGACTTCTCCGCCGATCCATGGGACCTATCGCGGTTCACGAACAGACGAACGTCTGACTAGCTATTTGGACCATGGTCGGACAACAATGTTGATCGCGTGTGGATCGAGTCGGACAAGCGCGGTAATGAATCACCGAGGATATCGAACTTGCGATTGGCCATGCATGTTGTGGTCGAAGGTGGCAAGCTAGTTCCATGTCATAGTTGGAGGTCACCATGGCGCTGTCCAAAATGCGGCAACCCGCAAACAGGTGGTTTCCCGAAGGCTTCGTGAAGGTCAGGCTGCGTCTCGCGCGAGCCTGGTCATCCGCAAGGAAGTGAAGAGCATGGCTATGACCTCGTCATGCCGGTGACGGAGTCAGAAATCTCACTGCGACCTCTGCCGTCTCGTGCACTACCGCGCGGGGGAGGAACAGGATCTCGGGCATTTAATCCGCGCGGTTTGTCACAGGTGAGTATATTTCGATCATCGAAGGCGATGGCGGGCACACATATCGTGTGGTAACAGTCGAGAGGTTATGACGGTGTCGAGCGCCATGATGCTGGTCGAATATGGCCGGCCACTTGAAATGCGCGAGCGTCCCTTGCCGGCGCCACAGTCCGGTGAAATTCGCCTAAGCATCAGCGCCTGCGGGGTTTGCCGCACGGACCTGCACGTCGTCGATGGCGATTTGCCGAAGGTCCCGCTGCCTCTCGTTCCCGGTCACGAAATCATCGGCTATGTCGAGGAGGTCGGCGCCGGTGTCAGCGGCCTTGAGCCTGGACAGCGGGTGGGCGTCCCATGGCTCGGCCATACGTGCGGCCGCTGCTTCTATTGCCTCTCCGAGCAGGAAAATCTCTGCGACCGGCCACTCTTCACCGGCTACACAAGGGATGGCGGCTATGCGACTCATACGATTGCCGATGCGCGCTATGCCTTTGCCCTCGAAGGCGGCACGTCTGACCTGCTCCTTGCGCCGCTTCTCTGCGCCGGTCTCATTGGATGGCGATCGCTCAGGATCGCGGGCGATGGGAAATCGCTGGGTCTTTACGGCTTCGGAGCGGCCGCCCACATCATAACCCAGGTTGCCAAATGGCAGGGCCGGCGAGTCTTTGCCTTCACGCGCAAAGGCGATGGGCAAGCCCAAGACTTCGCCAGAAGCCACGGCGCCGAGTGGGCGGGAGCATCAGATGAGACGCCTCCTGAGCTGCTGGATGCCGCCATCATCTATGCGCCCGTTGGCGCGCTTGTACCGCAGGCCCTGAAGGCGGTGCGCAAGGGTGGCCGCGTCGTCTGCGCCGGAATTCACATGAGCGACCTGCCAAGCTTTCCGTACAGATTGCTGTGGGAAGAACGACAGATCCTCTCGGTGGCAAATCTCACGCGCGATGACGGCGACAGCTTCTTCCACATGGTTCCCCAAATCGGGATCCAGACGTCGGTCACTCCATACCCGCTTGCGGACGCCAATCGAGCTCTTGACGATTTGCGCGAGGGGAGGCTGCAAGGTGCCGCGGTCCTGACAATGTGAGAAACTGGTCATGCGACGACAGAAAGCCCGGCGAAACCGAAACTCAGATGCGCGATGACCGGCCTCATTCATCTCGCTTCCGATCTCCTGAGACAATGCCGAAAAGAGGCATCGTGACACAGTGAAGAGGATTGACGGTACTACAGGCAGGTCCGGCGCCGACGCTCTGGAGGAGCCCTTTCCGCTGCAGCGACGATATCGGCAACGTTTCCTTCCGCTCCTCGCGCTATTTGTCCTGTCGTTGGTTGTTATGACGGCACTGGCCGTGCGGCAGGCGGTGCGTGATATTCACTTGGAATTTGCAGCGCGGGAAGTGGCAGAAATAGTCGCAGCGGTTGAACGAAAGCTTCCCGCCGAATGGAATGCCCTGCTCGCGGGCACAGCGGACATCGAACAAACAGAGCGGCTTCAGGTTCCGCTTCAAGAGTCCGTGGCCGAGCACGACCTTCCACAATTCAAGATCTATACTCACGACGGCAAAGCGGTCTTCAGCACCGATCGGGCCGAAATCGGGCTCGTGGAGGAAAACGCCGCGCTGACAGCGGCTCTTGAGAGGCAAGAGCGTGTCCTGGTCCCGCATCTGGAAGCGGACGGCAAGCGCTACAATGAATTTTACATCCCGGTATCCAGAACTAATGGCGAAGTCGGACTGGTAACCGAAATCTATCAACCAGCCTGGTACTTGCGCGACATCCTGATACGGGCGCTTATTATGCCTACTCTCGTCCCGAGCCTTCTGCTTGCGGGGCTGGTTTTCGTCCTCAGCTATCTCATCAAGAGGGCACAGTCCGGAATTGATTTGAGGGCGGCGCGAGTGCGCGAGCTATCGGCGAGACTGCAAAGCTTCATGTCGTCGAGTGCAGTCGGTGCGGTGCGTTCCGCTCCTCCAGGAAGCGACCTGCCTTTAAGACGAATTGCGGTATCGCTTCTCTATTCGGACGTGCGGGATTTTACTGGCTACTCGGAAATGGTGGCTCCGGAAGAGGTTGTTGCCTTTCTAAACCGTATTATGGCGGTGCAGATCGATTGCATTTCCCGGCACGGTGGCGACGTCGACAAGCTGATTGGCGATGCCTTGCTTTCACGGTTCGAAGGACCGGACAAAGAACGTCGGGCAGTGGCTGCGGCCCTAGATGTTCAGGCTGCCGTTGCGAGAGACAATCTGCCGCGAGGGGTTGGCATAGGCGTGTTCACAGGCCCCGCCATCTCCGGAGCAATCGGACCCGAAGCGCGGCGGGATTATACGGTCATCGGGGATTCCGTGAATGTGGCCGCGCGCTTATGCTCTGAGGCTCACCGAGGTGAGATTGTCTGCGATGCTGTGACAATCGAGAGAAGTGGCCTGCAAGCGCGACCAATTGGAGCAGTAGAGCACATCCATGTGAAAGGCCGCGAAAGGGCAATTGACATCCGGCGGATAGCACACGCCGATGCGGGGCCAACCGGCGGGAGTGTGTAAGATCGCTGTTTCAAATCAGCGTGATCGTGCTGTAGTCGAGATATACGGGGCTGACGATCGCCCGCATCCTTTAGTGAGACAGAAACAGCGGGACGGGGCAGTGGCGGAGGAGAGACTGGGTGACGCCGCCGAGTATAAGCTGCCGCAGCCGGGCGCGGGCGAAGCCGCCCATCACGATCAGGTCCGAGCCGGAACGGTGGGCATATTGGCGTAGCGTTTCTGCTACGCCGCCATCGCGGGCATCGATGGTCTTCGCTACAATTTTGACGCCATGGGCCAGAAGCTGCGCTGCCAAAGCCGATCCGGGGACTATTCTCGACAGGTTCTTCTCTCCTTCTATCTGGACCGCTTCAACTGTTGCAGCAGCACGCAGGATAGGCAAGGCATCGAAGAGCGCGCGCGCCGCCTTGGAACTCCCGTCCCAGGCAACGACGACATGTTGGGCGTTAAAAGCCCTATGTTCAGGGGGAACGACGATTAATGGGCGACCGCTATCGAGCAGGGCGGCTTCGATGAGATCACGGTCGACGTCGATGGCCTGGGATTCGCTGTCAAGTATGCATAGATCGTGCAGGCGAGTCTCGTTTGTGAAGCCCTCGACTAGCTTCTGGCGCTGGAGGTGTGAAGACGTTACTTTCGCCTTGACGCCGGCTTCCCTCGCCTGCGTTTCAATTCGTTTGACAGCCTCGCGCGCCAGTTCCTCGAGGTAGCGGTTTTCAGCTGCCACTATGCCGGCGGCGGCGCCACTGACAAAGGCATGCGGTAGAACGAGTTTTACTGTTGGCGCATACACGGTCACCAGTGCATGCGCAGATTGTGCCAGGGACAATCCATAGCTGATCGCTGCGGTCGGTTCATCCTTGGCTTCGACCGTCAAGCCGATGAGTATGTTCTCGATACCGCGTATGGTTCGCATGACCTGCTCCTCTGTATCACGCCCTGGCGTGTTCAAGCGCCGGGGGGCTTGATCTGGCGCAATCCGCCGCCGATGGCAAGCAGGCTAGTCGGTCGCTGGCGATTGGTCTTGCATAATTTCTATCTGCAGTTCCTGAATTTCTGACGATCTTTGCCACTGGTTGAACAGCAGATGATCCAGCTTTTCAGGCGGCTTGTCATGACCAAACTCGGAAGTCTTGTCGTGCATATGGGCGGACAGGGCGTTTCGGAATGTCCTGAAGTGGCCAGGCCCGGCGCGCTCCACATAGCGCACGCGGCCCCCGTCCGCGATCAGGTAAAGTGTTCTCGGTACCCGCATGGCAGCTCTCCTTTCAGGAAACGAGACGGCATGGCATCCAGGGGCTTTGACTTGGGTCAACCGCCAGGAACCGCTTCCTCAAAAGTTCGCGCGCTCGCTCAGATTGCTCTGGCGTGCCGAGGGCTGGCTCCGTGATCTGCGATATATTGGTCAAAGGTCGCGCAGATTGACCGCAAGAAAGGTCGGCCCAGTCGAGTTACGGCGAGGACAGAGCCACGCAGCCGGACCAGGCCGTCGTCCTGCATGTCATCGAGTCGGGCAAGGGCCGGTGCAAGGACGGATGCCGGCATGTCCCACCGGCGCAAAAGGTCTATGAAATCGACTTCGAGGTCGCACATGAGCGCCTGGATGATGTCGGACCAAAAACGATCCTCATGGGTCAAGGCGATTCCGCGGCAGGTCGCGAGCTTTCCGCGGTCGATGTCTTCCCGCCATCTGCGGACGTCGGGGCAGTTCTGTGCGTAGCCCTGCTCGAGGCTGCTGATCGATGAAGCGCCCAGGCCTATGACGGTTCTCGTGTCATCGCTCGTATAACCTTGAAAATTACGCTTCATCAGGCCATTCTCCGCCGCGATGGCGAGATCGTCCACCGGCAGCGAGAAATGGTCGAGGCCGATGGGATGATAGCCTGCTTCCTGGAGCCTGTTGCCAGCCACGAGCTGTTGCTGATAGCGCTGACGCGAGTCCGGAAGTTCGTCTTCCCGGATAAGCTTCTGACGCGGCATCATCCAGGGCACATGGGCATAGCCAAAGAGCGCTACCCTGTCAGGTTCGAGCGTGGCGACCTGGTCGATGGTTGTCCTTACTCCGTGAAGAGTCTGACGTGGCAGTCCATAGACAAGGTCGACATTGATCGACGTCACACCTTCTCGGCGCAGGGCGGCGATCGATTGCGCGACCATTTCAAAGGGCTGGATGCGGTTGATTGCTGCCTGGACGTCCGGATCCAGATCCTGCACGCCAATACTCGCTCGGGAGAGACCCAGGCGGGCAGCGACCCTGATCCACTCGTGAGTGAGAAACCGCGGATCGAGCTCAGCGGCGATCGTAGCCTGATCGGCGAAAGTGAACCTTTCGCGCAGACGAGTGAAGAGCCGGGCCAGGTCCGATATCGACAGCATGTTCGGAGAACCGCCGCCCAGATGCAGCGCGGACACTACCGGCCGGTGCGGGATCGCAGCGGCCACGAGATCGATTTCACGCAACAGCGATTCGACATAGCCGACGATGGGTTCGCGCCTGTGGCTCACCCCGGTATGGCAGGCACAGTACCAGCATAGCTGTCCACAGAATGGAATATGCAGGTATAGCGACAAGGGTTGATCCGGACTGAGGGCGGCAAGCCAGCTGCTGTATTGATCCGCTCCGATGCCCGAACCGAAGTTCACCGCGGTGGGATAGCTCGTATAGCGGGGCACGCGACCGTGATATTTGTCGACCAGCGATCGCGGCTCACCGCGGGGTTTACAATTCTGCTTCAGGTTGCACTTGGAGTTGGGGCGATCGTTCATGAATACAACATTGCGCCGCGATGCCGGCAGATACTTTGATTTCGATCAAGCCTTTAGTGGGATTTGACCTGGATCATAGCGAATCCGGCCTTTCCTCCTAGTGTGCTTAACGCGAAGTTCCTGATCTCAGGCGGCTTGCACCGACAGGAACTTCGCGTTCAAAAGCGCACTAGAATCATTAGGTTTTCTAGTGTCCTTCCGAATCCGAAGTTCGCTCGGAAGATCCCCCTGGCTGTGGCGAACTTCGGATTCGGGACACTAGACTGGACAGGCACAGATCAACGACACCTCATGAGAAAGGCATTGCCAAGCGCAGGCCCAAGCTTCCCGGCTTCCGCTGTCTGCATTGGGCGGTAAGAAACGGGCGGTTTGTGGGGCAATGAGCGAGGAGCAGATTTTCCGTTTGAGCGAGATTTCGCGTCGCAAGAAATACAGTGCCGGACAGATGATCCTTTACGATCAGGAGCCGGTCACCTTCTTTGCAAATGTTATTTCTGGCACGATCAAGCTCACCAAGACGATCATGGACGGCCGTCAGCAGATCGCAGGCCTTTTGTCTGGCTGCGCCGCCGCCATTTCGGCCAGACCAGCAGCCAGCCTATCAGCGCCAGGTTCACCAGGTTCCACAGCAGCCCGTGCAGGAAGAGCCGGTAGGACTGCGTGGCGTCGTAGATGAAGCCGGCCGCCAGCCCGCCGCAGGCCATGCCGAGCACCGTCGCCGTGAGGACCAGGCTGATGCGTGCACCAGCTTCGCGCGGCGGCAGGAACTGGCGGATGATCACCGCATACATCGGCACGATGCCGCCTTGGAACAGGCCGAACAGGCCCGCGATCACCCAGAGCGAGGACAGGCTGTCGAAGAACAGGTAGAGCAGCAGCGCCACCGCCTGCATCGCTGAGCCGATCAGCAGCATCGGCCCGGCGCCGATGCGCTCGGCGATCACGCCGGAGCCCACGCGGCCCACCACGCCGAGGCCCAGCATGAGCGAGACGATCTGCGCGCCCACCGCCACGCCGTAGCCGAGATCGCCGCAATAGGCGACGAGGTGGAGCTGCGGCATCGACATCGCCATGCAGCAGGCAAAACCGGCCACGACGAGCACGCCTTGCAGCCGGCGAGCCGAGAGACCGAGTTCCTCGCGGGCCGCCTCCGTGGCGGCCTCGGCGGCGGCATAACCGGTCCCCGCCTCGATGTGGTGATCGATGACTTTTGCGACCGCCATCTCGTCCCGCAAAGAGGACATCGCCGTCAACCAGGACGGCTCGTCGATGTCTATTTCGGCCCAAAGGCGCCAAAAGGCCACGAAGCGAACTAAGTCCAGACCAATCCGGACAAGGGATAGTTTGCCTATATTCGCTTCTATGGGCCGACCGTTCTTCGACAAGTCATGGACATTGCCCAACGTGATGAAGATCGACTGATCACCCAGGAACGCTGCGACAAATGTATCGCGGCGGCCCGGCATACAGGCGCGCGTCATTTGTGCCAAGCCAACGCTTTCACAGCGTGGTTTTCGCCTGAGCTTTCATGGTGTAGCCTGCATGTCATCGGTGCTTCAGTGGGACGCGGGTGACATTCGGCCGATACATTCGGGCGGTGACAGCAAGGGAGGTGGCCATAGTGCTCTTCCTTGCCGCAGCCGTTCTTTTGGTTGCCGGTTTTTCCCGCCCATTGGAGAATCTATACCGCGATCTCCTCATAAGTTCTGTCTCACCCTTCATCGATCCGGGCCAGGACATTGTGATCGTAGCGATAACCGAAGAGACGCTTGCCGGCCTCCACTATCGCTCACCCATCGATCGTGAGTTCCTGGCAAATCTGATTGTGCATGTAGGAAAAGCTGGGCCAAGGGCTGTTGGTATCGACATTCTGTTCGATCAGGGAACAGAACGGGCCAAAGATGAACTGCTGGAAAGGGCCCTGGAGAATGCCCCATTTCCTGTTGTCATCGCTTCCGCCGAAAATGCCGATGGGCTTACTGATAGTCAGGTCACTTATCTGAAGAATTTCGCGCCCGGCGTATCTCGCGGTCTCGTCTCTCTTGCCCGTGATCCATTGGATGGAGTGGTGCGAGGCTTATTCGCAGGTCGCGAGAACGGTGGCGTGTGGCAGCCGAGTTTCGTCGGTGCAATCGCCGCCGCCGGCGGAGCGAGTCCGTCTGCAATCCGATCAGATCTGGCATATTTCCGTACGCAACATGCGACACCCTATGATTTTCCGGTCTATCCCGCACATTTGGCCCGTGTCCTGCCGGTGCAGTGGTTCACTGGCAAGTATGTGCTGATTGGCGCTGATCTTCCACTGGACGATCGTCATCTTACGCCCTTTACGGCGCTCGACGGGGTAAAGGCCGGCACGCTTCCGGGTGTGGTCATTCATGCGCATGCTTTGGCGCAGTTGCTCACCGGCGATCAGATTGTCCAAGCTGGCGCGCTGACTGTTGGCTTGCTTCTCGCAGCCGGCGCCCTTGTCGCCGGCTGGTTTGCCTGGCGACCGCTGCCGGTACTCGTCAAGCCACTGATATTGCTTGGTCTGATATTCTCAATTTTTGCCGGCGCAGCGACACTGTTCTCGCGCATCGGAGTGCTGGTCCCAGCTGTATGGCCCAGTGTGCTCGTGACAGGCGTTTTTAGCATTGTTGCATTCATGGCTTGGCATCGTGACAATGCCGAGCGGCGCTTCATTCGTCACGCCTTCGCCCAGTATGTGAGCCCGGCAGTCGTCGAAACGATCATTAGAAACCCTGCCAGTCTGCGCCTCGGCGGAGAACGGCGCACCATTACTTGCGTCTTCACAGACCTGGAGGGCTTCACTGGTCTTAGCGAAACTCTGCCGCCGGAGAGAATCGCCGCACTGCTCAACGGCTACTTGGATCTGGTGTGCGATCAGTTTGTGAAACACGGTGCAACCATCGACAAGGTGGTTGGCGACTCGGTTGTAGGCTTCTTTGGTGCGCCCGCCACGCAGGCAGACCAAGCAGAACGCGCCGTTTCGCTCGCGCTTGAACTGGATACACTCGCCCAAGCATATCGAGTCGCAGCGGCCCGCGGCGGTGCCCATCTGGAGTCACGCGCATCGGTATTCATAGCGGACCGGCTGTGGTGGGCAACTTTGGAGGAAAGCGCTTCTTCGACTACACGGCCATTGGCGACACAGTGAATACAACATCGCGCCTGGAAGGAGCAAACAAGTATCTGGGTACCAGGATCTGTGTTAGCGTCAACGTCGCGGATGCAGCTCCATCGTTTCTATTTCGGCCGGCAGCAATATTGTACCTGGCAGGCAAAACCAAGGGAATCAAAGTATTCGAACCATTGAATGCCTGTTCGCCGGAGGCAGCATATGTTGATGAATATCGTGAGGCATACGATCTTATGACATGCGGGAAGCCAAGCGCTAGCGATGCGTTTGCAAGAATTGTGGCGCAGCATTCTGATGATCGACTGGCAGCAGTTCATAGCAGCAGGCTGGCTTCCGGTGCCTTGGGCGCGGATGTTCATTTAAGTTCAAAGTAGGGCCTTGCCGAATGGTCACAAAGCTCACATCTTGGCTGGTTTCACTTAGTCTAGCGACATTCTTGTGGGGGGTCACGTCACTGCCGGCGCATGCCGCAAATCAGTATCTCGTGATTTCTGCGAAACCGGCTTCCGATGTCTACCCGGTCGGAAAAGTCCTGGGAATTAACGACGAGATAGTCATACCCTCGGGGACCATCGTAACACTTCTCGGCGAAGACGGCTCAGTGAACAGGATTCATGGTCCCGATCATCTCATCGTCACTGAGGAAAAGATCGACGTCAACCAAGAGGTTTTGAAGAACCGCTCGATTTTCGAGCGCGTTACCGATCTTCTCTTTGGCAGCAAGCCCAATTCCGATTCTCTTGGTGTGACGCGTTCCGTCGGTGGAGAAAATGGGGTAATTGGTCCCATGGATCCATGGTCTATATCGATACATGAATCGGGACCGGCATGCGTGCTTCGGGACCGTGTCGTTCTCTCTCGCTTACAAGATCTAAGTGAAATGCCGCTTGCAATCAGTGCCGACAACGGCATGAAACGGAATGATCTTGTCTGGGCCAAGAACGTTTCAGTATTCGAGGTGCCTTTGCCACTCGCCGAACAAGCAAGTGAGCTTACTGTCCATGCCGGAAGTACCGTGCGCCATGCCCAACTCAATCGGTTGCCTGCCGACATCGATTTGAACAATGTTATGGATGTTTTGGCGTGGATGCTCGACAAGAACTGCAGAGTTCAGGCAGCTATATTCGCGCGAAATCTGGGGGAATGAGTTCAACGCGTGGCTCTTTGGTTTGCTCGCGCATCCCTTTTCTTTGCAACAATTATCCAGGAGTTCTCACGTCTAGAAGTCTCGCGATTGCGAGAGAGCGAAGCAGATTAAACTTTCGAGAGACGGATGGTTCCCCTGCACGAGCCTCCGACATGCTGGAACCGGCCACTTCCAATCGCTCCGCTGACCTTACCTTTCAAAGTGTTGCGACCCGGCTTGCCGTTGTTGATGAACCCCAGAGAAATATTCAACGCGCCATTCGATGCGATCGTGCCTGTCAATCCCTCACCGCTCACTTTTCCACCTTTGACAACAAACTCCTGTGAAAGCTCCTTCCATCCGCATGACGAGTTTGTCGCATGGCGAGTTAATCTCCACATTCCGTCAAAGGGTCCTGACTCAGCCGTATCTATGCTCGCGACGACCGTTTTCCTGCTGGTAGGTTGCTGCGTCTCAGTCTCGACGACTTTACTGGTGTCCTGGCTCGATTTGCGCTCGGCCTCCAGTATCTTCAGTTTGACTCGCGCCAGAGGCACAAAGGCACCGTTCGGATATTGTTCAAGATAAGTCTGATACATGAGCGGATCATCCGCATCTTTCACAGTATCCCAGAATGCGAGCTCTACGGCTGTTTCGGACCCTGTTTCTTCCGCTGATTTGCCACTGGTGTTTTGTGTGCCGGTGTCTTTTGCGCTCTTCTCATCCAATTTTGGAACGAGAATTACATCCCCTGTCAGCGAGGAGCTATCCCAAGGCACTTGCTTGCCGCCGGTTGCCTCAAGAACATCGCGACGCACAAGGACCATATCCTGGGTGATACCCTGACCGGGCGTACCGAGATGCCTGAGCAGTGCCTTGGTGAACGGCGAATTTCGGCCTGTTCCATCAAGGGCAACATTGCCAGGTTGTGTGGCGAATGCAATCAGCGAGCCCACGCTGCTGCCAAGCCTTGCAAGTCCGCGCCCGATCGAGCCGGAACGGGTGCCCATAGAACGAGCGAGGTTATTGGCCAGAGGATTGTCACGGCAGGCATCGAGAAATACGAGGTTGACGTTGGTGTTCCTTTCCATCGCAGTGAGCACAATTCCCATGGAAACCGCTTCGAACTCTAGGTCTTCATAGCTTTCCATCTGAGCATCCACAGGCACTATGTAGTTCTCGCCATTTACCTGAAGGCCGTGACCGGCATAGTAGAACAACGCCACTTCTGCGCCCGATAGTGTCTTGATGAACTTGCGTGTTAAATCGCGCAGAGCAACCAGGTCGAGATCGATGCCGCTCACGACTTCAAAACCCATGTCTTTAAGCTTTGCAGCCATGTCGGCAGCATCGTTCTTTGGATTTGCCAGCGCAGGAACGTGGGTGTAGGACGAATTTCCGATAACCAGGGCCAGACGCTTCGCCGCGATGGCAAATTCCGGGCTGGCCATCCAGCCAATCAAAAGGGCAAAGAAGACCGCAAATATCCGAAGCTTAGTCATGGGCAGTTATCCATGCTCGACGGGTGCAGCCGCAACCTGATGACCCACATCCTGCCATATCTTTGAATTTGCCACCAGCGCACGCAGCAAATGGCAATGAGTCAGGCGGAATTCCGCGGCACTTTTGTCTGGCCAGCGCAGGCAGGCCGAATGCCGCTTTCCTGGGGATGGAGCCCACAAGCAGCGCAACTCACGACGCTTCGGAGTCTGTTCGACGACTACCGACACCGAACGCATCAGAGAGCGAATTGTGTAGACGTGAATGGCGCAGGTTGGAGCAAGTTAGTCTCTCACTGCGTCTGGCACAAAATATTGGTCAGGCTACAGCGACCGAGTTTACAACAACCTGAGACTCTGTAAGCTGCCATATGAAACTGTAGTGACAGGCATGAACAAGTTGAATTTTGTCTAATGTCTCCTTTCGGGGCCATCAGCCAGGAGAATCATGAGAATGAGATTTTCATCTAAGATTTTCCAATGCATTGCAGTTGCTTTGGTATTTTTTGTGGTCGACGCTTCGGCGGCGCAAAAGAAATTCAAGGTCACCGGTTTCGATAAGCCGTTTCTGGTTTCCAATCGCAACCAACCGGGCGGGTTCACTATGGATAGGGACCCAGTGGACGCGATCAACAAGAAGAAGGTTTACAGGTTCGAAATCGTTCCCCGCAAATGTGTTTCCGACGACTGTGAGCAGCAGTCAGCTCGAGCATCGGTACAGCAGGTGCCGGAAGGCACGTTGCAGCCCAAAGAGGCCTGGTACGGGTGGGACATGTATTTACCCACAGAGTTCCCGTTCAGTACGGCTCAAACCAGAGGCCACGAGATTTTCACCGAGTTCAAGGATCAGCACCAATGTCAGTTGGTGGCGCTTATAACCAACCCCAACCGTAACGACGATTTCTTGTCCTGGTCCATGGAAAAGCCGACAGGCCAAAAAATGACTCAGTTTGGCGGCGACTGCGAAGTAGTTTTTGAGAGACCAGTAATCCGAATTCGAGAGGTCTTGGGTGGATGGCACCGCTATGAACTGTTTGCCCGCTGGTCGAAGAAGAATGATGGCAAATTCCAACTGTACCTGGATGGCACGGAGGTCGTGAATTACAATGGGATTACGTGCTGGTCGTGTGACAAAATGAACTATTTCCTGTTCGGCAACTATCTCTGTTGCACTCCAAACACCCAGAAGATAGCCCGTTCGACCGTCTTCTATCGTTTTGTCAGCCGCGCAAGGACGCGCGATGGGCTGGTGTGGGAGTAGGACCAGGCATCTCAGGGTGACATCCGGTAGAACTCAGACGCGAGCTCAGTGGAATGCTTTATCCTGCTGGCTAACGGGGTCGCACCGGGGCTGGCTATATCAGATTCGGTCGACCTACGTATATCTGGCTCATCTAATCACATATTTATTTGGTTCCTAGTTCATGGCAATCCGTTGCCAATCTGCTTCTTATTTTAATCGAGACAGCTGTAGCCGGACTGTGTAGTGAACTAAGGCAACATCTGGCGTAGAGCCTCACGGATTGAAGAAGAAGTCGTCCTTGAGAGAGGAGTTGTTCCAGGGCTGTTGTTGGTTATCGGTGAGGTTCTGCACCTCGCGGCGGACCCTCTTGAACATCTGCTCGACCTCGATCCCCTTGGCATCGAGGTTGTTGATGAGCGCCCTGGTGAAGGGGCTGTGATCACCCTCACCGTCGGCGGCCACCTCGCCAGGAGCCGTTGCAAAGCCGATGAGGACACCCCCCTGCAGGGCGGGAATGGCCATGCCCTGGCCAACCGCTCCCGAGCGTGAGGCGCCAAGGCATCTGGCAAAGCGGCGGGCCAAGGGATTGTCACGGCAGGAATCAAGCAGCGCAATGCTCACCCGGCCAGGGGCTTCCATGTAGTTCAGCACCTGGTCGGCACTCACTGTCTCGAAGTCAACGGCGGTCTCATTGGCCAGCTGGGCATCAATCGGGATGAGATAGTTCTTGCCCTGCACCTGCATGCCGTGGCCGGCATAGAAGAGCAATCCCACCTCGGCGTCCGAAACCTGCTGGGCGAACCTGCGCACCATACCATCCATCGCAACCTTGGTGAGATCCTCGCCCTCGATCACCTCAAAGCCCAGGCTTTTCAACTTCTCGGCAATGGCACGGGCATCATTCTTCGGGTTGGGCAGCTCATTGGCGTTCTGATAGGCCGAGTTCGCTGTCCGGTGTTCTGGCTAGCATTGCAGGCTTCACTCTGGTCGCCCGCATTGGCGCTGCGGAGCCAATTGGCGGTAATGGGTTCGAACTCCAGGCTATCGGTGCCGCGGTGATCGGAGGTGCCAGTCTGTTTGGTGGCACGGGCAATCCCCTTGGGTCGCTTGTCGGCGAGCTCACTTTGGGCGCCATGCAGAACGGGTTAACCCTTCAGAACGTGCCCTCCGTCTGGCAGTATGTGGCGACCGGCGTGGTGGTTATCCTTGCCGTCCTTGCAGATCAGATCACCCGTAAGCGCCGCTGAAATGGGTGTTGTTTCTCTGCATTGACGAGTAGCTAAAGCCTCCATTTTAAGTGCCCTTCGCTTGTTTCGCCCCTGTGAGGGAATAGTCCCTCCTGTCAGCCGATGTCTCTGGCCAGCGCGGTGGCAGCGCCAAACCTCAGCCGACCCTCACCGCATGGTTGCGCCGCCGCCATTTCGGCCAGACCAGCAGCCAGCCTATCAGCGCCAGGTTCACCAGGTTCCACAGCAGCCCATGCAGGAAGGCGAGCCGGTAGGACTGCGTGGCGTCGTAGATGAAGCCTGCCGCCAGCCCGCCGCAGGCCATGCCCAGCACCGTCGCCGTGAGGACCAGGCTGATGCGTGCACCAGCTTCGCGCGGCGGCAGGAACTGGCGGATGATCACCGCATACATCGGCACGATGCCGCCTTGGAACAGGCCGAACAGGCCCGCGATCACCCAGAGCGAGGACAGGCTGTCGAAGAACAGATAGAGCAGCAGCGCCACCGCCTGCATCGCTGAGCCGATCAGCAGCATCGGTCCGGCGCCGATGCGGTCGGCGATCACGCCGGAGCCCACGCGGCTGACCACGCCGAGGCCCAGCATGAGCGAGACGATCTGCGCGCCCACCGCCACGCCGTAGCCGAGATCGCCGCAATAGGCGACGAGGTGGACCTGCGGCATCGACATCGCCATGCAGCAGGCAAAGCCGGCCACGACGAGCACACCTTGCAGCCGGCGAGCCGAGAGACCGAGTTCCTCGCGGGCCGCCTCCGTGGCGGCCTCGGCGGCGGCATAACTGGTTGCGGCGGGCTTGCGGTTGAGCGCCAGGCCGAGCGGCACCATTGCGATGGGCACGAACAGGCCGATGCCGACATGGACGGCGCGCCAACCATAGGCGGACTGGAAATGCTCGATCACCAGTGGCCATACCGCACCGGCGAGATAGCTGCCCGAAGCGGCGAAAGACACAGCGACCGCCCGGCGCTTTCTGAACCAATGTGAAAGGTCGGAGATCAGCGGCGCGAAGCCCGCGGCCGAACCGAAGCCGATCACAGCCGAAAGCAGCGCGAACTGCCAGATGCTGGAGGTGAGCGCGGCGAGGACATAGCCGGCGCAGATGAGAGCCGCGCCGATCAGCACGGGTACGACGATGCCGAGCCGGTCCACCAGGCGTCCCATCAAGATGCCGCCGGCGGCGAAGCCGAGCATCGCGCCGGTAAAGGGCAAGGAAGCGCCGCCCCGCAGCGTCCCGAATTCCGTCTGCAGGGAGGGCAACACCACGATGACCGACCAGGTGCCGACACAGGCCACGGTGCCCAGCAGCAAAGTGAGGACGAGGCGCAGCCAGGCATAGGGCGAATCTACGTCGCCAGGCGTGGCGGCCACAGGGGGCAATAGGGTCACGGGCGTTTCCTCACAACTAGCGCGCATCCCGGCGACGTGGAATCACTTCGCGTCTTGGGCAATTTAACCCCGATATTTCTGATTTTCGTTGTGTTGACTTCGTGGGCCAATCTGGACGAGTTTGGAAATGGTTGGATGGGGTGGTGGGGCTGTTCTAAGGGGCGATACCAGGAATGCAAGTCGAGGTTTGGGCAGATATAATCGGTCGGGCTGCATTTGTAGCTCTGCTGTTTGTGGTGATTACCCCTCTGACGCCCTATGCGGAGTGTGCCCTCGGACAGCTTGTGTCCCGCTTATGGTGTCGCGGGTTTCGGCTTGTCGGCGACGAAGCCGCAACCATTGTTCCTACTCACCTCTCAGCCATGACCGGTGACCGCGAGTATCCAGCCTATGACGGTCCCCACCGAGGAAGAGAGAACCTGCGTGGCGGCGTCGAGATCGAGGCCGAGCTGTGGCCCGACCATCGGCAGGACGATGAACAGGCCGATCAGGATGATGAAACCATAAGGCTCGAGCCTGGCGAGGGGGGCTGCGAGCACCCGGGGAAGTATGCCCACCAGGATGCGCCCACCATCGAGCGGCGGGATCGGAAAGAGATTGAAGACGGCCAGCACGACATTGATGATCAGGGCATTCTTCAAGTTGTCCGCCAGCCACTGCGCGGCGAGCGAGGGAAGGTAGCCGACGACATGGAAGGCCAGGGCGGCGAGTGTCGCGATGAGGATATTCATCGCCGGTCCCGCCGCCGCGACCAGCGCCATATCGCGTCGGGGATGCCCGAGTGCCCGGAAATCGACCGGCACCGGCTTGGCATAGCCGAACAGGAAAGGGGCCTGCGTCAGCAGCAGGATGCCCGGGAGCAGCACCGTGCCGAACGGGTCGATATGCTTCAGGGGATTGAGGCTCACGCGCCCCAGCCGCCAAGCCGTGTCGTCGCCCAGACGACGCGCGGCATAGGCATGCGCGGCCTCGTGAAAGGTGATCGCGATGATCACCGGAAGGGCCCAGATGGTGATGAGATAGATGGTATTCTGGATCACGAAAACGAATTCCCCACGGGTGAGGCTTTACGGGAACATAGGCATAAGATGGCCGGATTGCACGGACGCTATTCCATACTCCAGCTCACGGACCACGCTATCGCCACGTAAGTTAAGAAGAACGGCTTCCGGAATACCCGGAGCAACTTCTTCAGTGGGCGTCTCAGCCTTCGTTTTGTATTGTGGAAGGCGTTCCAGCCCTTCGCCAGCAGGTCCAGTTGGAAATCATCAGGGCCGACGATCACACACGCCATAGGCTTGTTGCTGTCCCAGAGCTCCTGAATGACATGGCCGTCCATGGTCGTGGACGCGTCCATATCGGCGAATGTGCCGCTCTTGAAGAACTCCTCGACCACCAGATACTCGAGCACCAGTCCGGGGCTGAATTTCCGGTAGTTTTCATCATATGCGCATTTGAGGGTGAAGAGAGTCGAGCCGCTGGACATGTTGACGCTCATGGCGATCGGATTGCCGTCCAGAAGCAGGCTGTCCACGACGGCCAGCCCCTTGGCGCCGTCCTCGCCTCCGAACGCCAGTCGGGCAAAGGTTGCATCTCGCTCCCTTGACAGAAACGCTGTGCCGTTCTCACCTTTCCAGCCCGATTGCTCGATGGCGAGAAACTGCTCGATACGCTGCTTTACCTGCTCCGGTTCGCAGGCGCGCTCGAAACCGACCGAGCCAATATTTCGCAATCGCCGCAGATTGCGCTCTATGTCCTTAACGCGGCTTTTCTTGATGACCTTGGCGCTGTGTGCTTCAGAGCTTCCGGCCCTGCCGGTCAGACTTGGCCGCCGATAGGGCGCGACAGCGCGCAGACCCAGGCCGCGTTCGCCTATTTGCGCCCTGACGCTTTCGATGAAGCCGCTGTTCAGGTCGATATTCGAAAATGTCCAGAAGCGGCTTGGCGCGCCTGCCTTGATGCCGTCGAGCCATGCGCCGACGACTGCATCTGTGCACTTGCGCGATGCCAGCGGCGCGCCGGCAAACTGATAGATATTCTGCGCTCCGACGGCCACCGGCCAAGGAAAGGGCGGCAGGATCCGGAGGCGAAACGGGAAAAAGCCGACGAGCCGCTCGTTGTCGTCGCTCATGGCGACGGCGCGCACACGGGCACCAGTGTCGATTGTTTCCAAGCCGGCGAGAACATACTGGCGCGAATAGGCGGGGTTTTCGGTAACGGCTTCACGCGAAAGGAGGTCCCAATCCTCGACCGGCAGGGCCTTTATCGCTTCTGCGTCAAGCACGCGGCGCGAAAGGCGGTCGTGAGGTTGTACGATCTGATTCATTGGGTGGACTCACGTACCCGCCAGCCGGCTGGCGCCTAACGGGAGATAGAGATTGAGATTGCGCTTGGCGAAGCCGGCGGCGAGCAGCCCCCGGGCGGCGAGCGCAATAGCGGACGCCCACGCCGCCCCTGCAGGTCCCATGCGTGGCACCAGGAGGAAATTGAGCGCGAGATTGACGGCGAGCGCTGCCGCTATGCAGATCAGCCCGGCCCGCTCCTGACCGAGCATGTTGAGCGTGTCTTCTCCAGGTCCCAGCAGACACGCAAAGGCGATGCCGCCGGCGAGGATGATTACCAATGGCGCCGCCTGGGCGTAATCGTTGCCGAACAGCGCCAGAAGATAGGGGGCCAGCACGGCCATGCCGAGTGCCGCCAGTATGGCGAGCCCTCCGGAAACAAGCGTCGTATGGTCGATCAGCGCCTGCAACCGCCCGCGCTCGCGGCTTTCGGCAAGTGCGGCCATGCGCTGCGCCGTCACGGCACTCATGCCATAGGGAACATAGGTCAGCACCTGCGCCAGACGCGTCGCCGCGAAGTAATAGGCGATGAGTTCCGGCCCCACGAACATGCCGAGGATCAGTATGTCCGCGTTCATGAAAAGCAGTTCCGCGGCCTCGCCAAGGGCCATTGGAAGTGCTGTTCGATACCATTCATGCTGCCGATAGACCGGCAGAGTGCCGCGCAGCAACCCGGCAACATGATGGTGCAGCAGAATGAACTGTATTACGAGGCTGATGACGAGGCCGATGATCGTCATGCTCATCACCGTCACCGCACCGGCCTGACAACCGAGCAGAAAGGCGGAAAGTAAGCCGAAAATAATCGCCAGGTGCCGAACCAGGTAGGCCGGCGCAATTCCGAGCGCCGGACGGTCGACGCCGCGTGCGATGGCTTCCAGAAAATCCTGCAGGACGAGCAGCGGAACGGCGCTGAAAGCCAGCGTTGCCAGCAGGATCGTTTCGGGGCCTACGGCAATTATGCCCGTGTGGATCAGGAGAACGGCGCTCAGCCCAAGCGTTGTGCCGACTGCCAGCACGACTGAGATCGCCCAGCGCAGCAATCCGGCTATTGCGGGCATGTCGCCGGACTTCAGATATTGCGCGATGTAGCGGCAGAGCAGGGGATTGGTTCCAGCCGTCGCGCCGTGCCCCAGCAAGAGCAACCACACAAGCATCAGGCTATAACGCCCGAACTCCTCCGCGCCGATGATCCGCGAGGCGATGACCTGGGCAAGCAGGGCCAACCCGGCGCCGGTGATTCGGACCAGGATAATGGAAATGCTGCCTCTGATTGTGGGCGCGCTGGACATCTCGGGTCCAGCAGATAACAGATGAGCCGGGCGGGGCGAAGCGCAAATTTCCCGCACCGACCGGCAAAAACCGACCCAGGTCGCCATTCTGCAACAGGCTTTGCCTTGTATCTCATCGCGGCGTCAGCTCTTCCAGGTCAATCAATTCATGGGGATTTCGCCGCTGGCTGAGATCTGGCCTTCGCCCACAATGAGTTCCCCGCGAGCTTCGCGTGGTATTGTCTGGTATACAGGCCGGGCTGATTGTGGTTTGCTAGAATGTAACCGGCTGGCGCGAAAGAAATTGCGTCGTGGTTCAGTAGAATTCGAAAGAATTCACCTGCCCTTGTCGAGCGCTGTGCGAGAAAGGCGAACGGCATTTATGAGTGAATTTGAGAACAGGGTTTTGAAAGAAATCGAAAGGCGCGCGCTTGTGCCTCGGCCTAAAATGTATTTTCTTACCAGGCGATCAGCATTCTTGGCACTTGCAGCAGCGTCAATCGCCTTCGCCAGTCTCAGCTCCGCCCTTGCTTTCTTTGCCCTGGAGGAATTCTCGGAAGTTGCCAAGCGTGGCGACACCGACATGCCGGTTGCTGAAATCATCGGAACCCTGTTGGCGGTGTGGCTTATAAGTCTCACCTTGTTGATCTTGGCAACCGTTTACGGAATTCGGCGCACCAGGCGCGGTTATCGATATCGCTTCGCCGGCGTAATTGGTGCGTCAATGGCGGCGAGCGTTGGGCTTGGTGCGTTGCTTCATGTGACAACGGTGAGTGAGCGGGTCAACCGATATCTGACCGCGCATGTTCCGGCCTATGCCAAATACGCCTATTTGCCGTACAAAGGGTGGAACCGGCCCAATAACGGTTATCTTGGCGGAGCTGTTCTGTCAGTTGACAATGACCACAGTCTACGCCTCAAGGACTTTTCGGGGCGTGAATGGACAGTCGACATCACCGTGGCGACAATTGACACGAAAGATCCGCTGAATGATGAGGACGATGTCGCTATTCGCGGCAAAAAGACCGCTGCCTCTGAGTTTAAAGCCGATTCAGTCGAATCCTTTGATTGACCTTTGCGCAATGCGTCTTTGCCTGTTTGAAACATGCAGACATCCCCGATAGCGAAGACGAAGAGTTTCAAACGACATCTTCACGTGCGCCGGCTGAGAAGCGCCAGCGAGTTTGGAACCATGATACGACGCTTGTCATCGTAAAGCGGCCCGAACGATACCTGGATAGACGGATCGAGTGTATAGACTGCCTCCAGGATATCCGGCTCGGAGTAGGACCAAATCTTGGCGCCGATGCGAGCAGACACCATCCGGTTGGTAAAACTGATCAGAACTTTCGTTTCGCGATCCATAAGGCTTATGATGCTTCCGAGATAAGTTGCCAACTCTGACGGCGGAACGTGCCTCATAACTGAAAAACTCACGACAAACTGCGGTGAGGCCGCCTTTGCCTCGTCAAGTGAAGTAGGCGATATGACACGCAGGCGCGGGGCCTTACATTCCAGTTGACTTTTGGGAAGAAGCGTTTTTCCTGCTTCGAAGAAGTCGTCGATAATGTCGAGGCCCCAGTAATTTCCGGGATCGAGATAGTCCAAAAGATGCTGTCCAACGCGGAGACTGCCGCAGCCATAGTCGACGCAGACATGATGCGGCCGCAGCCCGGCGTCGATAGCTGCGGTGAAGAAGTTCAGACCACCTTTCCTGAAGTCCGCCGCGGAGAGATCCTTGGCAGTCGAGAAAAGCGATCCTGAAAGAAATGCCTTGGCGCCGAGCGCCTTGTGGCTTCCACCATGACGCAGCTTTTGCGCAATCGTGGCTGCGTAGTATTCGGCAAAGGTCGCCTTGCCGTGCCAAAGCTTCCAAATTTGATAGTGCAAGTCGATCAGCGGCACTGACGCCCGCGCACCAGGTCCTGAATTGAAAAAATCGAAGAGATGCCGCCTTAAACCGCGGCGCTCGGGCGCGACAGTAATGTTATTGGCATAGCAGCTTGCCTGCGGGATCGCTCTATCCGGACCGAGCTTCGCTGAAACCGCCTCGGTTTGTCCATCCGCCATGATCACTTCCCCAACAAGAATCGAGGCGCTGACGCGCGTCCTCGAGGGAACAGAAGATATTGGCGGTGGGCTTAATTGATGGCGCGAGCATTACTTCTTTGTGATGCCGCCGTAAGCTGGAGACGATGACTAGCGAGATGCTCGGTTCACGTCTCGCTGCTTCTTCGGCAAGTGCCGCCTGATGAAATCGTCCGAATGCTCGAGGAGCCGGCGTACCGCCATGCGCGCGCCCTGGACCTTGCGCAGGCGGATGTTGCGCTCGATGTTGTTGTGCAGATCCTGCGCGAAATGCAGATCATTTGCCTCGCGGGTGATGAAGACAAAGAGGTTGTCAAGGGCGGAGTCGATGATCACGCCCATCGGAACCAGAAGGTCGTTGTTCGATGCCTTGAGGACAGCCAGATGGAAGCGGACGTCGGCCTTGGTGCGGTCCGACAAGGTAGGCGCCGTCGCCATGTCGTGGCAGGCAGATGTGATCTCGTCCATCTGCGCTTCGGTGCGGTATTGCGCCGCCAGCGCCGCCGCCTCGGGCTCGATGATATGCCGGAACTGCTGCAGCGACTTTAGGAATCCGGCGCGGTCCGGCGACAGGGCATACCAGGAGAGAACGTCGTGATCGAGAAGGCTCCAGCGCTCCTTGTTCTCGACACGGCTGCCGATCTTCGGCCTGGAAACGATCAAGTTCTTCGCCATCAGGATCTTGATCGCCTCGCGCACGGCCGACCGGCTGACCTTGAAATCGGCGGCCCATTTCGCCTCGTTCGGCAATATCGTGCCGGGCGGGAACTTGCCCTGGACAATGCTCTTGCCGATCGCTTCGGCAATCGAGGTATGGATATTGCCGCGGCCGCGCAACAGCACCGGCGGCGCCGTGCGGGCAGGGGAGGCGTGCGAGGGGCTCTGGTTCCCGGGTTTGGCTCCGTTCTTCAACGTGGTCATCCGCTTCGTCACGCGCATTTCACTCATCCAGTTCCTCCCTGGCCCGAAGCCGGTCGAAGGCCACGGCCAGGACTATGAAGCTGCCGACAAATGCGCCTTGCCAAAAACTGCTGATTCCCAGAAGCGACAAGCTGTTGCGAATGACCTCGATGAGGGCGGCGCCGACCACCGCGCCGAATACCGTACCGGCGCCCCCCATCAGATTGGCCCCGCCAATCACCGTTGCCGCAATGACACTGAGCTCCATCGATTGGCCGAGATTGGTGGTGACGCCTCCCAGCCAGCCCGCTTCCAGCACGCCGGCAATGCCGGCGGTCAGGGAGGAGAACATATAGACGCTGACCTTCAGGCGCCGGACGGGCACGCCGGTCAGGATTGCGGCATGCTGATTGCTGCCGATGGCGAAGACCCAGGTCCCCCAGCGTGTCCATTTGAGCACTAATCCGGTGATGACGGCGAGGATGGCCAGCGCGATGACCGGGTTCGCGATGCCAAGCGTAGAGCCACCGCCCAGCCAGAAGAGCGCCTTCTCGTCCGGCCCGAACTGGTAGATCATCCTGTTGTTGGAAAGAACCATGGCAGCACTGCGGGCCACCGATAGCATGCCGAGCGTGGTGACGAAAGGCGGAATGCGGACATAGGCGATCAGGTAGCCGTTGATGGCGCCGACCAGCATCGATGCCGCAAGCGCCGCGGCAATGCCGGCCAACAGGCTGAAGCCCGCATTCATCACGATCGCCAGGACCATGGCCGAGATGCACAGGGTCGATCCGACCGACAGATCGATGCCACCCGAGATGATCACCACCGTCATCCCCAGCGCAATGATGGCGACGAAGGCGAAGTTGCGGGTGACGTTGAAGAGGTTCTGCGGCGTCGCGAAGGTATCGGTGAGGATGCTCAGCGCCAGGCAGGCGAGGGCCGCAGCGAGGAAGACCCAGAAGGCGGGGCGGGTCACGATCCAGCCGAGGAGGCCGGGGCTTTCGCGCTTCGTGACATCATCGAGGGCGGCGGTCATGGGGGTGGATCCCTCCAAGGGTGCATCAGGCTGTTTCGATAGCGCCGGTTATGAGCCCGGTGATTTCCTGAGGCGATGTGCTGGCGGTCGGCTTGTCGGCAACCTTCCGGCCGCGCCGCAGGACCGCGATCCGGTCGGCGACGGCGAAGACATCGGGCATGCGGTGACTGATCAGGATCACCGCGAGGTTCTGGCTCTTGAGCTCGCGGATCAGATTGAGGACCTCGGCCACCTGGCGCACTGAGATCGCCGCGGTCGGCTCGTCCATGAGCAGGATCTTCGCTCTGGCGAGCCTCGTCCTGGCGATGGCCACCGCCTGGCGTTGCCCGCCCGACATGGCGCGGACGAGATCGCGCGGCCGCGTCTCCGATTTGAGCTCCTTGAACAGTTCGCCGGCCCGGGCGTTCATCGCCGCATAGTTCATGACTTGCAAGGGGCCGAAGCCGGTCGTCAGCTCGCGCCCGAGAAACACATTGACGGCTGCCGAAAGGTTGTCGCAGAGCGCGAGATCCTGATAGACGATTTCCACGCCCTTGTTACGGGCATCGATCGGGCGATGGAATTCCGCTTCCGCGCCGTCGATGGTGATCGTGCCCCGGCTCGGCTTGTAGTTGCCGGCGATAATCTTCACGAGCGTCGATTTTCCCGCCCCATTGTCGCCCATGAGGCCAAGGATCTCGCCGCTCGCCAGTTCAAGAGACACCCCGTCGAGCGCCTGTATGGCGCCGAAATTCTTGGATATTCCATTCAGCTGCAAGACCGCCATGACAGGCTCCTTGGTTGCTTCAAGAATTTCACCATCCGCCAGGTGATGCAACGGCTATTCCGCAATTGATATGTATTATCTGATTTGTCCGACAAATAAGTTGACGTTGCGCAGCCGTTGGGGTTAGCTGAAGTGGGCCTGACGGCCGGCAACAGGCCGAAGAGGGGGCCTTGGAAGGAGCCGGGAACGCCGCTGCTGTTCCCGATGCCGGGTCTAAAATGAACACATGGTCAGGGAGGTAGAAATGAAGTGTTTCTCGCTCGCATTGCTCGCCGCCACGGCTTTCGGACTGGCGACCGCTCCGGCGCAGGCGGCGGACAAGATCCTTGCGATCGTGGTCAAGGGCCTCGATAACCCGTTCTTCGAGCAGATCCATCTCGGCTGCGAGAAATGGAACGCCGAAAATGCCGGCAAGGGCTATTCGTGCTTCTATACGGGACCGGCATCGAGTGCCGACGAGGCGGGTGAAGTCCAGATCGTCGACGACCTCCTGGGCAAGCCCGATATCGCGGCCATCGCGATTTCGCCATCCAATGCGCCGTTGATGGCGAAGCTGCTGCGTGAGCGTAATCCGTCGATCCCGATCATGACCATCGATGCCGATCTCGGCAAGGATGATGCGGCGCTGCGCAAGACCTATCTCGGCACGGACAATTATCTGATGGGCGTCAAGTTCGGTGAGTATCTACAGAAGCTCAAGCCCAGCGGCGGCACCATCTGCCTCCAGCTCGGCAATGTCGCGGCCGACAATATCAATGCCCGCGCCGCCGGCACGCGCGATACGCTCTCCGGCGCCAAGGGCACCGAACGGCTGACGGGACAGAACGGCTGGACGGAAATCGATGGGTGCCCGGTATTCACAAACGACCAGGCTGATCTCGCCAATCAGCAGATGGCGGACACATTCACCGCTAATCCGGCGCTCGACGCGTTCGTCCTCGAGGGGGCTGGGCGCAGTTCGCGCCGCAAGCCTATGCCCAGGTGACAGATCAGGTGAAGGACAAGATGGGCGCCAAGAAGCTGGTGATCGTGGCAGGCGATACGCTGCCGCCGCAGATGGAGGCGCTCAAGGCCGGACGCAGCCATGTGCAGGTCGGCCAACGGCCGTTCGAGATGGGCTATCGCGCGCCGAGCGTGATGCTCGACCTCCTGGCGGGCAAGGCGGTCGAGCCGGTGATCTATACCGGCCTCGATGAATGCACGCAGGATACGGCGGGAAGCTGTATCGCCAAGTAGCTCGTCAGCGCGGGCGGCGGCCGGCAACCTACCCGGCCGCCTGTCGCCCTCCGGCCACGGGTGGCCCTTGCGGCAGTTCCATGACTGGATTAGTCTCGGCATTGCTATTCATCAGACAAATAAGACAAATAACTGAAACTCGGGAGGAGATCATGAAATCGCTGCTCATGTCGACATGTGCGTTGTCGCTGGCCGTGCTGATGTCCGCTGGTGCCAGCGCCCAGCAATCCGGAACCGTCAGCAAGGCTGTCGGCGGCTACAGTTTCGAGGACGCCGCGAAGGAGGCGGAAGGCACCAAGAATTTCCATTCCGCCGACGGTCATCTGACCTTCGCGATCGTCACGCATACGGCCGGCAACGGATTCTTCGATCCGGTCTATGTCGGCGCCACCGTCGCCGGCAACATGATCGGCGCGAAGATCCTGCTGCTCGGCTCGGAATCGCCGACGGACGATCCGGCGCGCGAAATCGAGATCCTCAATCAGGTCATCCAGGATCCAACCATCGATGGCCTGATCATGACCACGCCGCAGGTCGGCGCCTATGACGATATCGTCAAGGCCGCCGCGAAGAACGGAATCCCGGTAGCGACGACCAATTCCTTCGATCCCAACATATACAACCGGCTGGGCATCAGCCACACCGGTCAGGATGCATCGGCCGCGGCGATCGCCGGCGCCGCGCTCGCCAAGTGCCTGGCGGACAAGGGTGTCACCAAGGGATCCATCATCTTCCCGAACGATACCGCAATGGGAAATATCGAAGTCAACAATCGGGTGACTTCCGCCTATAATGCGACCATCGGTGCCCTGAAAGCGGCCGGCACGCTCGATAACTTTAAGGTCGATGCGGGTCCGGAAAGCGTCGGCGTTCCCGCCGACATGAACGATCCGGTCAACAGCATCATCGGCCTCATCGAACAACGCGGCGACGTGGTGGGCGCTTTCGCCGCCAACAATGTCTTCACGCCGGCTTTGGTGAAGGCGATCGCGCAGCTGAAAATGGGCGGCAAGATCTGTTCCTATGGCTTCGATCTGGGCCCCGCCCAGCAGGAGGGCATGAAGAGCGGCGATCTTACCGGCGCGCTCGGCCAACAACCCTTCCTGCAGGGCTTCTGGCCGGTCATGCAGCTCTATCTGCAGATCGACCGCGGCATCTCGGCCGCCAATCTCGACACGCGCGCCCAGCTGGTCACCAAGGAAACGGTCAGCAATATCGGCAAGCGCTTTGAAAACTGAGCACTGCTGCAAAGGCCGATTGTCTGGTAAACAGCGGGAGGGCAGGGGCCCTCCCGCGGTCCAGCACGCCGTGCCGCGGATGACCTGAACTTCATGCCGGTGCGCGCAGTGACCGTGGGAAGCCGCCATCCGCAGCAGTTCTTCGGCAGCTGGGAGCTGGGCCTCCTGGTGCTCATGGCGCTCCTCTATATCGGCGGCGCCCTCATCAATCCGGCCTTCTTCGGCACGCCCGACGCGCTCCATGCGTTGCTCCGCGATTCCGCGCGTTATGGCGTCATGGCCGTGGGCATGACCTTCGTTATCGTCAACAAGGACATCGACCTCTCGGTCGGCTCGACCTTCGGACTGGTCGGCGTCGCCTTCTCTATCCTGTTCTCGCCGACCCACTATGATCTGGGGCTCGCCCCGGCGTTGGGTTTCTGCCTCCTGCTCGGTGCCGCGATCGGTCTCATCAATGGCGTGCTGGTGACGATCCTCAAGGTCCCCGCCTTCATCGCCACACTCACCATGCTGCTCATCGGCCGCGGCCTGGTGCTCGGCCTTACCGGGGGCAAGAACATCGCCTATCCGGCCAAGGCGCAGGACTATGCCGGGTTCTTCCAGATCAGCGAAACGAACGCCCTCGGCTTCAACAACCAGATCATCATATTCATCGTGGTGGCCGTGATCGGTGCCATCGTTCTCGCCAAGACCCGGTGGGGCTATGAGACATTCGCCACGGGCGGCAATGAGCAGGCGGCAATCTATGCCGGCATCCCGACGCGCTGGGTGCGCATCCGGGCCTATCTCCTGTCGTCGCTGTCGGCGACACTTGCGGGTCTGATGGCGATCGCCCAGGACAAGGGCGTCACCTCGCAATTCGGACTCAGCGCAGAACTTATCGTCATCGCCTCGGTCATTATCGGCGGGGCGTCGATCCTGGGGGGCAGGGGCCGGATCGCCGGGAGCTGTCTCGGCACGATCCTGACCGTCCTCATCAACAAGGTCCTGCGCGAGGGCTGGCCCACGACCCGCACAGTCAAGATCGACGGCGTCGATGTGACCGTCAATGCGCTGAGCCAGCTGCCGGCCGGCGCGGTGCCCGCCTTTCTCGGCCTGATCCTGCTTGCCGCCGTGCTGATCGAGCCCTTCGTCCTCAGGCGCCAGCTACCAGCGCGGCTGTGGGCGTGGCTGCGCGGCCGCCCGCCGCCGCCCCCGCCCGAAAGCGGCGGCGTCGCCATGGAAGGCATCGGAACACGCGGAACCGTCGCGAGCGACAGGGCTCTCCATGCGCGGGGGATGGGCAAGTTCTTCGCGCGCCGCGATGCGCTGGCGATCGTCCTCGTGCTGACATTGTGGGCGACCGGCCTCTATCTGAGGCCCGATTACTGGGGCAACCTCGCTAACACCTTCGCCATTCTCCTCAATTTTACCGAAGTGGCCCTGCTTACGGTGGGCCTCACCTATGTGATCGCCTGCGGTGACATCGATCTCTCGGTCGGGGCCGTATTGGCGCTCGCAGGCAGTACCGCTGCCTATGGCCTCAAGGTCATGGGCGTCGATCCGATGACGGCGGTCATGATGGGCATGCTGGCCGGCATGAGCGCCGGCATCGTCAACGGGCTCCTTACCGTCGGCTTCGGGCTGCCGTCCTTCATCGCCACGCTTGGCATGTATTACATCGCGCGCGGGCTAGCGGCGTGGATCGTCGCCGGCCAGCAGCTCACCGGCTTCACCGAGAGGTTCAATCTGTTCGGACGCAAGATCGGCGATATCCTCAACTATTACGGTGTGCAGCTGCCGGAGGGCGTGTTGCGTGCCGTCGCCGACGCCGTCAGCGTGCAGACCCTGTGGACGCTGTTCGTGGCAGTCATCGCCGGCATCGTCCTCGGCCTCATGCCGTTCGGCCAGCAGGTGCTGGCCACCGGCGGAAACCGGCGGGCGGCCGACTATGCCGGCATCAACACAAAGCGCGTGCGCTTCCTGGCGCTTGCCTTTGCCGGCACGTGCGCCGCCATGGCCGGGATCATCAATGTCGCATATTTTCGCAGCTTCAATCCGGTGGCGGGACAGTTCCGCGAGCTCGACGCGATCGCCGCGGTGATCATCGGCGGCGGGTCGATCTTCGGCGGTTATGGCACGATCATCGGCTCGCTGGCAGGGGCGGCCGTCATAACGCTGGTGCGAGCGCTCCTACAGCTCAATATCATCACCGCCGACGGGCGCTCGATCGTTCTCCCCCAGCATTGGGTCAACGTGTTCATCGGCCTCATCCTCATCGCCGCGGTGCTCATCGACATCTGGCTGAGGCAGGCCGACATATTCGGAAGGGTCCGGCAGTTCCTGGCGAAGCGCCGGACGTCACCAGGGTGATGCATATGGCAGCTGCCGAAGCCGACATACCCATTATCGAGATGCGCGGAATCAGCAAGGCGTTCGGCGCGGTTCAGGCCTTGAAGAATGTCGATCTCAAGCTCTATCCGGGTGAGATCCTCGGGCTCGTCGGCGATAACTCAGCCGGCAAGTCGACACTCATGAAGATCATGACCGGCGCCTATCATCGCGATGCGGGCGACATCGTCGTGGGCGGAACGCCGGCAAATTTCCGCAGCCCGCATGAAAGCCGCGCCGCCGGGATCGAGATGATCTACCAGGATTTCGCCCTGTGCGGGAACATGGATGTCGGACAGAACATCTTTCTCGGACGTTGGCCCGTCAAAAGATGGTTCGTCGACCGCAAGAAGATGTATGCCGAGGCGAACGATGTGCTCAAGCGCCTCAAGGTCGATGTGAATTCGGTGCATCAGAAGGTGGAGAGCCTGTCGGGCGGACGCCAGCAGTCGGTCGCCATCGCGCGCGCCATTTCATTCGAGCCGCGCGTCGTCATTCTCGATGAGCCGACCGCCAATCTTTCGGTGATGGCCACGCAGCGGCTGCTCGAGACCATGCTCGAACTGAAAAAGCATGGCGTCGCCCAGATCATCATCTCGCACAGGCTTCAGGACATTTTCGCCGTGGGCGACCGCGTCATGGTGCTGAAGCGAGGCGAGAATGTCGGCGAAAGGGTAATCTCCCAGACAACCGAACAGGACGTCCTGCAGGTGATCGTCAGCGGCAGACCGCAGAACGGCGCGGCAGAGCGTGCGGGCACTGACACGCTCACTTCTGGAAAGGGCGATAGCCACGCGCGATAGGCGGCCGCGACACAGCGACGTGACTTAAATCGCCGCGGGAATCGCGCCAAATCAACAGGTTAGTGTGAGATCTGGCAAAGCTCTGGGCTCGGATCTAACAAAAGTCCGACACTTACATGGACGGTCGCCGAACTGACTTTCGGCGCACGGCTATTGACTGGAATGACGAAGGGGCGACATTGAGACCGACGCGCCGAAGATGCGCGCATGGAAAAACTCTCAGGAGGTTTACATGACACTTTCCCTATCCCGCAGGGCCGGCTTGGGCTGTGGTCTCTCGCTCGTCGCTGTCCTGCTGCTCGGCCCGCTTGCTCCTGCACAGGCCGATGTACTCGATGACGTCACCAAGGCCGGCGTCATCAAGATCGGCATCTTCGAGGACTTCCCGCCCTTCGCCTCGATGGGCTCCGACATGAAGATCCAGGGCTACGATACCGAAGTTGCCGAAAAGCTGGCCCAGGCTCTCGGCGTCAAGGCCGAACTGGTCGGTATCACCGGCCAGAACCGCATTCCCTATCTCACCGAAGGCAAGGTTGATCTCCTGCTCAGTATCGGATTCAGCGATGAGCGGGCCCAGGTCGTGGGCTTCACCGATCCTTATGCGCCGTACTACATCGCCGTCATGGGCCCGAAGGAGGTGGAGGTGAAGAATGCCGCCGACCTCGCGGGCAAGACCATCGCCGTCAATCGCGGCACGCTGGAAGATACGGAAGTCACCAAGGTTGCCCCGGCAGGGGCCGACATCCAACGTTACAGCGACTATAATGGCGTGATCTCGGCGTTCCTTTCCGGCCAGGCGCAGCTGATGGTCGTCGGCAATGATGTGGGCGCAACCATCCTGGCCAAGAATCCGGCGATCGAGCCGGTCGAGAAGTTTCAGCTCCTGACGTCGCCATCGCATATGGGCGTCAAAAAAGGCGAGACGAAACTCCAGGAAAAAGTGAATGCAGCACTCGTCGCGATGAAAGCGGACGGCAGCTTGAATGAAATTGCCGTGAAGTGGCTCAAGCAGCCCTTGCCCGCCGGATTCTGAGTTCGCCCGTGGGGTATGAGTTCGACTTCAGCGCGATCGCGGAAAATCTGGGCCTGCTCCTGCATGGGGCGGGGATAACCCTGCTATTGACCGCGATCTCCGCCACACTCGGCATCGCATTGAGCATCGGTGGGGCCGCCACCTCGCGCTGGGGCCTCGGCTGGGCGCGCAAGCTGGTGGCCGCCTATGTCGAACTCATCCGTAATACGCCGTTCATTGTCCAGCTTTTCTTCGTCTTTTTTGGCTTGCCCAGCCTCGGCATCAAAATGTCGGCGCTCACGGCGGCGGTGCTCGCCATGACGATCAACCTGACGGCCTATTCCATTGAAATCGTCAGGGCAGGGATCGAAGCCGTGCCGCCGGGCCAGCGCGAAGCGGGTTTCGCGCTTGGCATCACGCCGCTTTCGGTGTTCATCTACATCATCCTGCCGCAGGCCATTGCCAATGTTTATCCTGCCCTGGTCAGCCAGATCGTCATCACCATGCTGGAATCAGCCGTCGTGTCGCAGATCGCCGTCACCGATCTCACCCACGCCGGCGACTTCATCCAATCGCGCACCTACCGGGCCTTCGAGACCTATTTCGTCATCGCTTTGATCTATCTCGGCATGGCGATAGCTCTGCGCTGGGTGTTCGCCCGCGCCGGTCGCCGCCTTTTCGCGGGGCGCCGCTGATGGTCAGTCTCTCGCTTGCCGATATCATTCCCTTCCTCCTCCTGGCGGCGCGCTGGACGTTGCTCTTGGCGGCGATCGCCTTCGCCGGCGGCGGTATGGCTGCCTTGCTGCTGTTGTTCTGGCGCTATGCCTATCCCAAGTCCGGCGGCCCGCTGACCAATCTGTACATTCAACTGCTGCAGGGAACGCCGCTGCTGCTCCAGCTGTTCCTGGTGTTCTTCGGCCTGCCTCTCATCGGTGTCGACGTCTCGCCCTTGCTGGCGGCGGGCGTGGCGCTGACGCTCTATGCCGGCGCTTTCCTGGCCGAGATCTGGCGCGGCTGCGTCGATGCCATTCCGCGCGGGCAATGGGATGCGAGTGCCAGCCTCGGCATGAATTTCATGACGCAAATGCGCTATGTGATCTTGCCGCAATCCCTCAAGATTGCGATACCGCCAACGGTGGGCTTCCTGGTTCAGCTACTCAAGAGCACGGCTTTGGCCTCGATCGTCGGTTTCAATGAACTGACCAGGTCCGGCCAGATCATCGCCAATGCGACATTCCAGCCTTTCCTCATCTATGGGCTGGTGGCCATCATCTACTTCGCCATGTGTTACCCGCTGACCGTCGGTTCCAGGGTCCTGGAACGGCGCCTGAGCGGCACGCGATAGTCCGGAGGCCCGAAATGGTATCATCGTCACTCCTTCCCAACGCTGACGCGCCGATGATCGAGATGCGCAATGTCAACAAATGGTACGACAAGTTTCAGGTGCTCAAGGATATTTCGCTGACCGTGCGCAAGGGCGAGCGGGTGGTGATCTGCGGACCTTCGGGTTCAGGAAAATCCACCGCGATCCGCTGCATCAACCGGCTGGAGCAGCATCAGTCGGGCCAGATCTTTGTCGAAGGCGTGGAGCTCAACGAGCAGGTCAAGAATATCGAGCATGTGCGCCGCGAGGTCGGCATGGTGTTCCAGCAGTTCAACCTGTTTCCGCATCTCAGCGTGCTTGACAATCTGACATTGGCGCCGCGGCGGGTGCGCAAGATGGCGCGCAAGGAAACCGAGGACCGCGCCATGGAATATCTGAAGCGCGTCCGCATTGCCGAACAGGCGCACAAATATCCGAGCCAGCTCTCAGGCGGACAGCAACAACGTGTCGCCATCGCGCGGGCGTTGTGCATGGAGCCGCATATCATGCTGTTCGATGAGCCCACCTCGGCGCTCGATCCGGAGATGATCAAGGAAGTGCTCGATGTCATGGTGGAACTGGCGAAGGAGCATATGACCATGATTTGCGTCACCCATGAAATGGGTTTCGCCAGGACCGTCGCCGACACGGTTGTCTTTATGGATCATGGCCAGATCGTCGAGGTTGCGTCGCCCAAGGAATTCTTCGCGGCGCCCAAGAACGAGCGGACCAAACTGTTCCTCAGCCAGGTCTTGAAACACTGATCGGAAATTTCAGACGGTGGCCGGCACCTTGACCGGCATAGCCGCCGCGGCATTGGCCGGCGCCGGCAGTGCGTGCGCCAGACGCAGTTCGCGCAGAAATGCCGACAGGACGGGCTTCTTCGTTTCCGTCTTGCGCGTCGCCAGATAGACCGGATTCTGATAACCGAGCGTCTGTTCCAGCAGCGGGTGCATGAGATCCTGCGCCACCCAGTGCTGGGCGAAGAGCGCCGGCAGAAAGCCGATATATCTGCCGGACAGGACGAAAACCGCAACCCCTTCCATGAGATCGGCGACTGCGGTCGAGACCAGCTTGATGCCCGGCGGAAGTTTTACCGGCGCCGCATAGGCACGGCGGACAAATTGCTGCCCACCCAGGTCGGCAATCCCGATTTTGGTGCTGCATCCGAACAAAGGATGGCTGCGGCCGCAATAGAGCACTTGCCGCTCCTCGAATAGATCTTCGTATTCGAGATAGGGCGAGTGACGGCCGCAGGTTCCAAGCCCCAGGTCGCAGCTGCCCTCCAGCACGACACGTTCGATTTCTGATGGAGAGGTGACGCGAATGGTGATCTGGACCTCGGCCGCCTTCTGGTTGAAGGCCGCGATGGCGCGATCGAGGGCGCAAGCCGGATTGACGATGAGGCTGTCGACAATGCCAACCACCAGATTGCCGGTCAGGCAGTTCCGGGCAGCGCCGGCGTCGGAGCGGAATTCATCGAGCGCGGCGAACAGGCGCTGGCTTGCCTGATAGATGAGCTTGCCCCGCTCGGTGAGCTCGAACCCGGAACGCCCGCGCTCGCATAGTCTGACGCCGAGCCGCTGCTCAAGCGAGGTCATATGGGTGCTGATGGTGGACTGGCTGATATTCAGATCGATCTGCGCCGCCGAGAACCCGCCAGCCTGGACGACTTTGGCAAAGACCTTGAGCAACCGGATGTCGCCCTCGGAAAGATTGGTCAGCAAGCGCGACCGCCTTTCGGGAGATAACCTGCCCCGACGCCATACTAATACTTTTGGCGCCACTCCTCAATATTCGGCCGCCGGCCCGCTCGGCCGCAACCGCAGTTACATTGATGCGGCGGAAACTGACCATTGTCACTTGTATATTGCACCTTTCCGCCGATGATCCCACGGTCGCAGCCGGCTCGCCCGTGGAGGTTTGCTCCCGGAAGCAAAGCCGGCAAAACGCTGAATGGGAGATTTTCATGACATTGCTCACCAGAAGGCAGACCCTCAAAACCGCCGCCGCCGCCATCGCAGCCAGCTCATTTGGCCTGGCGGGCCGCGCCTCAGCCGCCACCGAACTCACCGCCGTCGAATGGGGCGGCGATGTGGTCAATGCCATGAAGCAGATCGAGGCCAAGCAGGACCAGGTCACGATCAACTGGGTCCTGCACCAGGGCGGGTCGGGCGCCATTCTCCCCAAGATCAAGGCAACCTGGCCGCGCGCCGAATTCGACTATGTCGCAGGCTGGGAGGGATCATTCAACGGCATGATCAAGGAGGACTGGCTGGTTCCGGTGACCACTGAAATGGTGCCGAACCTCGCCGACATTCCACAGAAGATCATCGTCAAGGATGCCAAGGGCCAGTGGATGGCGGTCCCGCGCGCCGTGGGCGGCATCTATTTCGCCTACCGCAAAGATATCTGCCCCATCGAGATCAAGCGCATCGAGGATCTTTTCGACCCAGCCCTCAAGGGCAAGATCTGCTGGCCGGGTCCGACCCAGAGCATGATGCTGCAGATCGTCGCTCTGGCGCTGCATACCGGCGGCAACGAGAACAAGATGGACTCGGGCTGGGACCTCATGAAGAAACTGGCCGAATCCGGCAATATCGGCAGGATCGCGGTGACCGATACGGATTTCACCACATCGCTCACCAGCGGCGAGACGGTCGCGGGGTTCTATTCGGAGCCGCAATTGACCGCCGTCGCCAAGTCGTTCCCGCTGGTCCGTCTCACCAAGCAGGAAGGCATGCCGGTATTCCTCTATCAAAGCGGTTTCGCAGTGTTCCAAAACCGGCCCAATCTCGCGGCGACGCTCGGCTTCATCAACCATGCGATCAGCCCCGAGATGAGCAATCTCTATGCCCAGGTCGCCGGCGAGGCGCCGTTGAACGTCAAGGCGAAGACGCCCGATCATCTCAAGCACCTGTCGTTCACGCCCGAAGAATTCGACAAATTTGTCTATGTGCCGGATTTCAACGTCGTGCTCACCCAGCAGGACGCGTGGACCAAGCGCTGGGAGAATGACATAGCGCCGCTCCTCTGAGGCAAGGCACATGTCATCGGGGAGACATCAGGACGGAGGCGGGCAGTGATACCGGCGCGCGGCCCGCACCTCCTGTTCTTACCGGCGGCGGCGATCTTCCTCGCGCTGTTTGTCCTGCCGATGGCCGGGCTGTTCGTCGAAAGCTTCCGGCTGTTCGAGCCGGGCAGGATCGGGTCAGCCATCGACGCGCCCTTCACGGCCGTCAATTATTCCGAACTGCTGACGCCATCCTTTGCCGGCTTCTTCTTCCAGACACTGCGCATCAGCTTGTTGGCATCGCTTGCCGGCATGTTCTTCTCGTTGCCGCTGGCCTATTGGATCGCGCGGCGCCTGTCGGCGCATTGGCGGGCCATCGCGGTCGGGTTCTTCGTAACCCTCATGTTCCTCAGCGTATTGGTGCGGACCTATGCGCTGGAACTGACATTCGGTGCCGCCGGACCGATGCGCTCCACCCTGCTGGCGCTGGGGATTTCACCCAATGGCCGTGGCTATATCGAAATTCTGGTCGGCGCCGGCCTGCTTCACTACATCATCCCGATGTCGACACTCACTCTGCTGGGCACGATCCAGAATGTCGATCCGAGGCTCACCGATGCCGCCCAGGCGCTGGGAGCTCCGGCATGGCGGGCCCATCTGACCGTCACCCTGCCGCTCTGCATGCGGGGTATCCTGGCGGCCTTCCTGTTCGCTTTCACCTTCTCCATCAGCGCCTTCGTCATACCGATGATCCTGGGCAAGGGCCGTGTCCTGTTCATCTCCAATCTCATCTATAACCGCTTCAGTGAGATCGCCAATTATCCGAGCGGCGCTGCGATTTCGATCGTGCTTTTTGTCCTCGCCATGCTGATCGTCTATGTGATGACCCATCAGGTCAACAAAAGGTGGCAGTCATGAGTGGACGCCGCGCCGATAATATCGCCCGGTTTCTCTGCAGAGCGATGAATGTCATCGTCGTGCTGTTCCTGCTGACACCGATCGTGGTGACGGCGGTGATGGCTTTCGACTCGCGTGACTATCTTGGACCCTTGCCGCCGCCGTCGCTTTCGTTCCGCTGGTTCGTAACGTTCTTTTCCGACAGCTATTTCCTGAACGGCCTGAGCACCAGCGTGCAGCTGGCTTTGGCATCGGTCGCGATTTCGCTCGCCGCAGGGATCGCTACCGCCTACGCCATCGACCGCACGCAGTTTCGCGGCAAAGATGCGCTGATTTCCTTCTTCCTTTCACCGCTGGTGGTGCCCCCGGTCGTCATCGGCTTCGCCCTGCTTCTGTTTCTGTCGCAAATGGGACTGTTCAACGGCTTCGCCCGGCTGCTGTGCGGCCACATCATCATCACCGTGCCCTATACAATCCGCGCCACGCTGGCCGGAATTTCCGGCATCGACCGCTCGCTCACCGAGGCAGCCCTCATCCTGGGGGCCAATGAGAGGCGGGCGTTCTGGGACATCACCTTCCCGCTCGCCCGCACCGGCATCGTCAGCGGCGCCATTTTTGCCTTCGCCGTGTCGATGGACGACGTTGCTGTGTCAATCATGCTGACCGACGCGCAGACCTATACGCTGCCGATCGCGCTGATCAGCAGCATGCGGGCGAATTTCGATCTCACCATCGCGGCGGCATCGCTGATGCTGATGGTCATGACGCTGGTGCTCATCGCCATTCTGGAGAAGTTCGTCGGTCTCAATCGCGCCATCGGACAAGGCGTGTTTCGGTGAAGGTCAAGTCCATGCAAGCAACCGTTGATCCGGTCATCAAATTCGACGGCGTCGGGAAATCCTTTGGCGGCTTCACCGCGGTCGATGGCATCTCGTTCTCGGCAGCGGCGGGTGAGACGGTAGCGCTTCTTGGCCCCAGCGGCTGCGGCAAGACCACGACCCTGCGCCTGATCGCCGGCTTCGAAGAGCCGGACAAGGGTACAATCGAGATCAGTGGGGAATCGATGGCCGGCAAGCGGCCCTATGAACGCAATGTCGGGCTGCTTTTCCAGCATTATGCGCTGTTTCCGCACATGACGGTGCAGGAAAACATCGCCTATGGGCTGAAGCATCGCGGCTGGCCGAAGGCCGATATTGCCGATCGGGTCGCTGAGATGCTGCGCCTGGTGCAGCTTGAAAGCTTCGCCGATCGCCGGCCGCGGCAAATGAGCGGCGGACAGCAACAGCGCGTGGCGCTGGCCCGGGTGCTCGCGACAAAACCCAAGCTGGTGTTGCTCGATGAGCCCTTGTCGGCGCTCGATGCCAAATTGCGCGAAGAATTGCGGGTGGAGCTGAAGGAAATCCTGACCGCCGTCGGCTCGACGACCATTGTCGTTACCCACGATCAGGACGAGGCGATGAGCCTCGCCGACAGGATCATCGTGATGAATCGCGGCCGTCTCGAGCAGCAAGGCGCACCCGATGAAATCTACTCCCGGCCAGCGACATCTTTTGTCGCAACGTTCATCGGCCGGACGAATTGGTTTCACGGGACGATTTCGGCCGCCAAGCCAGGCAGCTACGCCCATGTCGTGACAGCGGCAGGAACGCTGTTGACGGTCAGTGATCCGGGCATTGCGGATGAAACCCAGGTCAGTATCTGTGTCCGCCCGGAGCGTATTACCGTTGCCGTAGCCGGGACGAAGAAATCGGGATCGGGCGCCAACCAGTTGCCCGGCACCGTTGCCGACATGATCAATATGGGGCCTGAACTCCATTACAGCGTCGATTGCGCCGCAGGGCCATTGATGGTCGTCGAGCCGAACCGTGGCGGCAAGCGATTCGGCAAAGGCGACAAGGTCTGTGTCGGATTCCGTGCCGAGGATTGCGTCGTGCTTCCGGCCGCGCCGTAGCGCCATGACGTGCCAGTTCGAACTGCGATAACTGCAATAAGCGCGACCCGGAAGCACTCCTCATTCAGCAGCCACCACCATCGGTTCCGACTGCGCTCGCCGCCGCTCCGCCAGGCGCCGGACGACGACATAGAAGACCGGCGTCAGGATCAACCCGAACAGCGTCACGCCGAGCATGCCGGCGAAGACGGCGATGCCCATGGCTTGGCGCATCTCGGCGCCCGCACCGGTCGCGATGGCCAGCGGCACGACGCCGGCGATGAAGGCGAAGGACGTCATGAGGATCGGCCGCAGGCGCAGACGGGCCGCCTCGAGGACCTCAAGGGATCGAGCCCGTCATCCTCCCTGGCGCGCGCGAATTCCACGATCAGGATGGAGTTCTTGGCAGCGAGACCGACCAGCACGACGAGACCGATCTGGGTGAAGATATTGTTGTCGCCACCCCAGAACCAGACGCCCGCGATGGCCGAGCAGCGCCATCGGCGCGATCAAGAGCACCGCGAAGGGCAGCGACCAGCTGTTGTATTGCGCCGCCAGGATGAGGAACGCGACCAGCACCGACAGCGGGAATACGAACAATGCTGTGTTGCCCGCCTGCTTCTCCTGGAAAGTGAGCTCGGTCCACTCGAAATGCATGCCGGCCGGCAGCGTCTCGCGGACGATCTTCTCGATGGCATCGGTGGCCTCTCCGGACGAGAAGCCCGGGGCCGGGCTGCCGGTGATATCGGCCGACGGGTAGCCATTGTAATGCATGACGCGATCAGGCCCAGAGCTTTGCGAGATCGTGACGAGGGCGGCGAGCGGCATCATCTCGCCTGCGGCGTTGCGCAGTTTCAGCCGGCCGATGTCCTCGGCCTGCATGCGGAAAGCCGAGTCGGCCTGGACCATGACGCGGTAGGTGCGGCCGAAACGATTGAAGTCATTGGCGTAGAGAGAGCCCAGATTCACCTGCAGCGTTTCGAAGATCTCGGTCAAGGGAACGCCTTGCGCCTTGGCCTTGACCCGGTCGATGTCGACCTCGATCTGCGGCGCGTTCACCTGGAAGCTCGCCATCATGCCGGTCAGCTCCGGTGCCGCAGCCGCCTTGGCCAGGATCTCGCCTTGCGCCTTCGCCAGCGCCTCGAAACCAAGCCCCGCCCGGTCCTCGATCTGCAGCTTGAATCCGCCGATGGTGCCAAGCCCCGGCACCGCCGGCGGCGGAAATATCCCCAAATATCCGTCCGGTATCTGGCCGAACTTGCCCCACAGGCGTCCGGCGATAGCGTTGGCCGACAGCGATGGATCCCGGCGCTCCTCGAAGGGATCCAGCATGGCGAAGATCACGGCGGCGTTCGGGATGTTGACGAAGCCGTTGACCGACAGGCCGGGGAAGGCCACCACACTCTCCACGCCCGGCTCGGCGAGCGCGATCCTCGACATCTCCTTGACCACCGCCTCGGTGCGGTCGAGCGAAGCGCCGGTCGGCAATTGGGCGATGCCGACGAGATAATACTTGTCCTGCGCGGGCACGAAGCCCGCGGGCACGCTCTGAAAGCCCAACCAGGTGACGGCGAGAAGGCCGGCGAAGATAGTCAGCACCAGACCGCTCAAACGCACGGCGCGCCGCACCGACCAGACATAGGCGTTCGAAGCGCTGTCGAAGAAGCGGTTGAACAACCGGAAGAACCAGCCGAACAGCCGGTCGATGATGCGCGTGAGAAGGTCCTTGGGCGCGCCGCCATGATGCGGCTTCAGGAGCACGCCGGCGAGCGCCGGCGAGAGCGTCAGCGAATTAATCGCCGAGAGAATGGTCGAGATCGCGATGGTGAGCGCGAACTGCCGGTAGAACTCGCCCTGAAGTCCGGTCAGGAAGGCCGAAGGTATGAACACCGCCGCCAGGACCGAGGTGATGGCGATGATCGGCCCCGTGACCTCGCCCATCGCCCGGCGCGCCGCTTCCTTGGGAGCTTCGCCCAGCACGATGTGACGCTCGACATTCTCCACGACGACGATCGCGTCGTCGACGACGATGCCGATCGACAGCACCAGGCCGAACAATGACAGCGTGTTGAGAGAGAAGCCTAAGAGGTGCATCACGGCGAAGGTGCCGATGAGTGATATCGGCACGGCGACGAGCGGAATGATCGACGCCCGCCAGGTCTGCAGGAACAGCACAACGACGAGCACGACAAGCACGACGGCCTCGAGCAAAGTGACTGCGACCGCTTCCAGCGACGCGCGCACGAAAACCGTCGGATCATAGGCGATCCGGTAGTCGAGGCTTTCCGGAAAATCGCGCTTGAGCTCCGCCATGGCGCCGCGCACCGCGTTCGAAACGTCGAGCGCATTCGCTTCAGGGTTCTGGATGATCTGCAGCGCCACCGCTGGCTCGCCGTCGAGGAGGCTGCGCAAAGCATAGGCGTCGGCGCCGAGCTCGATGCGCGCAATGTCGCGCAATCGCGTGACCTGGCCGTCGCCGCCGGTCTTGACGACGATGTCGCCGAACTGTTCCTCGCTGGTGAGGCGTCCCAGCGTGTTAACGGTGACCGGGAACTCGGCGGAGGCGTGAGGCTGCTGGCCGACGGAGCCAGCGGCAACCTGCACATTCTGCTCATGGATCGCGGCGACCACGTCGCTCGCGCTCAAGCCCCGGGCGGCAACCTTGCCGGGATCGATCCATATGCGCATGGCGTATTCGCCCGCACCCCAGACGACTGCATCGCCGACGCCGGAGAGCCGGGCGAGCACGTCGCGCACCTGCAGGATCGCATAGTTCGAGACGTAAAGCGGATCGTAGCGTTTGTCCGGTGAGAGAAGATGCACGACCATCAGCACGTCGGGAGACGTCTTCTGGGTGACGACGCCGATCCGCTGTACCTCTTCCGGCAACCGCGGAAGTGCCCGCGAGACGCGGTTCTGCACCTGGATCTGCGCGATGTCTGGGTCGGTCCCTTGCGCGAAGGTGACGGTGAGCGTCATCCGCCCATCGGTGGCCGCCTGCGCACTCATATAGAGCATGCCTTCGACGCCGTTGATCGCCTGTTCGAGCGGCGAGGCGACGGTCTCGGCGATCACCTGCGGATTTGCGCCCGGGTAGCTTGCGGTCACCTGGACGGTCGGCGGCGTGACGGCGGGATATTCGCTCAAAGGCAGCTTGACGAGGGCGACCGCGCCGACGATCACCATCAGCACCGAGAGCACGACCGCGAAGATCGGGCGGTCGACGAAAAACCGAGGCAGGTTCATCGGGATGCCTCCTTAGCCGCCAGATCGGTCTTGCCGCCGGCGGCGGCCATTGAAACGGGTTGTGGCGTGACTTCCATGCCGGGGCGGACCAGTCCCTTCACGATGATGCTCTCACCGGAGTTGAGGCCGCGGGTGACGACGCGCAGGCCGTCGACCACCGGCCCGAGCTCGACCGGGCGGTATTCGGCCTTGTTCTGCGGGCCGAGCACCAGCACATAGCGGCGGCCCTGGTCGGTCCCGACTGCTTGGTCGTCGATGAGGATCGTCTGCCGCGGCGCATCGGTGGCAAGCCTCACCCGCGCGAAAAGTCCCGGTGCGAAGCGCCCGTCAGGATTGGCGACAACGGCGCGCGCCCTGACCGTGCCGGTCCCGCGGTCGATCCCATTGCCAATGAAATCAAGGACGCCTTCATGCGGAAATCCCTTCTCCGTCACGAGCGCGATCCGAACCGGAAGCTTGACCGCGTCACGTTCCCCACGGTCAGGCCTGGCCCTGGCGGCAAGATCGAGATAGGTCGGCTCGTCGATGTCGAAATGCACATGCACCGGATCAATCGAGACGATTGTGGTGAGAAGCGTCGCCGCTCCGGCATTGCCGCCGGTGACCAGATTGCCCCTGGTCACCAATACACGATCGACCCTGCCGGAGATGGGCGCCGTGACACGCGCATAGGACAGATCGAGCCGCGCGGCCGCGACCGCGGCCTTGGTCGCCTCTACCTGCGCCTGACGCTCACGCTTTTTGGCCGACGCATCGTCATAGGTCTTGCGCGGGATCGCCCCATTCGGCACGAGCTTCGCGGCCCTGTCGAAATCGGTCTCGGCCTGCGCGAGCAAGGCCTCAGCCTGGCGCAACTGCGCTTCCGCGGTCTCGACAGCCACCTCAAATGGACGCGGGTCGATCTGGAACAGAAGCTGTCCTTCGTCGACCAGCCCGCCCTCGGGCACGCTCACCTCGTCGATGGCGCCGCCGACGCGCGGCCTGAGCTCGACGCTACCGACCGCCGCGACATAACCGGTGAATTCGCTCCAGGGGGCGACCTCGCGTGTGACAACTTCCGCAACCGGAACCTGAGGAGGGGGCGGCGCCGCAGGCGGTCCAGCACCTTCGAGTTCCGCGCCAGGGGAGGGCGCAAAGTCGAGGACGGGGCCGACATGGGGCGTTATCTCGTCCCGATACACATAGACGAGGACGCCGGCGACAAGAGCGGTCGCCAGGAAAAAGAATGCGGCCCTGCTGGCCATGACAAATCCACCTTCGATACGTTGAGCCGCCCGATCAAACGAGCGGCGGAGAAACGACTTGTCGCGAAGGTGGTGGTTCCAATCATGGGAAGGTCAAGGCCCATCTCGTCGCGCGGTCTGTTTAGTTCTCCTTGCGAATAATGCCGGGGCTGAAATTGGAGCGAACAGTGACGGTCACCAGCGAGACGGCCCAACGATCACCCGTTCCTCGCCTCGGCCGGTTGCCGTCATGAAAATGACGGTTGCGACAATTCCGAGCAAGAACAGCAGGCTGGTAAAGGTAGTGCCCAATCCGAGCCCGCCATATTCGACCGGCTGGGATAATGCATCGCCGAAGGAGGCGCCGAGTGGCCGCGTGAAAATATAAGCCAGCCAGAATGCCGCAACTGCATTGAACCCCATCAGATAGGCATAGAAGCACGCGATGACTATGCCGAAGAAGAGGACGCCCGTGGCGAAGTAACCGAGCTCAAACTTCTCGGCGACCAGATCGCCCACTCCGGTGCCCAAGGAAAAAGTGAAAAGGATCGCCAGCCAGTAAAATATCTCACGCCGCGTCGTGATTACGTGTGGATGGAGAGAGTGCGTTCGAACCAGTACCAGATTACAAATGTGAGTAAGAGTGCAATGCTGAACAGCGCCACTGTTGTCTCCAGCCGGACTCCGAGATTGTCCACCAGATTGTCGGTGATGAGAGTGCCCACCACGCTGATCATGACAACCGCGGCCCAGTAAGCCCATGGGACGTAACGCTTCGGTCGAAACTGCAGGAAGATAAAAACCGCCAGGATTGCGCTCATTATCCACGATGTTGCGGCAAGTCCGAGACCGAGATTCACGGCCAGATAGTCAGCGGCTGTTTCACCCATTGTCACGGCCAGAAGCTTGACCAGCCAGAAGTCGGGAGTGATCTGCGGGACGCGGTTGGGAACACGTTCGATGCTGTTGGCAAAATCTCTCATAGTGAGCTCCTTCTCGCGGCTGCCGACGCCGCTACTTCTTGATGACGAGCTTCAGCGCTTCATCAAAGAACTGATCCGCACGCTTGTCGTCGTCGGCGTTGCAGCGCTCGATGCCTTTGCTCTCGAGTTCTGTTACCTTGCTCTTGTCGGGTTCACTCAATGATGCCGCTTTTTCCGCGTCGCGCAGCTGCTTGAGCATATCTTCGCAGGGCACGGCTGCCGCCGCGTTTGCGATTGCGCTGCCCGCCACAGACAGACAAAGTGCAGCTGTGGCGAGGGTGAGCTTGTTCATGGTTCCGGATCTCCCGATTGCGGTTGAAATCGCTGTGATGCCGGGCGAGCTTGCAGCCGGCCCTGCGAAGAATGCCCAGGGCCGGCTGTCGCCCGTCTGTCTGAATCTTTACGGATCGTTAAACGGCCGGCCAAAATTCCGTACTATCAGGGGGCGTTGCGCGAGAGAGACCTAAATATGGCCTGTCGATGGAGGGGCGCCAACGCGCGGTTCGCCGAGAGGAATCCTCATGATGGCGCGCAGGCCAGGGCGGTTGTCTTCCAGGTCGATGTGGATATCATGAAGGCTGGCGACCGCGGCCACGAGGGAAAGACCCAGGCCATTGCCCGGCGTGGTGCGACTTGCGTCGAGCCTATAAAATCTCTCGAAAACCCTCTCCCGCTCGGCTGCTGGAATGCCAGGTCCAGAGTCCGCTACTTCGGCAATGATACCGCTGCCGCCTGCTTCGAGCTTCAGGGTGATCTTTGTTTGGCCAGGAGTGTGGCGGATCGAGTTCTCGATCAGATTCGCGAGCATCTGGGTCAACAAGTCGCGATCGCCGATGATCCGCAGGTCCGGTTGGATGAAGGTAGTCAGTTCCTTTTCCATATCCTCCGCCACCGGCTGATAGGCGCGCGCCACCCTTTCGGCTACTTCCGAGAAATGAACCAGCTGGAAGCCTTGCTTGCGCGATCCGGATTCAATCTGTGCTATTCGAAGCAACCCGGCAAAGGTCGCCAGCAAATTGTCGGCTTCTTCGATTGCCGTGTCGATAGCCGCCACATACGCCTTCCGCGGCTTGCCGTCCGCTCTGGCGGAGTCGAGAGTCTGGCGAAGCCGGCTGAGTGGGCTGCGGAGATCGTGAGCGATGTTTGTCGTGACCTGCTTGAGGCTGTCGAGGAGCGTTTGATTGTTGTCAAACAGGCGGTTCAGATTGGCTGAAAGCCGGTCCATTTCGTCCGACGTTCCTTTGATTGGAATGCGTTCCTTCAAGTGGCCGTTAATGATGGCCAGGCTTGTCGTGTTTATCGCATCTATCCTGCCAAGAAATTTCCGGCTCGCGAATATGCCGGCGAGGATTGCGACAAAGAGGGCTGCGGTCATTGACCAGGCAAATGACTGAAGAATAGCCTCCCGTGTCGAGATTACAGGATAGGCGTCCTGGCCAACGAAAACAAATGATCCGTCGGGAAAGCCCGTGCCTCGGCCCCACAGCTCGTGATCCTCGTCTCCCAACAGGCTCGGGTCCGCGACCTGTTTGGAATTGAACGGCCCTTCGTGCCACCCTCTCAGATCGGCCGCCGCGCCGAGGTTCCCTGCCAGCTTCCGCCCATGGCTATCCTGGAGATAGTAGTACCGGTTCATCCCCTGCGCGTATCGCAGCCGCTCACTCACATCGTCGACGATTGACTCTACTCCTTCGGCGGTCGCGTCGGTTACCAGCTCCGTCGAGTCATTTTCGATCGACTGCCGCAACTGATCACTCATTGCTCCCGTCGTCGCGAAATAGGTGATCAAGATGAGGGTGGTAAAGCAGAAGGCGAAGAGGGCTGCGACCAGTACGGACAGGCGGAAACTGATGGTTCCGAATGCTCTAAGCATCTTCACGCAACGAATACCCAACACCGCGCACGGTTCGTACGAGTTCGGTGGCGAAGCCCCTGTCGATCTTGGCGCGCAGTCGGCTGATATGGGTCTCGACCACGCTTGTTTGCGGGTCGAAGTGGAAATCCCACACATTCTCCAGGAGCATCGTTCGCGTCACTACCCTGCCGTCGCTGCGCATCAAATACTCAAGGAGGCGAAATTCCTGTGGTTGCAGCTCGATCGCCTTCCCTGCCCTGCGTACGGTGCGCTTGAGCAAATCCATTTCCAGATCGCCGACCCGAAGCGTGGTCTTTACGTCCGAAACCGGCGGCCGGCGCAATATGGCCGAAAGGCGGGCAAGCAATTCCGACATGGCAAAGGGCTTTACGAGATAATCATCGGCGCCTGCATCCAGACCTTCAACTCTGTCGTCAATTCCAGACATGGTGGTCAGGAAGATCGCCGGCGTATGGTTTCCCATCGCCCTGAGCATTTTGACGATGCTCAACCCGTCGAGATTAGGAAGCATGCGGTCGACAATTATCACGTCGTATTTTTCGGTCGCGGCAAGGTACAGGCCATCCTTGCCGTCCGCAGCGCTATCAACGACAAAGCCATTCTCTTTGAGACCTTTGACGATGAATGTCATGGTGCTCTTGTCGTCCTCGATCAGGAGTGCTCGCAAAACCTTGCTCCTGCCACTTGGCTTTGTTGATCGATCGCTTGCCGCCTCTTTCTGGCAAGGCAGCTGCGCGCTCCGGGGCGTTATGGACATAACTTGTGGCCTTCAAATGGACAGAGGCATCGGTCCGCTATCCATAGAGGGGCGAAACTTTGTTCAGCCTTACCGGGACTTTACCGATTTGTAAGGGAGATGGCCGGGACGACGCCTATTAGCGGTCAAGGTCGTCCAGACGGTTGCCTATCTGCCGGAGCGGGACACATCCGTTCGCTTTCACGTCGGCCTGCAGTATTTGCGGGGAAGCGGCGCGCGATGTCCGCAGTAAACCCCGGACAGGGCTTGAACTCCGTGTTGGGCGGGGCTAACGAGCTGCGTGATCCAACTCAACGTGATGCAATCGGCCGGGCCATGCTGCGATCATCTCTCAAACACCTGTGGGCGTGGCTCAACAGGGTAATGCGCGACCCGCTCGCGCTCCTCGCTTTCGTCCTGGCGGTCGTCGTGGGCGGTGGCGCCACCTTCCTGGTCCTCTGGATGTCGGCCCTTCTGGGCCTGATCTTCGCGCTCGTCGGAATTCCTGTCGTTTTCGGCCTGTTGAGCTTCGTGCCTAGAGTAGGTGGCGCGCTCAGTCTTAGCGGGAATATCGGAGCGGGGATTGTGCTGGTGGCGCTGATCGTCTGATATGGACAGGTCCGCAGCTTTGGGAGCGTCAAAGGATGCGCATGGCGACTGTGATTATCGGCGTGTTGGACACGGTCGTCTGGCTTGCGGTTGCCGCCGGCATGTTTTTCTCAACTTCAGATCCCGCCACCAGGGGCCTCGACAGCATGGCCGGCGTTCTGGTCACGGCGCTGTTTCTGCTCACCGGCCTGCCGGCGCTGCTTCTCGCCTGGCGCGGCGCGAGGCCGGGGCTGGCGCTTGCGCTGGCCGTCGCCTTTCCGGCGACTTTCGCGATCCTCTTCGTCGCGGCGATGGTTGCCTTTGCATGAGGATTGGGAACTCCGGCCGGGAGACTGAATGACGGGGGTGTCCGTAGTTTTGCGGCGCGCTACAGGAACATTCTGGCTTTTCGCGCGTTAAGTAAGCCTCCGGACCGGACGCGCCGCGCCAGGAAAGAGCGGTGGCGGGCCTCTTTTCTCACTCCGATACCCCCCAACCCCGAGAGTCCGATCCTTTCGCCGCCTGCATGATGCACATGTCGTAGGCAATGGAACGGGACGGCCTGAACGACGTTTGGTCACCATGTCCATCTGGGAAGATCCCTCTCTACCGGTCCAGTTGAGAAAGGCTGACATCGATGCCTTTCCGATCCGGCGGGCTCGCCCCGGAAAAATCCGGCATGTCACCAATGGAAAGGCGCGATCGATCAGCTCCCGCGATGCCGCCAGGATCGCGAAGCTTGTCATTCCGCCGGCCTGGCGGGATGTCCGCATCAGCGCCGACCCGCGCAGTCACATACAGGCGGTGGGGCGCGACGAAGCCGGACGCCGCCAATACATCTATCATCGCGACTGGGAGGTGGTCCGCAACGACGTGAAGGCGCGCCGTCTCGCCCGGCTGATAGCCGCCTTGCCGCGCATAAGAGGCAGTATCGCGCGTGACCTCGATCGGGAAGGAGACGACGCCGTTCTCGCGACCGCCGCGCGGCTGGTGGATCGTCTGTGCCTGCGCGCCGGGCATGAGGAATATGCGGGCGAAGAAAGCGGGCGCGGCGTGGCTACGCTGCTGCGCAAGCATGTCGCCGTCTCCGGCGCCATTGTATCCTTCGATTTCCCGGGCAAGGGCAAGAAGCATATCCAGGCCAGTCTCGATGACAGCAAGTGCGCGCGCAACATTGCCCGGGCAAAGCTGTCGTCCGGGCGGCGCCTGTTCAAGTTGAGAAGTGGCAAGGGATACAGGAACATGACGGCCGGTGATCTCAATCGCTATCTCGCGGGCATAGCGGGTGCGAAGATCTCAGCCAAGGACTTCCGGACCTTGCGGGCATCGTCCGTTGCGCTTGAGCGTCTCGCCGGCAGCGCCGGCGGAACCGACACGGAAAGGCGGCGTGCGCTGGCTCAAGTCGCGAAGGAGATCAGCGCCATGCTCGCCAACACGCCAGCCGTGACCCGCAAAAGCTATATTCACGCGGCGATCATCGAGCAGCATGAGAATGGCTCTCTGTCCTATTGCACGGGAAAGCCACTTCCCAGATGCACAAAGGCGGAGCAGGGCCTGCACGATTTCCTCCGCGCGGCCGGCAAGCGTCACAAGAGGAATAATTGAAGGCCTCACGTGCTGATCGGAGAGCTGGAAATTTTCCGTTGGAGACCTGGGGTCGTGATCGCGCCAGCGGCGCCCGATTGGAGCTGAAGTGCTGGGACGCTGAGCTCAGTCGAGATAGCTGACACACCTGTCGACAGGGCATAGATCGCCGGGGATCCTCCATCTACAATCGCTTGCGCCTGACTATTGCCCAGAGAACGACGATTAAAAGCAGCGGAGCGGCAGGCCAGTGGAACCAAATGTCGTCTAGACCGCTGAATACATTAATCAAGAACAGGAAGCCCACGACCGCACAGATCACGGCGATTGGGCGGGGCAGGCTTAGATACCACTCCCAAATGCGGGCGAGGACAGTCTTCTGATCTCGCGCGGGGTGTTGGGATGTGGCGGGCGCCGCCCCCTTGTCAGACCGCGATTTGGACTCTCGCGTCATCGAGCCGCCTTGAACGACCCGATAGATCTCGATCGGGTTGGCGATATTCTTCACGTGCTGATGGCCCAGACGGTCAAAGCCGATAGACAGCTTATTGTGCACTTGGTCGTAAGCCGGGCCGGAGATTAGAATTCCGCCGGGCTCCGCCAATTGCTGTAGACGGCCGGCGATATTGACGCCGTCTCCGTAGACGTCATCGCCCTCCACCATCACGTCGCCGAGATTGATGCCAATACGGAATCTCATCTGTTTCTCATCCGGCAGGGCACTATTGTGACCGGAAAGCTCTTGCTGGATCTCGACGGCACATTGCACGGCCTCTACGACACTGGCGAACTCGGCGATAATCGCGTCACCCCAGGTATTGATGATGCGCCCATCGTGCCGCTCGATCAGATTCGCCATCGCGGAACGGTAGCGGCGCAGCGTCGAAAGCGTGCCCGCTTCGTCCGACTCCATCAGGCGAGCATAGCCCTCAACGTCGGCGCTCAGCACCGTGATCAGCCGTCGCTTAACCTTCGTCATGGAGCAGCGAACCTCATCTAGAGCCTTTCCCGTTTTGATCGAATCAATGGCTTCGATCAAAACGGGATAAAAAAGCTCGATTACATATATTTGGAGCGCTTCCTTGTCGCGAAAGTCGAGCAACTTTCGCGGGAAGCGCTCTAGAGGCGTTTGGCCACAATATCGCATACTTTGGGGCCGGGCCGCTCCAGTTCTCACGGGCGGAACAGGCGGTCATAATACTCGAACAAGGGCGCCAGGTCATATTGCGCATCGACCGGAATAGCCAAAGTCGAGTGCTGGATCACATTGCTCTGGGTATCGCGGAGCGGGGCCGGGACATCATCCACCATCAAAGCGCCGGACCTCAGGCGTCGCTCGATCGCGACGCTTCCGATCAACGCTTCAAGGGCCGACACTTTCCCGACCAGACCGATCAGCTCGCGTGCCATCAGGACGGAATTAGGAAAAGCGGGCGAATAGTCCTCGTCACCCTCGGCCATGTAGCTCTCGGTCAGAAGCAGCACCGGTGCAGTCTTCGTCAGAGCGGTGCGCGCCAGGCTGGTCATGGTGTAGGTGATGTTGCGCGTATAGAGGCCGTCGAACGCGTCGGGATCGCCGGCGACCAGTCCGGACGGTAGATCGATGAAGGGATGGGACACCATCTTCAGCGCCCGGCTGTTGCTGCCGATCACCACCAGGCCCAGCGCCTGGCGCAGATGATCCATGCCGAGCGTGACCTGGCTCGTGTCATAGTCGGGAACCGAGATCAGTTCCTTGCTGGCGACGACGACCACTGGAGAGCCGTGGTTGGAGTTGGCGAAGGATTCGAGCACGGGCACGAACTGATCGAGCGCAAGACGAAGCGCCGCCAGCGTGTGGACGCTGTCCCGAAGACTGAGGAAATCCTGGAGCTGACGCGGTCCACCTGTTTCCCAGAGGTGGCTTCCTTTGAGCAGCCTTTGCATCTCATTGCGAATATTCTGCTGCGAGCGCGAGGCATCCTGTCGTGAGCCGACTTCTCTCAGCGGCGCCAGATTGGCGCGAAAGCCTTCGATGGTGAGGGCGAGTGCAGTTTCCTGCGCGCAGCAAGGCCTCGGCGCGGCGCACCACCTGCGCGGCATAAGCGACGGTGATGAAGTTATGGGTCAGGAGATTGGTCGCTTCTCCTGCCTTCAGCTCGAATTTCGGGTCCGCCAGCAGGCTCATCGCGGCTTGGGCATTGGCGGTCAGGTCCGCATCGCCCATGGAGTTGCCGTATTCGACATTATCGGGAACGGCATTGCCATTCACCCGCTCGATCAGCGTCGCGACAAGATCGGGGCTGGCGCCCGAGAAGCCCCGCGCGAAACTGTTGACGAGCAACGCCCATGCCGCGCGCATGGTGCCGCGCTCAACCAACGGCAGCGTCCCGTCACCGACCCGCGTCGCTTCCTGAATGATATTGATGCGCCCGAAGCGCCGCATCGCGTCGGGCGGCAGGGTGGTCTGGAAGTCGGCTCCATACATCGTGGTGATGCCGTAAGCGGGCAGTCCCTTTTCGATATAGTGATCGACGACGGCGCGGGCCGTGCGAATTCTCTCCATCCCCTCCGCCGACACCGCGATCGTGGCTCTGCCTTCGGCGATGTCCACGATATCGGCGATGGTCAAGCGTTCGCCGCTCAGGATAACGACCCGGCCTGTCGTGGCCGGCTGATCGGACGCAGCGCTGCCAATCGCCGCGCTGGTCAAGAACAGGACAATTGAAAGAACTCGCGCGAGAGATGCTGCAGCGGTGTGGAAGAGCATGGCTGGCCTTGGCGTGATGGTTGCAAGGAAAGGCGTTGCGGCCATCTCAATCGAGATAACTGACCATGCCTGTCTGCAAATCATAAATCGCCGCGGTGATCTTGACCTTACCGGCGCCGGCGAGGCCGGCGATCAGCGTGCTCGCGGCGGAGACCCGCTTAGCGGTCCGCCTGGCGCTTTCGCGGGCAGTGTTATCGACGAAATCGCCGGTATCTTTCCGCATCGCGATCGCGGCCGGCAGAATGGGCTCGATCATCGGGCCGATGGAACCCGGATAGGTCGCGTTCTTGCTGACGACATCGCAGGCGGCCTTCACCGCCCCGCAACTCGTATGGGCGAGGACGACGATGAGCGGCGAGCCGAGCACGGCGGCGCCGTATTCGACCGTGCCCAGGGTCGCAGTGTCGACGAGGTTGCCGGCGTTGCGCGCGACAAAGATCTCACCGACGCCGTGGCCACCGAAGATCAGCTCCGGCGGCACACGGCTGTCGGCACAACTGATGATCGTCGCCCAGGGAGCCTGGTGTCCGGCAACCGCGCCGCGCTGCTTCGCCAGGTCGATCGAGCAGAGCTCCGGATGGTCGACATAGCGCTGATTGCCCGCTTTCAGCTGGGCCAGGGCTTCATCGGGGGTGAGCGCGGTCGGCGCGCCCTCGGCGGCGCGTGCCTGCCGTGACAGACCGCCAAGTCCGAGGGCCACGAGGCTCACCGCGCCGATCTTCAGCAGGTCTCTCCGGCCTATCCCATATTCCTTGCAATGATCGCACATGTCCCGTCTCTCCCATGACCCGGCCGCCTTGGCCTGTTCTTGCCCAAATGGATTTGCTGTATCGCGCAAGGCGTTACATAACATGTATATAACGTTAGGTCACTTGCTCAGTCCGCGGGGTGGAGCAAATCCATTTCACCAGAGTCTTCAACGCCGGCGGGATTTGCTCTGGCTTGCGATGAGCTTGGATTGAATCAGGACGGAAGATCTTCAGTGCTTGTCGGACAGGCGGCAGTCGAGTTTCGGCGAAGGTAGCTCTCGAAATCCTCCGGCCGGCGCGTCGCGGAGGCCGGGTACCGCGCGGACACCTGCGCAAATCGTCCTTCGCGGATCGAAGCGCACATGCTGGAGAAGGCTACTGGCCAAGGATCATCCAGCTCCGCCTCAAGCCGGGTCAGATATTCATCCGGTGGGCAGTCCCGGTAGGTGAATCCCCGCCCCATGGCCGCGCTTGCCACGCGCGAAATTTCGGGCATCGAATAGGATCTGGATCCGGTCATATTCCAGACGCCGTCGGCCCGTTCGACCACCGCCTCGACCGCGGCGTCGGCGACATCATCGCGCGATACAGGCGCGATGCGCGCATCCGCCAGCGGAAGCGAGATCATGGGCTCCGCCAGCCAGTGCCGATGGATGAATTCGCAGTAGAGGCCGCATCTGATGATGGCAACCGCGAAGCGCGACGCCTCGAGCCGCTGCTCGGCGTCCCGATAGACCGTCGCATAGTAGAAGGGTGAGCTATCCTCGATATCGACGATGCTGGTAAAGACGACATGGGCGATCCTCTGCCGTTCGGCTGCGTCTATGACATTGGCATGCTGGCGCATCATGTCGCCGGCAAAGCCGTCGCCGGCCACGAACAACAAGCCGGTGATTCCGGCGAAGGCCCGATCCAGACTTCCGGGATCGTCATAGTCGGCAATGGCCAAGGGCGTCTCCGGCGGCACAGACTTGCGAAGCCGCGCCTCGTCGCGTCCCATGGCGACGACCGGCATTGCGAGGTCCCGCAGGCGATAGACCGCCTTGCCTCCGATGTAGCCACCCGCACCCGTAACGAGAATCATGCAGACTCTTCTCATATTGTTCGACGGCCGTCACGATCCCGGCCGGGCGTGCGCGGCGGCGGGCCTGCCGTGAAACTATTCCCGGCATTGCCAGCGGCAAGGATTCTCGGACAAAGTATCTGTTTCCGGTTCGGAGACACGGGTGATTCCTCCATGACCAGCCCTCAGGAGACGACGGCCCGCGGCAGCTTGCCGGGCTGGGCGATCGCCATCGGTGTGCTGCTGCTTCTGGCCGGGCTGCCTTTGGCGGCCTGGCTCGATCTACGCAATCTCGCCGAAGGGTCGCTCCGTCTCCAGGCCAGTGACCTCAATTCCGTCATCACCAGCGTGCGCAGCTATTATGCCAAGAATGTTGTCGGCCGCGTGCTGGCGCATTCCGGTGAAACCCGGGTCATCCACAATTATGCCGATGTGCTGGGCGCCATCCCGATCCCGGCGACGCTCTCCATCGAGCTCGGCAAGGTGATCGGCGAGCAGCAGGGCAATATCACCTATCGCTTCGTCTCCGACTATCCGTTCAAGGGGCGGGCACCGCATGAGCTCGACGGCTTCGAGCAGGACTCGCTCAAGCAGCTGAGAAGCGACCCGAGCCTTGTGATCAATCAGGTGTCCTGGAGCAATTTCAACGGGCGCGTGCGCCTGGTTGCGCCTGTGCTCATGTCTGCCCCCTGCGTCGCCTGTCACAACAGCCATCCCGAAAGCCCGAAGCATGACTGGAAGGTGGGCGATGTGCGCGGCATCCAGGAGGTCATCGTCGACCAGCCGATCGCCAAGAACCTGTTCTCCTTCAAATATCTCATGAGTTATTTCGGCATCATGGCGCTGTTCGGCCTCGGCGTGGTCGGCTGGCAGCGCCGGCAATCCGGCCTGATCGCCGGCATGAACCGCGAGCTCGAGACGAACAATGCCTTCCTGGCCGCCGTCTCGATGAAGATCTCTCGCTATCTCTCGCCGCAGCTCTACAAGAGCATCTTCGCCGGCGAAAAGGATGTTGCGATCCAGACCGAGCGCAAGAAGCTCACCATCTTCTTCTCCGACATCAAGGATTTCACGGCGACCACCGAGCAGCTGCAGCCGGAAGAGATCACCCATCTGCTCAACGAGTATTTCACCGAAATGTCGACCATCGCGCTGCGCCATGGCGGCACCGTCGACAAGTTCATCGGCGATGCGATCCTGATCTTCTTCGGTGATCCCGAGACCAAAGGCGTCACCGAGGATGCGTTGGCCTGCCTCAGGATGGCGCTGGAGATGCAAGCGCGCACCGCCGAGCTCAATGCGAAATGGCGCGGCGAGGGCGTCGAGCAGCGCTTCCAGGTCCGCATCGGCATCAATACCGGCTTCTGCAATGTCGGCAATTTCGGCAGCGCCGACCGCATGGACTATACGATCATCGGCGCGGAGGCCAACCTGGCGGCGCGGCTGCAATCCATCGCCGGGCCGGGCCAGATTGTGCTCTCCTACGAAACCTATGCGCTGGTGAGCGAGATCTTCGCCGCCCATTCCCTGCCGCCCATCCAGATGAAGGGCATCAGCCGGCCGGTCGTGCCCTATGTGATCGATGGCGTGCGCGCCAGCGGCGGGGTGGTGTCGAACCTGATCAGCGAGCATGCGCCGGGGCTCGATCTCTATCTCGATCCCTCGCTTATGGATGACGCGACTGCCGAACGCACGAGAGCCCTCCTGGAGCAGGCGATCGCCACCCTCGATGCGAGGCCGAGGAGTTAGAGAGCTAACGCCAGGCCGCCATCAGTGTCCCTGGAAAACTAGTGTCTGCACCGGGAGGAACAGCGCCTGCATGCGGAGGATCATGGCGTGCACGAGTGCCAGGGCGTCTACGGCATGCAGGAATATCCCGCGCAAGGTGCCTGTATCGGGCGATTCGATTTCGTCGTGATGGTTGCTGTAGGCATTGGCAATGCAGCTGCTGCCAGGCGGAATGCCGTCCAGCGCATTCTTGAAGAGCGGCTCCAGATAGACGGTGATTGTTCCGGGCGCCGCCATGTTCTGCACGTCGAGCAGTTGATCCCCCTGCCGGAGTTGGCCGGCGGCGATGACATCCTGCACCTGGGCCACGACCAACGGAATGATCGTGAAAGGTTTGCCTATGCAGGTGGCCTCGGCGATCATGCCGGGTTTCATCACGTTGGCCTCGATCTGGCCGAAGCCCGCAATCAGCCGGCCACGTCCGGCATCGGTCGGCACCAGGATGCCTGCAGGCCGTATCAAGGTATTCACAATATCGCCCCGCCTGAGCGTGAACTGCTGGACCGTTCCGCTGACCGAGGCACTGATAAGCGTCTTGTCCAGCGCGACCTGCGCCTGCGCCAGAGCTGATTCCGCACTTGCCTTCTGGGCGGGCAGAAGCGAGCTGATCTTCGTCTGAAGTGTCTGCTTGTTGGCCGTCGCAGCGTCTACCGCGCCCTTCCGTCCGTCCACGGCGACCTGAAGGCGCTCCACTTCACGCCGCGAGACGACATCTTTTTTCACGAGTTCGGCCTTGACCTCCAGTTCGTCTACCGCTTGCTGATACGCGCCCTGGGCCTGCTGGATCAGGCCATCCGCCGCGGCAAGTTCTGCTTCAGCGACTTTTGTCTCAGCCTCGACCTCGAGGATGCGGCGACGGGCAGTTTCCACCGCGGCCTTCTGCTCCGGAATCGTCGAGCCGGAACAACGGAGCACCCGCCTCGACCTTTTCGTTCACGGTCGCATACACCTCGGCGACGCGGCCGACGGACTCGGGCATGATGCTCACGGTCCGGAACAAGGCCGTGACCTGCTTCGTCGAGGGATGAAAGTAGAAAATAAGCGTTACCAGCGAGATCGTGAGCAGAAGGCAGCCGGTGATGCCATAGCGCAACTCGTACCACATCGTGGTGAAGGTAATTTCGCGACCTATGCGTTTGTCTTGAACATACCGGCGGTAGAGGTAATCCGGAAGGATCGTGAGCATCGAGCACAGCATCAACTCAAACATGGCTGAGCTTCTTTCCAGCATCGACTTTCGATGCTTTGACGACGTCATGCGGAGGGGGGGCCTCGACGCCCGTTTCCGCACTATCGGTGGCCTGTGGGTGCGGAGGGTCATCCTGTTTGGCCAGCCGCCTGAGTGACCCCGCCATCGATGACAATGGACTCGAGAAATCCGGCAGTTCAACCATCGCCAGCAGCAGTGCCGCAATCCAGTAAATGTGATTGTGCGTGAAAAGGGAGATGACGCACAGGACGGCCACGATCTCCATCTGCACCTTGCTCGTCCGATGCGCCATGTGCTCGGGCAGTGCATGAAGCTTGAAATAAAAGACGCCCAGCAGGAAAACAAACAGTAGGAGAAAACCAACGACGACGTTGAAGAGGATGTCGGTCTGCCCCGGAGCTGTGATGAAAACCGGAAGATGCTCAATCGCAACAGGGTGCAGCTGATCGCTACTTGCCTCCTCCGCACAGGTCAGACGGGCAAAGAGCGGGGCGGAGAAAATGAACGCTCCCAGGCGCGCTACCGCAGGCACGAATGGGGGCATCCTCGATCCACATTGCTGCTGACCACACAGGCGTTCCCTTAAGTCCGCGCCCCCTCCAGACAGGTTCCGGCATCCCGGCCGATTTGTGGCGCCCGTTCGCGTCGACAACCACCTGTATGCATGCACTTCAGGGGCCGTGATCATGCAGATCCACTTTCGTATGCTACTCGTTCAAATCGGCACTCGACGAATGATAGTGAAAGGACCTTGCTCTGCCTCCCTTGCGCATGAAAGGCGCGCGGAAAGACGGACTGCTAATGATTGTATACTGCTTTGGCGACTGCTTATCAATGCGAGCCAGAGTAACGGTGATTTGATGGGCTGTAATCTGCGGCCAATATCAAGGACATTGAGAAGGGAGGGCTGAAATGCCGGTGAGATAGGATTGCCTCGTATCCTCGCGGTCGCCGAAAATCATGGTGACGCCGATCTTCGCCAACAGGCCGGCTCGTTCCAGTGTCTCGAAGACCAAGCTATGGAAGCCTCCTCATGGGAAGGACACGTCTTCGCATATGCTGGAAACGCGCCGCCCTACCAGGCCAGATACATGCCGACATCGCCCGGCACTCCATCGGGAAAGCTGACGATCTCGGCGCGCACCTTGAATCCAAGGGGCCGGAGCTCCTTCTCGAAATACTGGAACGCCCGCTTGCCAAAGCCCTCGAGTGAATTCGGCCAATCCGGCTCGGCATTGTTGATGCTGCGCCCGCCGTCATTGGTGAAGCTCGCGGGGAACCGGAGCACCAGGACCTCCCGCACTCCCCGGCTGGCCGCGGCACGAACTGCCGCATTGATACGCTCGGCGGCTTGCGGAGCGACATCGCGCGACTGGAAGGCCTTTTTCATATCTTCGTTTGCCTGATCGGACTGGCGCTTCTTCGCGAGGTCCTCCTTGAGTTGCTCCATTATGGCGTCTTCGGAAATTTTTTTGAGATCGTCCGGTTTCAGAATTTGGGCCATTCTTCTTCCTCCCGACCGCCACCGGTCAGTATTTTTCGGTAATCCAACGGCGGTGTTTCATTGTCGCCTGGTCGTCATAGGCGTGTTTGTCCGAGCGCTTGGGCAGTTTCACCTTGGAACGCGACACCTGCTCATAGGGAATGCGCGACAGGAGATCGGCAATGCAATTGAGCCTTGCTCGTCGCTTGTCGTCGGAGCGCACGATATGCCAGGGGGAGCTCTCGGTGTCGGTGGCATCGAGCATCCGGTCGCGAGCGCGAGAATATTCGTACCAACGTTCGCGCGATGGCAAGTCCATGGATGAAAGCTTCCACTGCCGCATCGGATCATCGATGCGCGCTTCAAAACGACGCTTTTGCTCGGCGTTACTCACTTCCAGCCAATATTTGATCAGCAGGATGCCTTCCTCACGGATTTGCCGTTCGATAAGCGGCGCCAGCTTGAGGAATTTTTCGTATTGCTCCTTGGTGCAGAAGCCCATGACCCACTCGACGCCGGCACGATTGTACCAGCTGCGGTCGAAAATGATCACTTCGCCGGCGGCAGGAAATCTCCCGATATAGCGTTGGATAAACAGCTGGCTTTTCTCGCGCTCCGAGGGCGCGGGCAGCGCGACGACTTGAAAAACACGCGGGTTCACGCGCTCGGTGATCGCCCGGATGAGGCCTCCCTTGCCCGCGGCATCGCGACCCTCGAACAGGATGATTATCCGTTGGCCGGTGTGCTTCACCCATTCCTGGAGAACGCATAGCTCTGTCTGGAGCTTCCTAAGCTCCTTCAGATATTCCTTTCCCTTGAGCTGTTCCTTGTCGCCCTCGAGCTCCTTGATATTCTCAGGCTTGCCATTCATGGGGGTGCTCACTTCCTGGCTTGGACAGGCTGCCCAGCCGAACATAACACCGGCAATCTCGCCTGTGGAGCCTAAATGGATGTGGAGGAAGGACGTTCCGGAAGCCGAGTGCCCGATGCGAAGCCCGCCCTATGCGCAGCATACGCGTTGGATTTCTGCTGGCGTAACACTTGGGCGACGAGATCCAACGAGTGCGCCATTGCGGACTATTTTCTCCTTCCGAAAATCATGATAGGGTGAAATTCAGATTGGCGGGCATGGCCCGAATCCAAGCGTGAATGTCGTGTCTCATACGCCGTGCCGAAATGGCCTCCGATGGAGTCAGCGATGAATCTGCGAGACGCTTTCCCAATTGCGATCATTGACGAAGATTTTGAAGCGAAGAGCGCCGCCGGCCGCGGCATGCGGCAGCTTGCGGCGGAGATCGAGAAGAGGAATTTTCGGACCGTTTCGGGGCTGAGTTACGCCGATGCGCACCGGCTGGCCACCGTCTTCAATAATGAGTCCTGCTGGCTCATCTCGGTGGACGGCGCCGAGAATTCTCCCAAACAATGGGAGATACTCGAGGAGGTCCTGGTCGCCAAGCGCGCCCGCAACGAGAAGCTGCCGATCTTTCTCTTCGGTGATACGCATACGGCCGCGAATGTGCCGACGAGTGTGCTAAAACATGCCAATGCCTTCATGCATCTGTTCGAAGACTCCGCCGAGTTTCTGGCGCGGGCGATCGTGCATGCCGCGGAAGTCTATATAGAGCGCCTTCCGCCGCCGATGTTCAAGGCGCTGATGGACTACACGCTGCATGGCAGCTACTCATGGCACACGCCGGGGCACGGGGGCGGTGTCGGCTTCCGGAAAAGCCCGGTGGGACAGCTATTCTACGAATTCTTCGGCGAGAACACCGTCCGTTCGGATGTCTCCGTCTCTGTCGGCTCGCTCGGGTCGCTGCTGGACCATACAGGCCCGATTGCGGAAGGCGAGCGCAACGCCGCGCGCATCTTCGGGTCCGATGAGGTGATGTTCGTCGTCGGCGGCACCTCCACATCGAACAAGATCGTCTGGCACGGCATGGTGTCGCGGGGCGATCTCGTGCTCTGCGATCGCAACTGTCACAAGTCGATCCTGCATTCGCTCATCATGACGGGCGCAACGCCAATCTACCTGACGCCATCCCGGAATGGTCTGGGAATTATCGGCCCGATCTCGCGCGATCAGTTCACAGCGCAATCGATCAAGAAGAAGGTCGCCGCAAGCCCCTTTGCCAAGGACACGAGCGGTAAGGTCCGGCTGATGGTGATGACCAATTCGACCTATGACGGGCTTTGCTACAATATCGACAAGATCAAGGAAACGATAGGCGACAATGTCGAAGTGCTGCACTTCGACGAGGCCTGGTATGCCTATGCCAACTTCCACGAGTTCTATGACGGCTATCACGCCATCTCGTCGCGGGACGCGCAAAGGTCCGAAAACGCGATAACCTTCGCCACTCACTCGACCCATAAGCTTCTCGCGGCCTTGTCCCAGGCATCGATGATTCATGTCCAGCACGCCAAGAAGCGCAAGCTGGACATGGCGCGGTTCAATGAATCGTTCATGATGCACACATCGACCTCACCGCAATACGGCATCATCGCCTCATGCGACGTGGCGGCCGCAATGATGGAACAACCGGGCGGCCGTGCGATCGTGCAGGAAACGATCGATGAGTCCTTGAATTTCCGCAATGCGATGACTGCGGTCCGTAAGGATCTCAAGCAGGACTGGTGGTTTGAGGTCTGGCAGCCTGATGCCATGGCCAAGGAACCGAAAAGCGAGAGACCGAGGTGGGTTCTCAAGCCGGGCGACAAATGGCACGGGTTCAAGGATCTGGCCGAGAACCACGTCCTCCTCGATCCGATCAAGGTGACGATCCTCAGCCCGGGCCTCTCAGCCGATGGTGCCATGCAGAAGCAGGGTATCCCGGCCGCGGTGGTCACCCGTTTCCTGTCTACCCGCCGCATCGAGATCGAGAAGACCGGGCTCTATTCATTCCTCGTGCTCTTCTCGATGGGCATTACCAAGGGCAAGTGGAGCACACTCGTCACCGAGCTCCTGAATTTCAAGGATCTTTATGATGCGAACGCGCCGCTGAGCCGGGTGTTTCCCGCAATTGTCGAAAAGCATCCGGATGCGTATCAAACGATGGGACTGCGCGATCTCTGCGACAGCATTCACAAGGTGTATCGCGATGACAAGGTGCCGGCGGCGCAGCGCGACATGTACACCGTGCTGCCGGAAATGGCGATGCGGCCGGCCGACGCCTATGAGCGCCTTGTTCACGGCGCGGTCGAAAGTGTGGAAATCGACCATCTCATGGGCCGCATCCTGGCGGTGATGCTGGTGCCCTATCCACCCGGCATTCCGCTGATCATGCCGGGCGAGCGGATCAGCGCGGCGACCAAATCCATCCTCGACTATATGAAGTTCGCGCGGGAGTTCGACGGCAAGTTTCCGGGCTTTGAAACCGACATCCATGGTCTGCGCTTCGAGCCGACTGCCGACGGCCGGCGGTATCTCGTCGACTGCCTGAAGGAGTGATTACGTGATTCCGCGCTCGGTGAAGGCTCCGACCGTTCCCATCCAGTTCCACAAGCTTCTCAAGATCGTGGCGATCGTGGATAAGGATAATTCACAGACGAAGGAGCTTTTGGCCAGCCTTGAGGCGGAGCGCTTCGAGGTCGAGGTCAGCGATAGCTATGAGCGGGACGTCTCCGAAGATGCGGATGTCGGCGCCTATCTGATATTCGTCGATGGCGAACGCCGTGAGAAGGCGAGATCACTTGGTCGCGCCGTAAGGGAGATCGGGTTCAAGATTCCAATCTGGGCGCTCGCTGACTCGCATGAGGTCGCTGACCTCATGGTGGTCGAGATGACGGGCGAGGTCGATGGCTATGTCTATCTTGGCCAGCAGACGCCGCAGTTCTATGCCAAGCAGATCGTCTCCAGTCTCATCCACTATGGCATGAGTTTGCTGCCGCCCTTCTTCGGCGGGCTCATGGCCTATGACGTGGAGGCGAATATTGCTTTCGACTGCCCAGGTCACCAGGGCGGCCAGTTCTATCGAAAATCCCCGGCAGGCCAGCTTTTCTTCAAGCATTTCGGCGAGAGTATCTTCCGCAATGACCTGTGCAACGCCGATGTCGATCTGGGCGACCTTCTGATACATGAGGGCGCCGCGGCGCATGCGCAGCGTTATGCGGCACAGGTGTTCGGCGCCGACAAGACCTATTTTGTGCTGAATGGCACCTCCACCTCGAACAAGATCGTCACTAACGCTGTACTGCGGCGGGGCGATCTCGTGCTTTTCGACCGCAATAATCACAAGTCATTGCATCAGGGGGCTCTGGTTCAGGCTGGCGCCATTCCGGTCTTCCTGCCCACCGCCCGCAATTCCTTCGGCATGATCGGGGCGGTAGATTGGGATGCCTGGGATGAGGACTATCTGCGCAAACAGATCCGCGCCAATCCGTTGATGAAGAATCCGGATCTTTACATGGCCGAGCGCCCCTTCCGGCTGGCCTGCATCCAGCTCGCGACCTATGACGGCACGGTCTACAATGTGCGCAAGGTGATGGAGAAGATCGGACATCTCTGTGACTACGTGCTCTGGGACGAAGCCTGGATCGGCTACAATGCGTTCCACCCGCTGTTCAAGGATCACAGTCCCATGCGGCTCGAAACGCTGGGACCCGAGATGCCGGGGCTGTTCTCGACGCAATCGGTGCATAAACAGGGCGCGGGCTTCTCACAGGCTTCGCAGATCCACAAGCGTGACCAGCATATTGACGGTCAGCGCCGTTTCATCGATCACAAGCGCTTCAATGAATCCTTCCTGATGAACGTCTCGACCTCGCCCTTCTATCCGCTCTTTGCCTCGTTGGAGGTGAACGCGAAGGTGCATGAAGGCAAGTCCGGCGAGATGTTGTGGGATCACTGCATCGAGCTCGGTATCGAGGTGCGCAAGAAGTTCCGGGAGTTCGGCGCATTCTATACCAAGGCGGGAAAGACCCCGGAGGAACAGTGGTTCTTTGATCCATTCGTCCCGGACGTCGTGACGATCAAAAACTCGGACTTTACCAAGGATGCGAAGAATGTTCCGTGGGAGAGCCTGCCGACTGACGTCCTGAAGCGCGAGCAGCAGTGCTGGGTATTCGACCCCAAGGGCAAATGGCACGGCTATGCCGGCTATGCCGAGGGCTATGCCATGGTGGACCCCAACAAGCTCATGCTGCTGACGCCGGGGATCACTCGCAAGACCGGTGAATATGCCGACTTCGGCGTACCCGCGACGGTCGTCGCGAATTACCTGCGCGAAGAACGTATCGTTCCCGAGAAGTGCGATCTGAACAGCATCCTGTTCCTGATGACGCCGGCCGAGGATGAGAGCAAACTCAATGCGCTCATCGCCAAGCTCGTCAAGTTCAAGAATCTCTGGGACCGCGATGCGCCCTTGGCCGACGTCCTGCCGACACTCTATGCCGCGCATAGCGACCGCTATGATGGATATTCTATCCGGCAGGTATGCAATGAAATGCACAGTTTCTACAAGAGCGCCGATATCAAAGGGTTGCAACGCGGCTGTTTCCGTGCATCCAGCTTCCCCGAACAGGCCATGACCGCCGAGGATGCTTATCAGGCACTGGTGTCCAATGACGTTGAATATCTTCCTCTCGACCAGATCAGAGATCGCGTCTCGGCGACGCTTGCTCTGATCTATCCGCCGGGGATCGGTGTCGTTGTTCCAGGCGAGCGCTGGACTGAAAAGGCCCAGCCCATGATCGATTATCTCCGGGCCTTTCAGGAGTCGTTCAACAGGTTCCCGGGCTTCAACTATGAAGTGCAGGGGGTGTTCCAGGAGCGCGTCGACGGACGCATCGTGTTCCACACCTATGTGGTTCGCGAGTAGGGGTGGGCATTCAGGGAGAACGCCATGGCGGAGACAGCTCAACCGAAAAAAATGAATCTCATCCAGCTGACCTTCATTGTTGCGGTGAACATGATGGGTTCGGGCATCATCATGCTGCCCAGCAACATGGCCAAGGTCGGCGCGATCTCCCTTCTGTCCTGGCTGGTCACGGCGGTGGGATCCATGGCCATCGCCTGGGGCTTTGCCCAGGCGGGCCTGTTCAACTCGAGGCAGGGCGGTCTCGCGGCCTACGCCGAGGATGCCTATGGCAAGGACGGCTACTTCACCGTCTTCTTTCTCTATTTTCTGTCGCTCGTCATCGCCAATGTCGCCATCGCCATCTCGGCGGTGGGCTATCTCGCGACCTTCCTGCCTTGGCTGTCCTCGACACCCATAGCCACCTGCATCGGCGTGATCATTCTTCTGTGGCTGACGACGATCGCTAATTTCGGGGGGCCGGGCATTACCGGCAAGATCGGAGCGGTGACCGTATGGGGCGTCATCATTCCCGTCGGCCTGCTCTCCATCATCGGCTGGTTCTGGTTCAACAAGGAAACCTTCAACGCCGCCTGGAATCCGCAAAACCTGACATTGGTCCAAGGCATGGGCTCCAGCATCACATTGACGCTATGGGCATTCCTTGGGATGGAATCGGCTGCACAGAATTCCAACGCCGTGGAGAACCCCAAACGCGATGTGCCGCTCGCCTGCATGTTCGGCACCCTGGGTGCTGCGGTGATATACATCCTGTCGACCACCGTCATCCAGGGCATCGTGCCGAACGCTGAGCTTGCCGCATCGACCGGCCCCTTCGGGCTTGCCTATGCCAAGATGTTCAATCCGACCATAGGCTGGATCATCATGGTGCTGGCCGTCATCGCATGCGTGGGCTCGTTGCTGGGCTGGCAGTTTACAGTCGCACAGACGGGAAAGGCGGCCGCGGACGATCGCATGTTCCCGGCTCTGTTTTCGAAGATCAACAGCAAGGGCGCTCCGATAAGAGGCATGATCGTACTCGGTATCGTACAGACGCTTATGGCCCTCATGACGATCTCACCCACGCTTAACGAGCAGTTCAGCGCGCTGGTGAGTCTGTCGGTCGTAACCAACGTGATTCCTTACATAGTGGCACTCTCGGCGCTCGCCGTGATGATGAGGAACGCAGGTGTCTCCGGCGGCAAATATACGCTGAACATGATCGTCGTGCTGGTCGCCATGCTCTATAGCACCTATGCCGTCTATGCCTCCGGCGCCACGGCAGTGATTGGCGGCGTTCTGGTCATGTGCGTCGGCTTCATAATCTGGGGTTTCATAGCCCCCCGCTTCGTAAACACCAAGACCATCAGCGCCTAGCGGCTTGCGATCCATCGCATCGCTTCAGCTGCGCTTAAGGGAGGCTCGATATGCATTATGCTCAAACTCAGACCAAGCGCGCCCCTGGTGCTCTCGGGAGTAAGAGGGCTGCATGGTTCCTCGCGCTGATGCTTCTGGTTCCTTTGGGCCTGTCGTCGATGGCCAGGGCGGACACTCTCGATCGGATCCGCACGACAGGCGCGCTGACGCTCGGCTATCACGATGGCGAACGTCCGTTCTCCTACAAGGACGAGGCGGGACAGCCCGCGGGTTTCTCCGTCGTCCTTTGTCAGAAGGTCGCCGATGAGATCAAGACGGAACTCAACCTTCCAAGCCTGACTGTAAAGTGGGAAGCGGTGCCCATCGAAGATCGTTATAACGCCCTTCAGCAGGGTCGGATCGATCTGCTCTGCGGCGGCGATACGGTGAGCCTGTCCGCGCGCAAGGATGCGAGCTTCTCGCTGCCTATCTATCCGAGTGGCGTTGGGGCGATCATGCGTGCGAATGCGCCCAACGGGCTGCGCGAGATCCTTGAAGGCAAGCCAGCCACAGGGGCCATCTGGCGCGGTTCGCCCGCCCGCATCCTGAACCAGCGGACCATCGCCGTGGTCAAGGGCTCGACGGCCGCGAAGTGGGTGGACGAGCGTATCCACCATTTCCAGCTGGATGTGGTGACCCTGCCCGTCGAGGACTATGCGGCAGGCGTCGCCGCCCTTACTGACGCCAGAGCAGATGTCTTCTTCGGCGACCTTGCCATCCTTGTCGAGGCGGCGGCCAACCAGCTCGCCGATGGAAGCGTGGTGGAGCTTGATCGCCGGTTCACCACCGTCGCCGTGGCGCTGGCCATGGCCCGCGACAATGACAATCTGCGGCTGATTGTCGATAGGGCGCTGACCAAGGCTTACACATCGCCGGAGTTCCGCGATCTCTTCACCAAGTATTTCGGAACGCCGAGCGCTGGTATCCTGTTGTTCTACGAGATCGCCTCGCTCCCGGACTAGGATGACCAACGATTGAAGTGCCGAAGGAAAGTTTGGGTCGTGCCATAGACACAAGCAGTCCTGCAAAAGAGGAGCCCCATCGATGACACCTTCTTCGTGCAAAAGCGGCTTGAACATGAACGCGCCGATGCGGAAACTCAGTATGCTCGTCGCCGCCGCGACGATGGTGCTTGGCGTTGCGCTTCAAGGGCAGCAATCATCTGCCCAGGACGTATCGTACAAGAGCTTCCCATACTTGATATATTGCGAATTCGAGGGGATTGCTCATGCCTACTACTTTTCTCAGCTGCGGAAGGACGGGCGCGCCATTTATATGACGCCGGACAATCAGGCTGGTATGATTACGATCACGGGAGTCGCGGAATCAGTACACGGAGACCGGGCGGGGAACTGCCTCAACAAGACGCTGAAGGACCTGCGATCGTCGGGCCAGGCATTTGATCTGCCCCATTGAACGTGGGACGCTGAGACGGATACCAGAGCGTCGTGGCTCGCCTTGATCTGGCGGGGATGCACCGCCGCCCCGCCGCACGGTCTTTCGGCGGGTCAGCGCGTCGCTGAAACAATCAGAATCATCGGCCGCTCATTCTCCTCGGCGAGATCGGGCGTCGCCTCGACCTGCTCCGGCGTCGGCGCCCATTCCTGAACATGCCGGACAGCAAAGCCGGCGCCGATCAGCGCGTTGAGCGTCGTGCCCAGCGTGCGATGCTGCTTGACGACGCCCTTGGCGAGCCAGTCCGACACGCGCGGACCTTCCTGCGCATAGCTGTCGAGCGGCCACGTCTTGCGCCCTTCGGCATCGATCACAAAGCCGGGATGAGAAGGCGCCATGTAGATCGGGTGCTCGATGGTGAAGACGAACCGGGCGCCGGAAACAAGGGCGCGAAACACGCTCAGTGTCAGCCGGCCGAAATCCTCGATATAGTGAAAAGCGAGCGAGCTATAGGCGAAGTCGAAGGACGCCTCAGGGAGATCGAGCCGCTCGAGATCGGCGATGCGATATTGGATGGTTGGATCGAACGTGTCGGCCCTGGCGCGGGCGATCATCTTCTCGGAAAGATCGAGCCCCAGCACCGAGGCGGCACCGTTCTCCCTGGCAAAGCGGGCGAACCAGCCGAAGCCGCAGCCGAGATCGACGACGCGCTTGCCCTCTAGATCGGGGAGTAGGGACTTAACCGCCGGCCATTCGGCGGCGCCGGCAAGGCCATGCACCTGACGGTGCAATTGACTGTAGCCGGCGAAGAAGTCGGGTTTATCGTAGATGTTCTGGGCCATTTTTCACTCCATCGAATTGCCGATGGACGGGACGCCATGTCCAACAGAAAGCCCCGTCCATATCCGGCGGGGCTTGCGGCTCTGCGATACGCTTTTCAGCGTGCTCGATCAGCCCGCATCCCGCCTGTTGGGATGCCGGCAGACCGGGCAACGATGTGCGTGTCGATCTCGAGCATGTGGCTATGTGCCAACGAGCGATGCCGCTTGTCAACCCTTTGAGGGTTGCGAGGTTCCCGGCGGAGGGTGCTCCGCCGGGGGCCGTTCGCTTTCAGGTCACTTCTTCGCTGCCGGCCGCCTCGGCTTGCCGTCCTCGGTGAGGCAATTGGCGATGCCGTGTCGGCGGTAATAATCCGCCGCCTCGTTCATCTCCTTGTTCTCATCGATGATGCAGCGATAGTGCCACCAGATCCAGAAGCATAAGGCGGCGGCGACCAGAAGCCATTCCAGCCCCTGGAAGGGATAGAAGGCGCCGATCTTGTCGAGTTCAGTCCAGTCGGTCAGTCCGGTTTGCATGACGGTGTCTCCTCAATGATGTCGTTGTTGCTCACAGCCGCGCGGCTTCATTGCGTTCGAGCGCCTCGAACTCGGTCACGACACCGGCGCCATAGGGATAGATGTCGCGGTTGTGCCAGGTGTCGGCGCCGGCAAGCTCGACCTCAGCCGGTTCGCGCAGGATGCCGAGGCGCTGCAGACCCTTCGCCACCAGCCAGGTGGCGAGGAAGCCGAACAGGCCGAAGCAGAGCACCGCACCGATGATCATGCCGAGCGGATTGATGGCGGGATCGCCGCCCGGCGTGGTGCCGAGCCAGCCGATGGACGAGGCCCAGTTCTGCACATCGGGTGCGGCCGGCGCTGCGGGATATCCCCACAGAACGAAACCGCAGGCGATGAGACCAAAGACGCCGGCATAGCCATGCACCGCGATGGCACCCACCGGATCGTCGATGCGGAAGCGTCGCTCGACATAGTGATGGAGCTTGAAGGCAATGACTGCGCCTGCCGCGCCAATGAACATGGCGATGAGCGGGTGATAGAGGTCGTTGCCGGCCGATGCCGAGATGATACCGGCGAGGCCGCCAGACAAGGTCCAGTAAGGATCGGCGCGGCTCACCAGATAGGCGCCCATGAGACCGCCGGCGAGCGACATCAGGAAGTTGAAGGTGATCGCCGACAGCGTCGTGGGCGTACCGTAGATCGTCGTGGCGGCGAAGCGCACGGCCTCGGCGTCGCGGCTCACATCGATGATGGGGATGTTGCAGGCCGCATAGAAACCCCAGAAGCCGGTATAGATGATGAACAGGCCCAGCACCGACTGAAAGGAATTATGCGGCTTGATCTCGCGCACCTCGCCATTCGGCCCGAATTTGCCGATGCGGGGGCCGAGCACGATGGTGAGGGCGAGGCAGGCGCCGCCGGCAATCGCATGGATGACGCCCGAGGCATAGGCGTCGTGGAAGCCCAGCAATTGTGTCGTCCAGCCCTTGGCGTTCCAGCCCCAGGAAGCATGCCAGATCCAGGTGATGGAGCCGACCAGCACCGAGAGGATCATGAAAGCGCCGGTGCGCACGCGCTCGATGGCGACGCCCGACAGGATGGCGCTCATCACCCAGGAGAAGAGCAGGAAGGCGGCCCAGAACACGCCCTGGATATTGTCCTGGAAATGGGGACCCATTTCGGGGGCCCAGGGCAAAGCGGCGGCGGTCGCCTTGTCGGAGATGAGGTCGCCGAAAAGGAACGGGCCGTTGCTGAAGGCCCAGTAGATCCACCAGGCGAAGAGGAACCAGGTCACGGTGACGAGCGCCAGGCTCATCGTGTGGCGTACCAGCGTCTGATTGAGGTTCTTCGGCCGCGTGACGCCGAATTCATAGGCGAGCAGGCCGACATGGATGAAAAACATAATCACGACGGTCACCCAGTAATAGAACTCGGTGAACATCGTCGTCAAAGCGGTAACTTCGCTGTTCATGCATTTCCTCCGATGGGGTGTTTCTTGTTTTGCGGCGCAAGGCAGCGCATCCGCGCGATGCGTGGACCGCGGCGCCGTATCGTGCGCGATGTAAAAAAAGTACCCCTGGCAGCTGGCGTGTATGGATGACGCAGGCCAGCCATGGCGTCGCTCAGGGGCAGTGTGGTGGGAAGGTAAGGAAGGTGAGCTCGCGCCAGTTGAGCTCTTTCGCTCGCAAGTGATTTTCCGCCGGATAGGGCGAAGGACCTGCGTTCAAGGGGTGCGAACCGGATACCACGCGACGTCCTCTTTCGTGCTGGCGAAACGAGGTCGTCCCCGGGGGTAGTCAAGGCGCAGGTCGTCCTGCACGTCAGGAACTTTAATTTCCTACCAGTGGAATTTCAAGAGGATTCGGCGGTGGTTCTTAACTGCGTCAGATCTTCAAATGTTCCAGGATCATGATGACGAGCTCGCAAAGCTCAAACTAGAAGTACTAGAACTCTTTGAGCTTCATTCGCCGGTCCCGACGTCGTCGCGGCGAGGATCGGCAGTGCTGAGGCGCCGAGTGCCGCACTTCTTTCGCCGAGCGTGCTGAGCCGCAAGCGGTCGACGCCGAAATCCTGGCGCACCGAGGGCCTGAGCGTCCGCAAATTCGCGACAAGCTTTTCGAGCAGCGCCGGAGGTGCTGCGCCGCCGATGATGATTGTCTCGGGATCGAAGAGGTTCTCGACCGTGGTGAGGCCAAAGGACAACGCTTCGCCGGCGCGCGCGATCCAGCCTTCCAGCGCCGTGTCCGCATCTTCTCCGCGCGCTGTGGCCTCGGCGAGATCTCGGCGCATGGCGCTCAGGGAAAGATATTGGCCGAGGCAGCCGCGATTGCCGCAATAGCACTGGGGGCCATGGGGATCGATGATAGCATGGCCGAACTCGCCGGCATTGCCGCGGTTGCCACGATAGGGCTCGGCTCGAATCACGATGCCGCCGCCGACACCCTCGCCGATGAAGACATAAAAGAAATCGTTGAGATTGCGCGCTTCGCCATAGAGCTTCTCGCCAAGCGCCGCAGCGGTCGCGTCGTTCTCGAGCAGCACGTCGCTGCCCGTCTTCTCCGCAAGCTGCTCGGCGATGGCGCGGCTCTGCAGGGAAGAGACGGCGCCCGGTGTCGGTATGCCCGGCCACGACGTGTCGAAGGGACCGGGTGTCACCAGGCCTAGCCCTAAGCAGCGATCGGCGCCGAAACGCTGGGCGAAATCGGCATAAATGCCGCCGAGGAACTGAAGCCAGTCGTCGCCCGCCACGGCGGGGGCCGCGCCTTCACGCGTCTCGATGATGTCGCCGGCGAGATCGGCGGCCACGGCATGATAATGAGTCGCGTCGATACGGATGCCCAGCGCATAGCCGCCGTCCTTGGCGATCTCGATCTCGATCGGCGGCTGGCCGCGCTTGGCCTTGCGCCGTCCGGCCTCGCGCACCAGACCCGCGCCGATCAGATCCCCAACGATATTGGCGATGGCCTGCGGGGTGAGGCCGGTCGCCCGCGCCAGCTCGGCGCGTGACAGACTGCCCTGCACACGCAAAGCGTGGAGCAGGACCCGCCGGTTGTGGTGGCGGACCCTGCTGGCGGAATTGGCGGAAAGTGCGGGAAGGGGCGTTGAATTTCCATCAAGCATGGCTGAGAGGTTACTCCATTAAAGTAAAACAATGAAATTGATTTATTGACTCTGATAGTCGCCTTTCCTAGTCTCGGGGCAGGAAGGGACATTATGACTGACGGCGCCTTGGTAGACCTTGTCGGCATCACCAAACAGTTCGGTGGCGTGCACGCGCTGAAAGGGGTCGATCTTTCGGTAAGTGGCGGCGAGGTCGTGGCTCTGGTCGGCCATAACGGGGCCGGCAAGTCGGTGTTGGTGCAGATTCTCTCCGGCGTCTTTCCGCCGTCCTCGGGCGAGATCCGCGTCGGCGGCAAGCCTGTTTCCTTTGCCTCGCCGTCGGATGCGCGCCTCTATGCCATCGAGACGATCTATCAGACGCTGGCGCTCGCCGATAATCTCGACGCACCGGCGAATTTCTTTTTGGGGCGCGAATTGCGTACCCGCTTCGGCTTCCTCGACAAGAAGAAGATGGCCGAAGAAGCGGCCAAGGCGCTCACCGATCTCAATCCCAATTTCACCGACATAGAGCGTCCGGTGCGCCAGATGTCGGGCGGCCAGCGCCAGGCCATCGCCATTGCGCGGGCCATCCATTTCCAGGTGCAGCTCCTCATCATGGATGAGCCGACCGCGGCCTTGGGTCCGCATGAGACGGCGCAGGTGGGTGAGCTCATCAAGCGGCTCAGAGCCCAGGGCATCGGCATCCTGCTGATCAGCCATGATGTGCGCGACGTGCTCCGTCTCGCCGACCGCATCGTCGTCCTCAAGAACGGCGAGGTCGTCGGCGCGCTCACCGCCCGGGACACGCATGAGGACGAGGTCGTGGACATGATCATCCGCGGCCGCAGGCTCATTTCCAACGGCGACCAGAAATGACGGCCGCTTCCGCTCCCTGGCGCCTCATCACGCCGATCTGGCCGGTGCTGCTGGTGCTGGTGATCGGCGCGTCCCTTCTCTCCGGTCCATTCCTGTCGCCGGCCAATATCGCCGCCGTGCTGCAGCAGGGCGTCATCACCGGAATCGTGGCGCTCGGCATGACCATCGTGCTCATCGGCGGGCAGTTCGATCTCTCGACCGGCGCCACCGTGATGATGGCGGCGGTGATGGCGCTGCTGCTCAATCCGTCGGATGGTGCCGACACGCTGCTGGCGATCCTGGTGCCGCTCGCCATCGGCGGCGCCATCGGCCTCATCAACGGTCTGGCCGTCTATCGTGCCGGCGCCAATTCCATCGTCGCCACCATCGGCATGCAATTCCTGGTCATCGGCGCCGTGCTGGCGCTCGTCTCCGGCCAGCATGTGCGCGCCGACGATATGAGCGAGTTCTTCACCTCGCTGTCGCGGGCGCGCTATTTCGGCATTCCGGTCTCCGTCTACATTTTCTTAGGGCTCGTCGTCCTGCTGTCGGTGCTGATGAGCCGCACCGTCTTCGGCCGGCATGTCTATGCGCTGGGCGGCGACATCGAGGCGGCGCGGCGCGCCGGCATCAAAGTCGCGCGGACGGGCATCGCTACCTATGTAATGTCGGGCATGCTGGCAGCGCTCGCCGGCGTGCTCATCGCCTCGCTAGTCGGCAATCTCGATCCGACCGCGATCCGCGGCTATGAATTCCCGGCGCTGACCGCCGCCGTGCTCGGCGGCACCAGCTTGACCGGCGGCATCGGCAGGCCTGCGGACACCGCCGCCGCCATCTGGGTCATCGCCGTCATCACCAATGTGATGACCATCCTCAACTACCAGTATCCGGTGCAGCTCCTGGTCCAGGGCGTCGTGCTCACTGCCGCTGTCGCCTTCTATTCCTGGCAACGGGCGAGGGGCTGAGCGATGCAGTACCTCCTGTCGGGCTCCTTCTTGCGTGATCATTCCCGCTTCGTCTTTCCGACAAGTTCCCCTTCTCCTGCTTGCGGGAGAAGGTGGCGCGAAGCGCCGGATGAGGGTGTTCTCCGCAAAGGGCGTGACAGAGGACGTGTCTCTCGATCCAACACCCTCACCCGCCCTGTCGGGCACCCTCTCCCGCAAGCGGGAGAGGGGAGAAATCGGAGGCAGCTCGCGCGTCTAGGCCCTCATCCATGCGGAACGAGGCGCTGATCATGTCCATCACGCTCTTTCCGATGATGATACGCCTCTTCATCAAGCCGCCGATCATTCCGCTGCTCGTTGCCGCGAGCTTCGTCGACGGCTTCTGGTCGCTCGGCAATCTGCGCACGCTCGCGGAATCGATCTCGACCGACGGTCTCATCGTCGCCGGCATGACCACTGTCATGATCGCCGGTGGCTTCGACCTCTCGGTCGGCGCGGTGATGGCGATGGGCGGCGTCGCCGCGGTGGTGCTGCTGCCCTTCGGTATCCTGCCCGCGACTGCCGGCGCGCTTGTCGTTGGAAGCTTGTCCGGTTTTCTGAGCGGCACCTTGGTGACAAGGCTCAAGATCAATCCCTTCATCGCCACGCTCGCCATGATGGTGATGGTGCGCGGCGCGACGCTCGCTTACACCGACACGCGGCCCGTCGTCGGCCTCGACGACACCTTCCTGGCGCTGGGCGGCGGCGATCCCTTGCCCTATGCCTTTCTCATCATGATCGCGGTGATGCTGGCCGCCCATGTGCTGCTCTATCATCGGCCCTGGGGCCGGCATGCCTATGCGGTCGGCGCCGATGAGCGCGCCGCGCAGATGACGGGATTGCGCGTCAACCGTCTCAAGATCGAATGCTACATCATAAGCGGCGCGCTCGCGGCGCTGGCCGGCCTCCTGCTGGCGGCGCGGCTCGGCACCGGATCGCCTATCGTCGGCGAGATGACGCCGCTCACCGCGGCGGCCGCCGCCTTGATCGGCGGCGCTTCCTTACGCGGTGGCGAGGGCTCGATCATGGGCGCCTTGTGCGGCCTCCTCTTCGTCGGCTGCCTGATCAACGTCATGAACCTTCTTGGCGTGCCTTCCTATTATCAACGCATGACCATAGGCGGGCTGCTGTTCGCCCTGGTCGTGGTGGAGGGCCTGCTGCAGCGCGCGCGGCCGCGCTGAGAAAGAAGAAGCCGCCGGGGCCGGCGTTCCGGCCTGTAACAAAAGTGTGGAGAGGAACGAGTCATGTCAGTTAGCCTGAAATTCTCGAGGCGGGTCGCGATCGCGGCGCTTGCCTCCTTCATGGCCGCCACGTCTTACGCCGCCGCGGCGGAGAAGATCGTGATCGGCCATTCGCAGCCCAATCTCGGCTGGCCCTATATCGCCGCCGTCACCAATGCGCTTCGAGGCCGCGGCCAAGGGCATGGACGGTGTCGAAGTCGTGACGCTCAGTGCCGATGGCGATATCGCCAAGCAGAGCAGCGATATCGCGACGCTGGTCAACCGCAAGGTGAATGTGCTGCTCGTCACATCGCTCGACGGCAATGCCGTGGTCCCGGCGCTGAAGAAGGCGAGCGAGGCCGGCATCCCCATTCTCGCAGTGTCGAACGAGCCGGCGGAAGCAGGCCAGGCACTGCTAGCCGGCTATTCCGGTCCCGACGACTATGTGCAGGGCGTGATCGCTGCCGAACTGCTGAATGACGCACTGAAAGGCGAGGGCGCCATCGCGGTCATCGAGGGCTCGCCCGGCCAGAGCACGACGCTTCTACGCACGCAAGGACTCAAGGACGGCCTCGCCAAGCTCAACTCAAAGATCACCATCATCGGCTCGCAGACGGCCGACTGGAATCCGGTCAAGGCAAAAGACGTGGCGCAGGCGTTCCTGACCGCTTATGGCGACCAGCTCAAGGGCGTATTCGCGCAGGACGACAATTCAGGTGCGGCGGCGGCTGAAGTCTTCAAGGCGGCGGGTCGCGGCGACATCAAGGTGGTCGGCACCGGCGGCACGATCAACGGGCTCAAGGCGATCCGCGACGGTCTCATGTATGGCACGATGGACCAGTCGCCGACCACCGACGCCAAACAGGCGCTCGATTTCGCGGTGAAGCTCGCCAAGGGAGAGAAGCTCGCCGAGAAGCGGAACATCATCCCGATGCCCAAAATCACCTCCGCCAATGTGAAAGAGTTCAAGGGCGAGTGGTGAGCTAGAGCATCGGGCCGAAAAGTGCAAAGCGGTTTTCGGACAATCCGATGCGCCAGCTAAACGACAGAACCGCGCTACGCCGCGCGACAGCCGGCCGGATCATCCGGCCGGCATATTCCCCCTCTTTCGAAGGTTGAGCGTCATGTTTGATCCGCGCGTCGGAATGAAGATCTATGACAATGTCTGGTATCTGCGGCACCGGCTGGAGCCGCAGCAGGCGGCGGATATCCTGGCGTCGATGGGCGTCACCTATGTCATGGCGCAGAGCAAGATCCTGCCGATGCAGGACAGCGCGATCGAAAGCGAGGTGACGGCGGAAGAGCAAGCGCGCTTCGAAACGCTCAATGACCGTGCTTTCCGCGACGCACTGAAAGCGCGCGGCATCGCCTATTTCGCCAGCATCAATATCGGCTTCGATCCGCAATTCATCGCCGCCAACCAGGAGCTTCTGCCGATCGACCAGTTCGGCCGGCGCGAGGGCAAGACCGATTGGTATATCGGCCTGCCGCCCGACCGCAAACGCAATATCGACCACAAGCTGGCGCTGCTCGAAAACGCCACTAAGGCGCTCGCGCCGGACGGCGTGCATCTGGGCTTCATCCGCTGGCCGGGCTTCTGGGAGATCTGGCTGCCCGATGTGAAGCGCGCCGACATGCCGGATTACTGCTACGGGGACGAGACCCTTGCCCGCTTCCGCGACGCGACGGGACTCGATGTGCCGGTCAGCGATCCGGTCGCGGCGGCGGCGCTGATCGCCAAGGCGCACAAAGCGGCCTGGCGCGATTGGAAGTGCGGCGTGACGGTCGCGGCAGTGGGCCGCATCCGCGATGCGCTGCGCGCCATCAAGCCCGACATCAAGATCGCCATCAACACGCTGCCCTTCTTCCTCTCGGATTTCGACAATGTGGTGGAGGAGGTCTTCGGCCAGAGCCCGTCACGGCTGAAAGAGGTGGCAGATGTCTTCGAAGTGATGGCCTATCACCAGATTCTCAGGCGGCCGCCGACCTGGCCGGCCGAGATCGCCACCGACGTCAAGCGGCGCAGCCGATCCACCACCGTCTCGACCATCCAGGGCGGGGCACTCTATCTCGATGGCATGCATGCCGATCGTGGCCGCGCCACCGAGATCACCACCGATGAGTTCATCGGCATGGTCGACGGCCTCGAAAAGAGCGAGACGGACGGGCTTTGCGTCTTCACCTTCACCGACTTCCTCGACATGCGCGGCACGGCGGAAGGCAAGCGGCGCATCGAGCGGCTGCGGGCGTTCCGGCGGTAGCGGCGTGGGCTGCTACCGTGCTGGCGCCGACCATTCGCTTTCAGATGCCGTTGCAGCGCCCCTTCGGACCTGATCGGCAGAATTTATTTGCTGCGATTGCGATCTTAAGTTGAGGCACGGCTTGCAACCTTCGGCAGTCTCCTTGAGAATGAAACACTCCGCGATATCAACGGCGAGTGTATCATGCCCGAAACACAATTTCTCGCGCCTCATAACCACTCAACTTTCAGTTTCAGGGCTGCCGGTGATGTTTATGAACCGGACCATGATCTGAACGTACCGCCTGTCACGAAGTGGATCAGGAACGGGTGCTTCTTTGTTTTCGTCAGTCGCGCTGATCCGGCTGTTCATTTCCACGAGCCGCAGAGCGGGAAACGCTGGTCGATACCGCTTCCTCCGCGTTCGCACCCCTTTGACCTGGTGGTGTGGCGGAACTGGCTCTTCATCGCGGCGGGCGGGAAGAGACTCCTCGCCACCGCAGAGTGGGAGCCGGCAACGACATGGATATCCCTCCCTTGCGACAAGGATATCGATGCGCTGGCCATTCACCAAGACACGTTGCTTGCCCTCGATAATATCGTGCAGCCGAAATGGCTCCTGCGTTACGAACTGACATCGGCGGGGGCGCAGACGCCCTCCCGGATCATGCTGCCCGTCCACGGCACCTATGAGCAAATAGAAGCAGCTGCCTATTGCGACGGCAAGTTTGCGGTCCTTTCGAGGACGGTCAATTTCGGAAACGTCGGAAAACATGTCTGGATCCTCAACTGTTCGACGTTCGAAGAGCTGGGCCATGCTTGCAGCTTCGAAGCGTGGCTTTATCCACAGTTCGATTCTGGTTTTCCGCCTCTAGTATGTGCGAGAGATATTGCCGCCTGTTGCGATGCGGTCGTCATTGCCGGAGATCGCTACGGTCTTATGTTGACAAGGCTAAGCAGCGAGCCAAGTGAAAACCATAGGGGCATATTGAACGATAGTTTTCGGCAAATCTGGCCAAATCCCGCAAAGCGCTGTCCTATTGTCCGGGTGCAGGCCTGCGAAGAGCCGGCGGGCTTCATCGTGACTTCAATAGCGCGCATCCAGGGCCAGAGAGGCACGCCTTGGGAAGTTGCGGTAAGCAGGAGGCAGACAAGCGCGGCCTCGTCTTTCCTCTCCTATGAGCAGGCGAACAATCTCCTTAATTCGCTGCCGCCGGGAACAATGTATGGAACACCGTGGCGGGATCGATCAATGCGAGCCGAAATGCGCCGCGAAGCCGGGAAGAAGAATAGGGTCTAGCGCCGCCTCGGCGCGTAACCGTCGGAGACGAAAGGACCACCCTGGTATTTGACCGCGGGATCGGTGAAGTCGCGCTTGTCGCCATCGGGGATCAGCTTGGCGGCAAAGGTCTCGGCATTGTCCTGCGGGTGATAGTCGACATGAGGAGCCAGATGGTTGCTCCACCAGCTTCGGTCATTGTTCGAAACGCCATAGAGAATCGTGCAGCCGAGCTCCGGCGCGGCGAAGCAGGCCTCGATCATGCGCAGGAGATCCTCATAGCTCTGCCAGGTCGAGAGATGGCGCGGATCGATGGGATCGGGCCGCGCCGTGCCGATGCGCAGGCAGGCGATATCCATGCCGTATTTGTCGGCGAAGAAGCTGGCGAGGTCTTCGCCGAAGGCTTTGGATACGCCATACAGCGAATCGGGACGCTGGGTGACGCTGGCATCGAGCCGGTCGTCGCGGGTGTAGAAGCCGATGGCATGGTTGGAGCTGGAATAGACGACGGGACCGGCATTATGCCGGCGGGCCGCCTCGAAGACATTGTAAGTGCCGGCGATGTTGGAAGCGAGGATGCGGTCGAAGGTCGTCTCGAAGGAGATGCCACCGAAATGGATGATCCTTCCCACGCCGTTGACCAGGCGGTCCACCGCCTCGGCGTCGGCGAGATCGGCGACGACGATCTCCTCGCCAGGCAGCGCCGGAGCGAACTCGACCACATCGGAGGAACGCAGCGCGCCATATTTCTCGATCAGGCGCGGCCTCAGCCAGCGGCCGAGGATGCCGGCGGCGCCGGTGAGCAGGGTCGGGCGGGTATCGGTCATGTCGTATGGGTCCCGGTTGGTTGAACGGCGCTTGGACAAACTTGTCAGGCGAGTTTATATGCTGCGTGTCAGCACGAGCGCAACCCGGAAGGTGAGATGATTGTCGATAGCCATGTCCATGTCTGGTCGGCGGATCCTTTCGCCTATCCCTGGCAGCCGCTGCTCGCCCATGTGCCGCCGCCGCAATCGCCCGCCCCGGTCGAGACGCTGATCGCCGACATGGATCGGGCCGGCGTCGCGATGGCGGTGCTGGTGCAGCCCAGCGTCTATGGCCGCGATCACCGCTATCTCGCGGCATGCCTGAAGGCTCATCCTGAGCGCTTCGTCGGCGTCTGCCTCGTCGATCCCGCATCCTCAGTTCCCGATGCCGATCTGCGGCAGCTCCTTGCCGAAAACAGCTATCGCGGGCTGCGCCTCAACACGATCCGTCAGGGCGACTGCGCCGGCCTTCTGGCGCCGGATCGGCGCCGCCTGTTCGACGCAGCCGAAGAGCTCAGGCTTTCCGTCTCTTTCCATATGGATATCGACCAGGCGCCGGTAGTGGCGGAACTGGCCGAACGTTATGTGTCGACGCCTTTCATCATTGATTATCTGGGGCCGGACATCCATGCGCGGGCCGATGCGGCGCGTCATCTCGATCTCCTGGCCGCCCATCGCAATGTCTATTTCAAGCTGCTCTGCGTCGCCGAAGATGCCGAGACTCCCTATCCCTTCGCCGACATCATGCCCTTCTACGAAGCGGTGCTCGCCCGCTTCGGGGCGGAGCGCGTGATGTTCGGTTCGGACTATCCAGGTGCGGCCAGGCTCTGCGCCTATGAGAAGCTCATCGCCTGGGGCCAAAATTTCCCCGGCCCCACGGTAGCGGGCAGAAGGCTGGTGATGGGCGAGACCGCCCGCCGCCTGTTCGGCGCTTAAAGACGTAAGACAAGTTTATGTCTCTGGTTGACTCGTAGGCCGCGGGCGGGCTAGGACTCGATCTCACCCTTCCAGCAACCACGACTCGCCGACGGGGAAGACCAGTGCATAGTGATCCGGGAAAATCCGTCGTTGCGGTGCCGCCGCTCGCCCGCAACGCCGACCTGACCCTCAATATCAAGGCCAATGGGGCGCTCATCCGTCATCTCGAAGCCGGTGGCGTGTCGACGCTGATGTATGGCGGCAACGCCAATTTCTATCATCTGGGGGTGAGCGACTATCCGCGTGTGCTCGACATGCTGCTCGAGCTTGCGGCGCCCACAAGCTGGATCATTCCCTCGGCCGGCCCCGATTTCGGCAAGCTCATGGATCAGGCGCGCTTCCTGCGCGAGCGGCCGTTCCCCACCGCCATGGTCCTGCCGGCGAGCGGCTTCTCGACCGATGCCGGCACCGCGGACGGCATCAGTCGCTTCGCCGACGCGTTCGGGCGGCCGGTCATCCTCTATCTCAAATCGGAGAGCTATCTCTCGGTGGCCTCGGTGGCGCGGCTACACGACAAAGGCGTGGTCGCCGCCATCAAATATGCGATCGTGCGCGATGATCCGGGTCGCGACTCCTATCTCAGCCAGCTCGTGACGGCGGTCGACCGGTCGCGCATCATCAGCGGCATCGGCGAGCGGCCCGCCATCCAGCATTGGCGCCAGTTCGGGCTCAGAGGCTTCACCTCCGGGTCGGTGTCGATCGCGCCTCGGCTTTCCAGCGCGCTGCTCGCGGCGCTGAAAGCGGAGGACCATACCGAGGCCGAGCGCTTGCGTGAGCTCTTCCTGCCTTTCGAGAATGAACGCGATGCGATCAATCCGACGCGCGTTCTGCATGACGGGGTGACACTCGCCGGCATCGCCGATATGGGGCCGATTCTTCCGCTTCTGTCCAATCTCGACAATATCGAGCGCGCGCGCGTGGCGCCGGTGGCACGTCAGCTGCAGATGTTCGATGCCGCGCTGGCGAAAGCCGCCTAGAGCGCCGGACACTCACATGGAATCGGTCCGGCGCTCTAACTCTTTGATTTGCGCATCGGTTATCCGAAAACCGCTTCGCACTTTTCGGTCCGATGCTGTAGATCTGCGCGCGCGGAAATTAGGGTTCGATGCTGTCGCTGAGGACGCGCAGGCGGGCGTTGTCGATATGGGTGCGCATGGCGTTGCGCGCTTCTTCCGGCTCCTCGGCGGCGATCGCGGCAAGGATGCGGCTGTGTTCCTGCTGAACGAGCTGCAGCCGCCTGGTGCTCTGGCGCAGCGACAATGTGCGCGCCAGCTCCATGCCGCGCAAAGTGTGTTCGGAAAGCACTTCCATCATCTGGACGAACAGCTGATTCTGGGCGGCGGCGCCGATCGCCACGTGGAAGGCCTGATCGGCCTCGCTGCCGACCTCGCCCCTGGCGATGACCTTCTCCAGCTCGTCGAATGCACGCTTCATGCGGTCGAGATCGGCCTCGGTGCGCCGGGTGGCGGCGAGAAAGGCAGCCTCACCCTCGAGTCCGATGCGGAACTCCATGCAGCGCATCAGCCCGGCAATGTCGTCGATCGGCGCCAGCATAGAGAAGGCCTGGTTCGGGCGGCGCTGGACGAAGGTGCCGGAACCATGGCGCGAGATCACGACGCGGTCAGCCTGCAGACGCGACAGGGCCTCGCGCACCACCGGCCGCGATACGCTGTATAGTTCGCAGAGCTGGCTTTCGGACGGCAGCTTTTCGCCTTCGGGCAGAGCGCCCGAGACGATGCGGTCGAGGATCTGGCCATAGAGCTGGTCGGCAAGGCGAGACGGCCGGCTCGGTGATTGCACCTGCCATTCCGCTTTGCGCTGCGCTTTTTCGCTGGATTTGCGAGCCAAACCCTTAACTCCCGTCTTTCCGTTTCTCTTCCGCGCGTTATCCGCGCCGATTGCAACCCGCCCGTGTTTGCAGCATCGCCTGATCTTGTGCAAGTCCCCCAAGGGATAGCTTGCCCAAAGATGTCAGATAAGTTTACAATTATGCGGCCGGAACGCAAGATCGGGCCTGTAGCCGGGGTCCGGGCGGTCAGCGGCCAGCTATCACCGACAGGGACTTCATATCATGAGTGTAAATTTCAAGGACCGCCTCGCCGCTCTCGGCGCGGAACTACCGCCCGCCGCGAAGCCGGGCTCGCCTTTCTTCCTGCAGGCCGCGACAATGGGAAATCTGGTCTTCATGTCCGGGCAGATACCGCGGCGCGGCGACGAGATCCTGTTCAAGGGTCGCCTTGGTAACACACTCAGCAATGAGGAAGGCTACAAGGCGGCGCGGCTGTGCGCGCTCAACCTCGTGGTCCAGCTCGAGGAGGCCCTCGACGGGCGTATCGAGCGGGTGAAGCGCTTCCTGAAGCTCACCGTCTTCGTGAATGCCGCACCCTCCTTCATCGATGCCTCGAGTGTCGCCAACGGCGCCTCGGAACTGCTCATGGAGGTCTTCGGCGACGCCGGCCGGCATGCCAGGAGCGCCATCGGCGTCGCCACCCTGCCGCGTGGCGTCGGCGTCGAAGTCGAGGCCATCGTGGAGATCGCCCCATGACGCAAGGATCGGCAGCCCACCCGACCGGCACGGCGCCGCGCCGGCGCGATCCGCGCTATGACCTGTTGTTCGAACCTATCCGCATCGGCCCCAAGGTGATGAAGAACCGGTTCTATCAGGTGCCGCAATGCACCGGCGCCGGCCATCCGCGCCCGGGCTCGAATGCCGGCCATCGCGCCGTCAAAGCGGAAGGCGGCTGGGGCGGGCTCTCGACCGAATCCTGCTCGATCCATCCGGAAGTCAATCAGACCGGCTCGACCAACACGACGATGTGGGACGAGGGCGACGTCATCAATCACCGCCATATGGTCGACGAGGTCCATAAATGGGGGGCGCTCGCCGGCGTCGAGCTCGGCGCCGGCGGGGTCAAGGACAATCTGTGGAGCCGCTATGTGGCGCCTGCCTTCGATCGCTTTCCCTCGGGCGGGACCCCCAAGGTCTATACCTATGCCGCGACCGAGGAGGATATCGCCCGCGTCATGCAGATGTATGAGGACGCGGCCCGGCGCGCCAAGGATGCCGGCTTCGACATTCTCTATATTCACGGCGCCGCCGGGGTCTTCCCGGTGCATGCGCTGTCGCGCCATTTCAACCGCCGCACCGACGGCTATGGCGGCTCGTTCGAGAATCGCGCCCGCTTCTGGGTCGAGGCGCTCGAAAGGCTGAAGAAGGTCGCGGGCGATGACTGCGCGGTGGCCACGCGCATCTCGATCGACGATCTCGCCGGCCCCTGGGGGCTCGAGCTTCATGATGAAGGCCTCGCTTTCGTCGACTACATCACCAAACTCGGCCTAGTCGACATGTGGGACGTCATCATCGGCGGCTCGGGCGAGGACATGTGGGGCGAGGATTCCGGCCCGTCGCGCTTCTACAAGTCGAACCACCAGTCACCGTGGAACGCCGAAGTCAAGCGCATCGCCAAAGTCCCGGTGGTGGGGGTCGGACGCTTCACCGAACCCGACGAGATGGTGCGGGTGATCCGCTCGGGCCAGCTCGACATCATCGGCGCCGCGCGCCCCTCGATCGCCGATCCGTGGCTGCCGCGCAAGATCGACGAAGGCCGTGTTGAGGATATCTGCGAATGCATCGGCTGCAATGCCTGCGTGTCGCGTTTCAACCTCAACAACATGATCATCTGCACGCAGAATCCGACGGCGCTCGAGGAGTATCGGCGCGGCTGGCATCCGGAACGCTTCGAGCCGGCACCAAATCCAGAGATGGTGCTGGTGGTGGGCGCGGGGCCCTCGGGCCTCGAATGCGCGCGCGTGCTCGGCAAGCGCGGCTATGAAGTGCATCTCGTCGAGGCAAAGGAGCAGCTGGGCGGCCATCTGCGCGATGTCGTGCGGCTGCCCGGCCTTGCCGAATGGGGCCGCGTCTATGATTATCGTGAAAGCCAGATCGCGGGCATGTCCAATATCACGGTGATGCGCGGCACCGGTCTCGTCACGGCGGAAGATATCCTTAATTACGGCGCGCGGCGCGTCGTGCTGGCGACGGGCGCGCGCTGGGTCGGCAATGGCCTCGGCGCCAGCGGACCCGATACGGTTCCCGGCATCGACGCGGCGCTCGACCACTTCGTCACGCCGGAACAGTACTTCGCCGGCAAGGCGATCGGCGGGCGCGTCGTGGTGCTCGATTCGGACGGCTATTTCATGGGCATCAGCATCGCCGAGACGCTGGCGGACCAGGGCAAGGAGGTGACTCTGGTGACGCATCTCGAAACCGTGGCGCCGATGACGGCGCTTACCCTCGAGGGCTACAATCTGCGCCGCATGATGCGCGAGAAGGGCATCAAAGAGCGGACCGGCCACTGGGTCGACAAGGTCGAGAAGGATGCGGCCGGCGTCAAGGTCGCGCTCTATGACCGCTACCGCGACGGCTCACGGCGCACGACGACGCCGCAGAACGGCGTCTATCCGCGCCGGCTCGGCGATGCGGTCGAGATTCTCGATTGTGACAGCGTGATCCTGTGCACGGCGCGCGAAGCCAAGACCGCTCTCCATGACGATCTCATCGCGTTCAAGCCGCGCTGGCAGGAGTCAGGGCTCGAAGTCGTGGCGCGCTCGGGCGATTGCCTGGCGCCGCGTTACCTGGCGGACGCGATCTTCGATGGCCATCGCATCGCGCGCGAATTCGAGAGCGTCAATCCGGAGCGGCCGAAGGCGATCATCCGCGAAAGGCAGATATGGGGCCATGAGACGTTCCCCAAGCTCGGCGATCATGTGGTGTGAAAAAGCGCCCGTCATTTTCGATAACGTCACCCCGGCGAAAGCCGGGGCCCATTGAATAAGAGCAATCTGGGCGGCGCTGGTCGCGTGGATAGAGTTTAATGGGTCCCGGCTTTCGCCGGGATGACGGAGATAATGTGTCGAACGCTTGTCATCGCCCCTTCTTCCAAGCCTCGAATGCGGCCACAGTCTCGGCATTGGGCGGGTAGAGGCCGAAGATCGACTGGCCGGCGAGGACGCGTTCGGTGACGAAGTCCTCCATCAGCGTCTGCTCTGTGCCCTGGCGCGCCACCTCGTCGGCGAGATGGCGCGGAATGACCACCACGCCCTCGCGGTCGCCGACGATGATATCGCCCGGATAGACAGGCACGTCGCCGCAACCGATCGGCACATTGATGTCGACTGCATGATGGCGGGTCAGATTGGTGGGCGCGGCGCGGCCGCCGTAATAGACCGGATAATCCAGCGCTTCGATGGTGGGTGAATCGCGCAAGCCGCCATCGGTGACGACTCCCGCCGCGCCGCGCATCATGGTGCGGGTGACCAGAATGCTGCCGGCGCCGGCGGCGCGGATGTCCTGGCGGCAATCGATGACCAGCACATGGCCCTGAGGAATCGTCTCGACCGCCTTGCGCTGCGGATGGTTGCGGTCCTCGAAGACGGCGGATACGTCGATATCCTCGCGCGCCGGGATGTAGCGCAGCGTGAAGGCCTCGCCAACCATGGAGGGACCGCCGGTTGTCAGGCGGTGCACCTTCTGCATGAAGGTGTTGCGCAGGCCGCGCGCCATGAGCTGCGAGGTCAGGGTTGCGGTGCTGATCTGCGACAGCAAAGCGCGGGTTTCCGGGGAGAGGGGTTCAGTGCTCATCGCGAGGTTCCTGGTTGTGGGCCGGCAAGTGGATGACGAATGGATCAGAAAAACGTGCGGATGGCCGAGACGACATTGTAGTCGTCGTCGACGACGCAGATGACCTGCCATTTGTCGAAGGTCGTGCAGGGATGGGAAATGCCGAAGGCGACCATGTCGCCGACGGCGAGCGGGCTCGTCTCGGGAATCTGCAGATGGCAATGCTGGTCGTTGAGGCCGGTCACCACGTGATCGGGCCCGATCGGACGCAGATCGGCGGCGGTGGCACCCTTGGCGGGCCTGATCCATTTCAGCGGCGTCGGCATGGCCGAATCGAAGGAGATGTCGCGCCGTCCGACGGTGAGCAGCACCTTGCCGGCTTCCGGGCGCGATTGCACATAGGCCCAGACCTCGAGGGCCGCCTGGGGACCTGGCCCCAGATCGTCGACCCAGCTGTTGCGTGCCCTGAGCTGCTCGAAATGCGTGACATAGCTCGCCGAGTCATGGGTGAGATAGCAGCCGCAGCGCAGCACGACGCGGAAGGGGCGGGACATCTTCGCCTTGCTGAAATGCCGGGTCACCAGATCGTAGAAGACGGTGCCGCCGGCGGTGAGCAGGACGTCACCTGCACCGAACAGGTCCTCACGGTCGCAGCCCAAAGCGATGTCGAGAAGATGCGTCAGGAAGTCGTCGACGGCCTTGGCCGATTCATCGGGCGACGGCCGGCGCAGCAGGCCTTCATAGCCGCCGACACCGCGCAGCGAGAGATAAGGGGCGGCGGCCTTGACGGCGCGCGCCACCGCGAGCGCTTCTTCATGTGTACGGCAACCGGTGCGGCCGCCGACGAAGCCGCCTTCGATGATCACCTGCAGCGGGCGGTCGAGCTTGCCGTCGCGTGCGACCTGGCTAAGCTGGCGGACGAGGTCGACGGAATCGACGAAGCAATAGAAGTCGAAATCCTTGTCGCGCTTGAGCTCCTCGACGACATATCGCTGCGACTTAGCGCCGACCGGCTGATTAGCGAGGAGGAGGCGCTGGAAGCCGAATTGGCGGGCCACCTGCAACTGCTCGACCGAGCCGATGGTGATCGCCCAGGCCCCGTCAGTCACCTGGCGCGAGAAGAGCTGCGGGCTCATCGTCGTCTTGCCATGCGGCGCGATATCAGCGCCGGTCGCCTTGAGATAGCGCCGCATCCACTCACTGTTATGCGCGATCGCGCTTTCGCGCATGACCGCGAGCGGCAAGGGCAGGTCCTCGCGCAGGACGTTCCATCCGCGTTTGCCGATGTCCTTGAGTGCCAGGGGTGACAGATCACCCGGCATGCCTTTCACCGTGCGATCGAGCGTAAAGGCCTCGATGGCCGTCAAGTCGATGGTGGTCATGGGTCTTGCCCCGTCCTTGCCTGTTTTGCTTCCCTAAGTTGTCTTACATCTTTGTGCGATCAAGATTCAACGGTTTTTCAGCATCTTGCTGCAGGGAGATGGAAAATGTTGGAAAAAGGCCCGATTTTCCGGAGCGGTCCAGCATCTGACCGGTTGATCAAAAGATGACTGACAAGTTGATGAATTCTTGACAGCTGACCTACGTCATGTAAGCCTACCCGGCAGCCAATCGAATTCCAGATAATAACCAGGGAGGACTACCAGGTGAGGAATGTCATGATGGCGCATGCCGCCGGCACGGTGACCGATGCCGGCCGGGGATTCAGGACAACCCGGCGACGAGCGACCGGCCTTATCGCGGCTTTCGGCGCACTCTGCCTCGGCGCGACGGCGGCCTCGGCGGTCGAATACAAACAGGCGCCGATGCTCGATGAGCTCGTCAAGGCCGGCACCTTGCCGCCGGTCGCCGAAAGACTGCCGAAGGATCCGCGCGTCGTCACGCCGGTCGAGAAGGTCGGCAAATATGGCGGCACCTGGCGTTCCGGCATGGTCGGCGGCTCCGACCGCAACTGGCTCTTCCGCATGGCGGGATACGAGCCGCTGCTGGCCTGGGACCGCGAATGGAGCGGCAAGGTGATACCGAACCTCGCGGCGGAAATCAGCAACAGCGCCGACGCCAAGGAATACACGATCAAGCTGCGCCAAGGCCTGAAATGGTCGGACGGCAAGCCCTTCACCAGCGACGATATCGGCTTCTTCATCAACGACATCGCCGGCAACAAGGAATTGCTGGCGAATGGCGTCGACTGGATGATGAGCGGCGGGGAACTCGGCAAGTTCGAGAAGATCGACGACACGACCTTCAAGATCACCTTCAAGGAACCCTATGGCGTGTTCCCGCAGAAGCTCGCCAGCGTCTATGGCGTGCAGATGACGATGATGGCGAAGCATTATTGCTCGCAGTTCCAGCCGACCTATAACAAGGACGGCCTGGACGCGCTGATCAAGGAAGCCGGGGTCGCCAATTGGACGGAGCTGTTCATCAAGAAATGCGCCGTCGACACCGAAGCCAATGAACGCTGGCAGAATCCCGACCGGCCGACCATGGAGCCCTGGGTCATCAAGGATCCCTATATCGGCGGCGCCACACTGGTAACGCTCAAACGCAACCCCTATTATTTCAAGGTCGATCCGGAGGGCAACCAGCTTCCCTATATCGACGATCTGAGCGTCTCGGTGAATGCCGACAAGCAGACTCTGGTGCTCAAGGTGGTGAATGGCGAGATCGACTACCAGGACCGCCATGTGAACGCCAATGCCAACCGCGCGGTGTTCGCCGATGCGGCGGAGAAGGCGCAGATCCATCTCTCCGACGGGCCCAATGCCGACATGAATACGACGATCATCTCCTTCAACCTGACCCACAAGGATCCGGTGAAGCGTGAGATCTTCAACAACAAGGACTTCCGCATAGGCTTAAGCTACGCCATCGACCGGCAGGCGATCATCGATGCCGCCTTCGTCGGCCAGGGCGAACCCTGGCAGGCCGCGCCGCGCAAGGAGTCGCCCTATTACAATGAGCGGCTCGCCAAGCAATATACGGAATACGATGTCGCCAAGGCGAATGAGCATCTCGACAAGGCGTTTCCGAAGAAGGACAGCGAGGGTTTCCGGCTCGGCCCCGACGGCAAGCGCATCAGCTTCAACATCATGGTGATCCCGGCGCTCGGCGACTTCCTCGACTCGACCCAGCTCACCGCCCAGTACTGGCAGGCGGTTGGCGTCGATGCCAAGGTGCAGACCGTCGACCGCACGCTGTTCTATGACCGCAAGGACTCGAACGACCATGACGCGGCCGTCTTCCTCGGCAGCGGCGGCATGGGTGATGCCCTGTTCGAGCCGACCTTCTACTTCCCGTTCTGGAACGAAACCCTGTTCGCGGTGCCGTGGGGCAACTGGTACGCCTCGGGCGGCAAGGCGGGCGAGGAGCCCTCGGCGGCGGCCAAGAAGCAGATGGACCTCTATCGCGAGATCCTGCGCTCGGCGGACGTGGCCAAGCAGAACGAATTGATGCAGCAGCTGCTCAATATCGCGGCGGACGAGTTCTATGCCATCGGCATAAATTCGCCGGGTCCATTGTTCGCCGCGGTCAAGAACAACTTGCACAATGTCTATCCGCGGCCGTTCGCCTGGACCTATCCGAGCCCGGTGGCGAGCAATACGGAGCAATATTACTTCGACCCGCCGCGCTGATATCAGCATAGTATGTCACCGGCCGGTGCCCCGCACCGGCCGGTGTGTGTCTGTCTCAAGATTGTTCGGTTATGCTCGGTTTCATTTTCCGCCGCTTTCTTTGGATGTTTCCATCGTTCTTCGCGGTGACCGTCGTCGCGTTCGTGATCATCCAATTGCCGCCGGGCGACTTCGTCACCAGCTATGCGGCGGACCTCGCGACTTCGGGCTCGCCGGCGGACAGTGCCACACTCGATGCGCTGCGCCTGCGCTACGGTCTCGACCAGCCGATGGTCGTCCAGTATTTCACCTGGGTCGGCAATGCGCTCAAGGGCGATCTCGGCATGAGCTTCGAATACCGCTCGCCCGTTTCCGACATCATCTGGGACCGGCTCGGCATGACGACGCTGGTCGCCTTCTGCACGCTCGCCTTCGTGTGGCTCATCGCCTTTCCGGTCGGCATCTACTCGGCGGTCCGGCAATACAGCATCGGCGATTATGTCGTCACCTTTCTGAGTTTCCTCGGCATGGCGACGCCGAGCTTCCTGCTCGCTCTTGTCGTCATGTACCTGTCGGTCGAGTTCCTCGGCTATTCGGTCGGCGGGCTGTTCTCGCCCGATTTCGTCAACGCGCCGTGGAGCTGGGCGAGGGTCGTCGACCTCGTGCAGCATCTGTGGATCCCGGTGGTCGTGCTGGGCGTCGCCGGCATCGCTGCTTTGGTACGCATCATGCGCGCCAACCTGCTGGACGAGCTCGGCAAGCCCTATGTCGAAACCGGCCGCGCCAAAGGCCTGCCGGAGACGACCCTTATCCTGCGCTACCCGACCCGCGTCGCGCTCAATCCTTTCATCTCGACGGTTGGGTGGGTGCTGCCGGTCCTGGTTTCGGGCGACGTCATCGTGTCGAGCGTGTTGAGCCTGCCGACCTCGGGGCCGATCCTGATTCAGGCGCTCAAGACGCAGGACATGTATCTAGGCGGTGCCCTCATCATGTTCCAATGCATCCTCGTGCTCATCGGCACGCTGATGTCAGACATCCTCCTCGCTTTCGTCGATCCGCGCATCCGTTATGACAACTAGCCCCGCCATCCTGCCCGAAGCCGAGACACCGGCCGCCAGCGCCGCGGTGGCGCAGCGTGATTCCGCGTCGCAATGGCGCCTGATGTGGTGGCAGTTCCGCCGCCATCGCCTCGCCATGGTGAGCACCTTTGTGCTGCTGTTCATCGCCATCGTCGGCATATTCTGCGAGTTCCTGGCGCCGTTCTCGCCCAACGCCTTCACGCCGCGCTACACCTATGCGCCGCCGCAGCGCCTGCACTTCTTCGACCGCGACGAAGAGGGAAGCCTGGTGTTCCGCCCACATGTGAACGGGTACAAGGTCACGATCGAGCAGACCGCGCTGCGCCGCGTCTTCACCATCGACGAGAATGTGAAATACCCGGTCGGTCTCTTTGTCAAATCCGAACCCTATCCGATGTGGGGCGGACTCTTCATGCTCGAGACCAAGCTCTTCGGGCCGCTCAAGAAGGGCGATCCGATGTTCCTGCTCGGCGCCGACCGGCTCGGCCGCGACATGCTGAGCCGCATCGTCTATGGCACGCGCATCTCGATGTCGATCGGCCTCGTCGGCGTGGCGCTGAGTCTGTTCCTCGGTATCATCCTCGGCGGCATATCGGGCTACAAGGGCGGCATGATCGACAATGTCATCCAGCGGGTCATCGAATTCATCCTGTCCTTGCCGACGACGCCCTTGTGGCTCGGGCTCGCCGCGGCGATGCCCAACAACTGGCCGCCCTTGCGCATCTATTTCGCGATCACGCTCATCCTGTCGCTCATCGGCTGGACCAGTCTGGCGCGCGTCATTCGCGGCCGCTTCCTGTCGCTCCGGACGGAGGATTTCGTTACCGCGGCGCGCCTCGACGGGGCGAGCGAGAAACGCATCATCTTCCGCCATATGGCGCCGTCCTTTGTCAGCCACATCATCGCCGAAGTGAGCCTTGCCATCCCGGCGATGATCCTGGCCGAGACGGCCTTGAGCTTCCTCGGTCTCGGTCTGCAGCCGCCGATCGTGAGCTGGGGCGTTCTGCTTCAGGAGGCGCAGAATATCCGCTCGATTGTTACCGCGCCGTGGCTGTTCGCGCCCGGCGTCGCGGTGGTGATTGCCGTGCTGGCCCTCAATTTCGTCGGCGATGGGCTGCGTGATGCCGCCGATCCGTACCGGCAATGATGTCCAAACCCCCGATGCCAGCCCCGGAGAGTGACATCGTCGTCGAGGTAAAGGACCTCTCGACCTGGTTCGATACCGGCAAGCAGGTCATCAAGGCCGTCGATGGGTTGAACCTCACGCTTAGGCGTGGGCGCACCCATTGCATCGTCGGCGAAAGCGGCAGCGGCAAGAGCATCACGGCGCGCTCAATCCTCAATATCGTTCCGAAGCCCGGGCGCATCATGAAGGGCGAGGTGCTGCTCCATGGCGCCGGCTCGGCCCGCGAAGTCGTCGACCTCGCCGCCCTCGATCCGAAGGGGCGACGGATCCGCGCGGTGCGCGGCCGTGATATCAGCATGATCTTCCAGGAGCCGATGTCGAGCCTGAGCCCGGTGCATACGATCGGCCAGCAGATCATGGAGACCATCCGGCTGCACCGGCGGGTCGGCAGGAAGGAGGCGCGCGAGCGCGCCATCGAGGTTCTGGCGCAGGTGAAGATACCGCGCCCGGAGCGCAGCATCGACGCCTATCCGTTCGAGTTCTCGGGCGGCATGCGCCAACGCGCCATGACGGCGATGGCGCTGATCTGCGAGCCCAAGCTCGTCATCGCCGACGAGCCGACGACGGCGCTCGATGTCACCACCCAGGCCGAGATCCTCGATCTGATGAAGGGCCTGCAGCAGCGCCACGGCATGGCGCTGATGTTCATCACCCACGACATGGGCGTCGTCGCCGAGATCGCCGATGACGTGACCGTCATGTATATGGGCGAAGTGGTCGAGCACGGGCCGGTGAACGATGTGTTCTTCGCGCCGAAGCATCCCTACACGCAACGCCTTCTCGGCTCGGTCAGGGCGCTCGAGCAGCGCTCGCATCGTGCCGGCCCGGCGCCGAAGCTCTCGGGCGACGATGCCATACTGGACGTCGCCAATGTTTCCATGAATTTCGAGGCGCGGCGGCGCTTCTTCAGCCGCGGGCCCAAGGAGCCGCCGGTCAAGGCGCTGGACGATGTGAGCTTCACGCTCAAGCGCGGCGAGGTCCTCGGCATCGTCGGCGAAAGCGGCTCGGGCAAGACGACACTCGGGCGCTGCGTGCTGCGTGTCCTCGATCCGAGCGCGGGGCGTATTGTCTTCAAGGGGCGCGGGGCCGAGCCGGTCGATCTCGCGGCGCTGCCGAAGTCCGGCATCAAGCCCTATTGGCGCAAGATGCGGATGATCTTCCAGGATCCGTTCTCCTCGCTCAATCCGCGCATGACCGTCTTCCAGGTGATCGCCGAGCCCTTACTCAATCACGGCATGACCGACAAGCGCGTACTCGAGGCGGAGGTGGCGGGGCTGCTCGAGCGCGTCGGCCTGCCGCGCGAGGCGATGTGGCGCTATCCGCATGCGTTCAGCGGCGGCCAGCGCCAGCGCATCGGCATCGCCCGCACCATCGCGCTCAGGCCGGAGCTCATCGTCGCCGACGAGGCGACATCGGCGCTTGACGTGTCGCTGCGGGCCCATATGCTCGACCTGCTTCTCGGCCTCTGCCGCGAGTTCGACATGAGCTTCATCTTCATCAGTCATGACATCGGCGTGATCCGCTATATGTGCGACCGGGTGGCGGTCATGCATCGCGGGCGTATCGTCGAGATCGGTGATACCGACACGGTATGCGACCAGCCGAGCCATCCCTATACGCGCTCGCTGATCTCGGCGATCCCGAAGCCTGATCCCCGCTTGCGCGGCAAGACCCAGCGCATCCGCTATAAAAGCGAGGCGGAAGCCTGATGGCGACACTGCGCAAGCCCGAGGTCCACTGCGTGCTCGACATCAGGGCCGAGCTTGGCGAATGCCCGGTCTGGTGCGGTGATGAGCAGGCGCTCTACTGGATCGACATCTATGCCGGGCGTCTCAACCGCTTCGAGCCGGCAACGGGCGTGAACCGAATCTGGAAATTGCCCGAGGCGATCGGTTCCTTCGCGCTGACCGATGACGGCAGCGTGCTGGTGGCGCTCAAATCCGGCCTCAAGCGCTATGATCTGCGGACCGGAGAACTGACTCCGCTCGTCCAGCCGGAAGCGCATCTGCCCCATAACCGACTGAATGACGGGCGCTGCGACCGACAAGGCCGCTTCTGGGTCGGCAGCATGGAGGATCCGGTCGATCCCGCCGGCCCGAAAGGGTGGCTCTATCGTTTCGACGGGGACAGGCGCTGCACCCGCATGACCGGTGGTCTTTTCGTCGCCAACGGGCTCGCCTTCAGCCCGGACGGGCGCACGCTCTATCACTCCGACAGCTTCAAGGCGGTGCGCAGCATCTGGGCCTGGGATCTCGATCCGGATGACGGAGCAATCAGCAACCGCCGTCTCTTCGTTGATACCAGGGACATGCCGGGAAGGCCGGATGGCGGCGCCGTCGATGCCGATGGCTGCTATTGGATGGCCGGCAATGACGGCTGGGAGATCGTCCGCTTCACGCCCGCAGGCGGAATCGACCGGCGCATCGCCCTGCCGGTCGCCAAGCCCAGCATGCTGGCATTCGGCGGCCGGGGCCTCGACATTATATATGTGACCTCGATCCGCCCCGCGACGGAGCTCGAAAACCAGCCCATGGCGGGAAGCCTGTTCGCCGTCCAGGCGGGGGTGACCGGCCTGCCGGAACCGCGCTTCAAGTGGCGGTGATTACAGGGTTTTTCGGGAGGTGCATTCGTTCTATTTTCTAGAACGTATTATTCTATATTATTCGGATTGTTAGAATAGAGGGTAAGCGCCAGATTGTCCGCAACGGCAGGCGCTTCATGGTGTTGCGCCGCCTCACAATCCTGAGGATTTCATCATGTCTGTCGCCACCACCTTCAACGTCAATTCCACCAACGCGACGTCTGCCAATGTCGCCGCCATTCTCGGCCGCGTCCTGATCAGCGCCATCTTTATCCAGGCGGGTCTGTCCAAGCTCACCGCCATCTCCGGCACAATCGGCTATATCGAGGCGGCCGGTCTGCCGCTGGCGCCTGTCGCCCTGGCCGTCGCCGTGGCGCTCGAGGTAGTGGGCGGTATCGCCTTGATCGTCGGCTTCAAGACCCGCTGGGTCGCGGCTGCGCTGGCGCTCTTCAGCGTGGTCACCGCCTTTGCCTTCCACGGCAATATCGCCGACCAGAACCAGTTCATCCACTTCTTCAAGAATATCGCCATAGCCGGCGGCCTTCTGCAGCTCGTCGCCTTCGGCGGCGGCGCGCTCAGCCTCGACGCGCGCAAGCGCTAACCCTGCGAGCGGGAGCGGCTTATGGGCCCTCCCGACTCCTCTGCAACAAACATGTGCCCGCGCTATTGCGGGCATATCGCCTGCAAGGATGTCCATGGTCACCGATCCCGGCACGCCGACCCTCGATCAGCTGCGCGTCTTCATGACGGTCGCCGATCTCGGCAGCTTTGCCGGCGCCGCCCGCAAGCTCGGGCGGGCGACATCGGTCATCAGCTACGCGATCGCCAATCTCGAGGCGCAGCTCGGCGTCGAGCTGCTCGATCGCTCCTCGACGCGCAAGCCGCAATTGACGGAAGCCGGGCGCGCGGTGCTGGCGGAGGCGCGCGGCATATCGACCGGCATCGATGGTTTGCGCGCCAAGGTGAAAGGGCTGCAACAGGGGCTCGAGGCCGAGATCCATGTCGTCGCCGATGTGCTGCTGCCGGCTGCGCGCATCGTCAACGCGCTGAAAGGTTTCCAGAAGGATTTCCCGACCGTCGCCTTGACGCTGCATATGGAGGCGCTGGGGGCGGTCAGCCAATTGGTGCTCGACCGGGTGGCGACAATCGGCATCAGCGGCCCGCTCGCGGGTGAAGCCGGCATCGCCGGCATCGAGCGTATCGGGGTAGGTTCGGTCATGCTCATTCCCGTGGCGGCGCCCGATCATCCGCTCGCCAGGAGCGGCGCGCTCGATCCGGGCGAGGCGCGCCGGCACACGCAGCTCGTCCTCACCGATCGCTCGCCGCTCACGCGCGGCGTCGATTTCGGCGTGGTCAGCCCCAAGACCTGGCGGCTCGCCGATCTCGGCGCCAAGCACATATTGCTGAAAGAAGGTGTCGGCTGGGGCAATATGCCGATCCCGATGGTCGAAGAGGATATCGCCGCCGGCCGTCTCGTCCGTCTCGATCTGCCGGATCGCACCGGGGGCGCCTACAGGTTCGATGCGATCTACCGCACCGACGCGCCGCCCGGTCCCGCCGGATCCTGGCTCATTTCCCGCTTGCGCCAGCAGGCGGCGGGAAGCGACTGAAACGCTTAGAGCCTTTCCCATTTTGATCGAATCAATGGATTCGATCAAAACGGGATAAAAAGGCTCGATTACATATATCTGGAGCGCTTCCTTTTCGCGAAAGTCGAGCAACTTTCGCGGGAATCGCTCTAGATCGAGCGCTCGCGCCAGGTATTGAGGAATTGCTTCAGCCGGTCGCTCCGGGGATCGGCGAAAGTGGCGCGCGGATCACCCTTCTCGACGATGCGGCCCTGATCCATGAAGACCACCGTGTCGGCGACATGGGCGGCAAAGCCCATTTCATGGGTCACGACCAGCATTGTCATGCCTTCCTGCGCCAGTTGCTTCATGACCGACAGCACTTCGCCGACGAGCTCGGGGTCGAGTGCCGAGGTCGGCTCGTCGAACAGCATCACGCGCGGCTTCATGGCAAGCGCCCGGGCGATGGCAACGCGCTGCTTCTGCCCGCCCGACAGCTGCTCGGGATATTTCGCGGCATGGCTGGCGATGCCGACTTTGTCCAGCATCTCACGGCCGATCGTCTCGGCCTCGGCGCGGCTCAGGGATTTCACCAGGCGCAGCGCCTCCGTGACATTGGCCATCACCGACATATGCGGCCAGAGATGGAAATGCTGGAACACCATGCCGAAACCCGAACGGTCGGCGTTAAGCTCGCGCTCGCCGGCGCGGCGGCGCCGGCCGCCTTCCTCGCGATAGCCGATGAGGCGGCCCTCGAAGGTCACGCTGCCTTCGTCATAGGCTTCGAGAAAGGCTATGCTGCGCAGGAGCGTGCTCTTGCCCGAACCCGAAGGACCGATGACGCACAGGACCTCACTGCGGTGGATGTCGAGATCAAGGCCCTTCAGCACCTCGATCGTGCCGAAACGTTTGCGCAGGTTGCGCACCTCGATCAGCGGTCTGGCGGTCGCCTCAGGCTTCATGTTGCATTCCTTCAGCCATGCGCCGCCTTGCGCTCCAGCCAATGGCCGGCGATGGCGAAGAGTTCGATCAGGAGCCAATAGAGCAGCGCCACCGCCAGATAAGGCTCGATGACGGCGAAGGTCTCATTGGCGATCTGGGCGCCGATCTTGGTCAATTCCGGCACGGTGATGATCGACAGAGCGGCAGATTCCTTGATGAGCACGATCACCTGGTTGATGACCGGCGGCGTCACCAGACGCCGCATCTGCGGCAGCTCGATGCGGGTGAGGATGCGCCAGTTGGGAATGCCCAGCATGCGCGCCGCCTCGCGCTGGCCTTGCGCGATCGACTGCAGGCCGGCGCGAAAGATCTCGGCGAAATAGCCGGCGCCATAGAGGCCGAGGCCTATTATGCCGACCGGCTCGGCCTCGAGCACCAGCCCGATGCTCGGGCCGCCATAATAGAGAAGAAAGAGCACGACCAGGATCGGCGTGCCGCGCATCACTTCCACATAGAGCCGGCCCAGTGCCTTGAGCGGGCGGTAGCGGCTTCGGAGCAGCAGCGCCACGCCCAAGCCCAAAGGAAGGGCGAGAACCGTCGCCAGGAAGCAGATGCGCAAGGTGGCCCAGAGGCCGGAGAGGAGGAGGGGCGCATAGGTATCGAAAAAGGTTATCGCGGTCACAGCGAAGCGCCTCCCCGGCGGCTGAGATGCCGCTCGATCGTGAGGCCCAGCAGGGCGACAAGGAAGCAGATGATGAGATAGATGAGGCCCGCCGCGACATAACTTTCGAGCGGACGGAAGGAATTGGACGCCATCTGCTGGCTGACACGCGTCACCTCGGTGACGGCGATGACCGAGACGAGCGAGGAATTCTTGATGATGATGACGACCTCGCTGACGAGCGCCGGCAGCACGAGGCGGATGGTCTGCGGCACCAGAATACGCCGGCGGATGGCGACCGTGCCGATCCCCAGCATGCGCGCCGCCTCGATCTGGCCCGTTGGAATGGCACTCAGGCCGGCGCGATAAATCTCGGCCTGGAACGCCGTCGTGTTGAGCGCGAGCGCCAGGATAGCGGCCAGCACCGGCGGCACATCGATGCCGATCACCGGCAGGAGATAGAAGACGACGAGCAGCTGGACGAGTATCGGCGTGCCGCGCCAGAAGCTGCGGTAGAGCGCGCAAACGGCGCTGAGGTAGCGGTTCTTCGAGACGAGCCCGAAGGCGAGCCCCAAAGCGGGCGCTGCGCCCAGCAGGATGGCCGCGCCGGAGACAAAGGCGGTCATCACGATGCCCTGGAATAGCGAGGGCGCATATTTGACGAGCAGATCGATCATCGGGGATGGCATGCCCTCACCCCGCACGCGCAGCGCGGCGGGGAGAGGGAAGGGGCCCGGCGAGCGTTGGCGCTCACTTCGCCGGTTCGGGCAGCTTGTCGGTCGGCAGTTCCATTACGGCGCCGAACCACTTCTTCTGCAGTTCGGCGAGCTTGCCGCTCTGGCCGAGCTTGCGCAGCTCTTCGTCGATCAGCGCGTTGAGCGCGGCGCTGTCGGCATCCTTTCGGCCGGCCCATGAGAAATAGGTCTTGGGGCCGAAGGTCGGCAGCACCACCTCGAAGACATCGGGACGCTGGCGCGCCGCCTCGAGCAGGTTCGGCAGGCTGTTGACGACGGCATCGAGACGTCCGGCGCCGAGATCGGCATAGGCTTCGCTGAAATCGACATAGGTCTTGGTGCCGCCGATCGGCGTGCCCTTGCCGCTGAGCTCGGCGGCGAAGGCCTCGAGCGCCTGAAGCTGGGCCGAACCCGTCTGCGAGCCCACCGTCTTGCCGGCGATGTCCTCCGGCTTGCTGATCGACGCATCGTCCTTGCGCTTCAGGATCGCCATGGTCGCATCGGCGATCGGCAGGCTCAGATGATAGGCGTCATAGCGTTCCTTGGTGACGGTGACCGAGGTCACGACATAGTCGAAGCGCTTGGCGGCGAGGCCGGGCAGCACGCCTTGCCAGGGCAGATCGAGGCGGTCGAGTTTGACGTCGGGTAGTGCCTTCATCACTTCCGCCATCATATCGGCCGAATAGCCGACGATCTGGCCGTTCTCGACGAATTCGAAGGGCGGGAAGCGCGCTTCTGTGGCGACGGTGAAGGTACCTTTGGCCTTGACGCCGTCCAGGAGATCCTCTGCCGACGCCGGTGCGATCAAAGCAGCGCTCAGGCCGGCGGCGATGACGAAAGCGCGGGCAAAATGCATCTGCAAGGGATTGAGCATGGTCGTTCCACCCTGTTCTATGTGTTGGTTTTGCGACGGATAGCATCCAAACAGAGTTGCATGTTCCGAAAAACACGAAGTTGCTGCTATTCATATCGATTTGGTTGATGTGATCGGCCGATCCGCGCTATGGGTGGAATATTGCGGAGACGAACCATGCGTTTTTCCCCCAGCGATCTTAGAGCCTTGACCGTGTTCCGCGCTCTCGTCGAGCATGGCGGTTTCCTCGGCACGCAACTGGCGCTCGGCATGAGCCAGTCGACGGTGAGCTTCCATCTCAGGGCGCTCGAGGAACGGCTTGGCTTCGAGCTCTGCCGGCGCGGCCGCAAGGGCTTCGTCCTGACCGAGCGGGGACGCGCCGTCTATGAGGGATCGAAGGCGCTGGTCGCCTCGATCTCGGCCTTCGAGGGCATTCTCGGCGACCTGCATCACAAGCTGGTCGGCACGCTTCGCGTCGGCATCGTCGACAATACGATCACCGATCCGAGGCTGTCGCTGCCGAATGTCCTGCGCCAGTGCATGCGCAATTCGCCCGATGTCGAGATCAAGCTCACCGTCGCGATCCCCGAGATCCTGATGTCGCAGATCGCCACCGGCGGCATCGATATCGCGGTGACGCCGAGCCTCGACATCGTCAGCGGCTTCGACGAGATGTTGTTCCATGAGGAGATCCACTCGCTCTATTGCGGCCGCCTGCACCCGCTGTTCAAGGGGCGCCCCACCGTCGCACAGATCGAGGAAAGCGAATTCGTGGTGCGTCCCTATGCCAACAACCGTGAGCTCCGGCATTTCCGCAAGGCGCGGATCAGGGCGCATGCCTCCAATATGGAAGCGCAGGCGGCTTTCATCCTGAGCGGGGAATTCGTCGGCTATCTGCCCGAGCATTATGCGCGGCAATGGGTGGCGACGGGCGAGATGCGCACCCTCATGTCGCCCGAGACGCGCATCGTGTCGCCCTTCGCCGTCATCACTAACAGCGACACGCCGACCTCGCCTTTGCAGAAGCTGTTCATCCGCGAACTTGCGGCACATGGCTCCCTGGCGCGCGAGGGGCGGAAACCCGCGAGGACCTCGCCGCGCCGGTCGAAAGGTGCAGGCGTCGGCGGGAAAGCGGCATCAAATCGATAGATTCGATGTGAAGGTGATTAAATTCGGCTTTTTCATGTGATGGGCGCGGGGCGATACTGGGGCAAATTTCGGAGACGGAAACTGATCATGGCGCATGGGTATGAGAGCGGCAGGCTGGACCTGCCTTTCGTAGGGCACTGCACATTCGGCAAGCGGCCGGTCTGCACCGACTGGAACGCGATCGACGCCGATGTGGCGGTGCTCGGCATTCCCTATGACATGGGGACGCAATACCGCTCCGGCGCCCGCTTCGGTCCGCGCGCCATCCGCGAGGCCTCGACGCTCTTCTCCTTCGGCCATGGCGGCGCCTATGACCATGAGGACGACGTCACCTATCTGCCGCTCGACAAGGTGCGCATCGTCGATGTCGGCGATGCCGACATGGTTCATACCGACACGGCGAGGAGTCACGCCAATGCCGAGCGCGCGGTGCGCAAGATCCTCGAGCGCGGCGCCATGCCGGTGGTGCTGGGCGGCGATCACGCCATCAACATCCCCTGTGTCCGCGCCTTCAGCGAGCATGGACCGATCCATATCGTGCAGATCGACGCGCATCTCGACTTCGTCGACGTGCGCCACGGCGTGCGCGAGGGCCATGGCAATCCGATGCGCCGCGCGGCGGAACAATCGTATGTGACGGGCCTTACGCAGATCGGCATCCGCAATGTCTCCTCCACCGCGAAGGAAGGGTATGAGGATGCGCGCGCCCGAGGCTCCTCCATCCTGTCCGTGCGCCAGGCGCGCCGCCTCGGCACGCAAGGTGTGCTGGCGAAGATCCCGGAAGGTGCCCGCTATTATGTGACGATCGACATCGACGGCTTCGATCCCTCGATCGCGCCCGGCACCGGCACGCCGAGCCATGGCGGCTTCCTCTATTACGAGGTGATGGAGATCCTGCAGGGCCTGGTCAAGCGCGGCAATGTCGTCGGCGTCGATCTCGTCGAAGTGGCGCCGGCCTACGATCCTTCCGGCATCACAGGGTTTCTCGCCGCGCAGGTGCTCTTGAACTTCATCGGCTATATCTTCGAAGCGCGGGGAAAGAAATGACTGCAAGTGAAATTTTGACTCTGCCGGCCCGCAAGGGCAGGGCCAGCCGCTTAAGCAAGGGCCAGGCGATCAAGATCATCAACACACATGGCCATCAGGTGGTCGACACCTGGGCCTTCAATGCGGAGGACCTGCGCGAGTTCATGTCGCATGAGCATTCGCGCCCGCTCACCGGTTCGATCTTTCCCAAAGAGGGGCAGCATCTCCACACCAACCGGCGCCGGTCCATCCTGTTCTTCGAGGAGGACACCTCGCCCGGCGTCCATGACACTCTGATCGCGTCCTGCGACGATTATCGCTACGGATTGCTCGGCTGCACCGAATATCACGATAACTGCACCGACAATCTCCATGCCGCCTTGCGCCAGATCGGGCTCATACCACCCGACGTGCCGGCGCCTTTGAATCTGTGGATGAACATCCCGGTCGGCCAGGACGGCCAGATCATCTGGGGCGAGCCCGTCTCGAAGCCCGGCGACTATGTCGTGCTGCGCGCCCAAATGGACTGCATCGTCGCGATGTCGGCCTGCCCGCAGGACATCCTGCCGGTCAACGGGGGTAAGCCGGTCGAGGCGCATTATCAGATTTTGTCGTAAGGCCAGCCAGCCACTGGATTGAGCGCGACGCTCCCGGTAAGAATGCTGGATTGATGCCGTTCGAGCATCTATCCGCCTTGTGAACCTGGCCCGATGTCGATCGAAATCCGCCATTTGCGCGCCTTTGTCGCCGTCGCCGAGGATCTGAATTTCCGGCGCGCCGCGGAGCGGCTCAATCTGGCGCAGCCGGCGCTCAGCCGCACCATCCGCGACATGGAAAGCCTGATGGGTGTCAGGCTCTTCGAGCGTTCGACCCGCAGCGTGAGGCTGACGCCGGCCGGCTCTTCGTTTCTCGCCGAGGCACGCGAGATGCTGGAGCAACTCACCGCGGCGATCCGCAATGCCCAGCGCTTCGAAAGTGGCGAGCTCGGCACGCTCAACGTTGGCTTCAATGATTTCGCCATCAATGACGCCCTGCCGCCGATCATCATGCGCTTCCGCAGCCGCTATCCCGATATCAGCGTCAATCTGCGCTCGATGTCGTCGCCCGACATGGCCGACGCCATCCGCAAACGCCGCCTCGATATCGGCTTCCTCACCGGCGCGCATCTGGTCGGCGGGCTGTCGCACCAGGTGTTGCGCAAGGAGAGGCTGGTGTGCCTGCTGCCCAAGGGCCATCGACTCGCCAACCAGAAGTCGATCGCGATCGCGAGCCTTGCCGGCGAGCCCTTCGTCACCGGCGCGTCGAGCGGCTGGCAGTCCTTTCTCGACGTGGTCAACGCCTACTGCATGGCGGCGGGTTTCCTGCCGCGGGTGGCGCAGGAGGCCTCGCACAGCGACAGCATCGTCAATCTCGTCGCGGCGGGCATGGGCGTCTCGATCTATATCGATGCCGCCTGGGTGAAGGAGCGCCGCGACGTCGTCATGCGGCCCTTGGCGGAGAAGCCGCCCATCGTCGTTTCGGTCGCCGCGTGGCACCCCGAGCTCAAATCGCGGATTCTCGAGAATTTCGTGAAAGTGACCCAGGAAGTGGTCGCGGCTCCGCCAGAGTATTGATGCCACTTGGGCCTCAATCCAGCGCAAATAAGTATTAGAAATGAAATTAAGCTGTCCCTATGGTCGCGGGGTATCGGCCACCCACAAGGCCGGAAATAGTTGGGGAGAGAACATGCTGAAAACTTACATTCTCAAGGCTTTCACCGCCGCCGCTCTCATCGCCACGGCGCTCGCCGGCCCCGCTGCCGCGACTGAGAAGACCGCCTTCCGCATGATCGTCGGCGAGCCGCGCTATATGGATCCCAATCTCGCCACCGACTTCGCCATCTATGTCAATGCGCAGCTCTTCCAGCCTCTGGCGCGCACCGACAAGGACGGCAATCTCGTTCTGTTGCAGGCCAAGAGCATCGATCTCGCCCCCGATGGCCGCACCTGGAAGATCGCGCTCAACCCAGATTATAAATGGTCGAACGGCCAGCCGATCACCGCCGCCGACTGGGTCTATTCCTGGAAGCGCATTCTCGATCCCAAGACCGGCAGTGAAGCCGCGAGCTTCCTCAGCGATGTCGAGAATGCCATGGACTACAACAAAGGCACGCTCACCGATCCCGAGAAGCTCGGCATCAAGGCGACCGGCGACTTCACCTTCGAGGTCGTGACGGCGCTGCCGGCCCCGCAGTTCCGCGCCAAGCTGGCGCTGCCCTATCTGACGCCTGTGCCCAAGGCCGTTGTCGAGGAATTCGGCGAGAAATGGGTGGCGCCCGAGCATATGCTCTCCAACGGCCCCTACAAGCTCGTGAGCCGCGTTAACGACCAGTCGATCGTGATGGAGGCCAATCCGCATTATGGCGGCAAGAAACCCGCCATCCCACGCATCGAGATGACGATCGCGTCCGGTGATCAATGCACGGCGCAGTTGCGCGCCTATGAGGCGAATGAGATCGACTTCACCACCTGTGTGCCCTCGCAGGACATCGCCCGCATCCGCCAGGACGCCGAACTGAGCAAGCAGCTCGATCCGTTCCCCCTTGCCGCCACCGAATGGGTGCAGTTCGACATGACGCAGGCGCCGTGGAGCGACAAGCGCGTGCGCCATGCGCTGGCGCTCGCTATCGACCGGCAGGCCATCGTCACGGCGGTGAGCGACGGCACCAACCGCATCGCCTCCACGATCATCCCCGACTCGATCCCCGGCGGCAATTCGGGCGATGCGCTGAAAGGTTCGATCGAGGATGCCAAGAAGCTCCTCGCCGAAGCGGGCTTCCCGGACGGCAAGAGCTTTCCGCAATTCACCCTCTCTACCCCGGCCACGCGCGAGCGCCCGCTCATCGCGCAACTGCTGCAGCAGATGTGGGCCGATAATCTCGGCATCCAGATGAATATCAATGTGCTGGAGTCAAATGCCTTCCGCGCCTGGGTGCAGACGCGCAAGACGGAAAAATACGATATCATGATCAATGGCTGGTGGTCGGACTATGCCGATCCGGCCAACTGGTTCGGTGATCTCATCACCGCCGATGTGCGGCAGAACCATTTCACCAATGCCGCCTTCGCCGAGATCGTGAAGAAGGCCGATGCCGAGACCGATCCCGCCAAACGGGCCGAGACCTTTCGTGAAGCCAACAAGATCCTGGAGGACGAGCAGCCGATGATCGCTCTGCAGAATCCGACTGATCTGTGGATGGTGAAGCCCGATGTGGAGGGGCTCGCCCATGAGGGCGTGCTCAACATGTATCATATCGGCGAGGCTGCCTTTAAATAGAGCGGACTTGGGATCAGTTCCGCGGGCAGGGTGCCGATATGCTTTTCTTTCTGTTCAAGCGCATTCTGTCCGCGATCCCCACTTTGCTGATCGCCTATACGCTGGTGTTCTTCATCGCGCATGCGACGCCGGGCTCGCCCTGGGATTCGGGTGGCAACCGGCCGATGGAGCCGTCCGTCAAGGCAGTGCTCGATGCCAAATACAATCTCGATAAGCCGCTTTACGTGCAATATACCAGCTATCTGTGGAATGCGCTCAAGGGCGATTTCGGCCCGTCCTATCGCGATCGCACCCAGTCGGTGACCGATATCGTGGCGCGCTTCCTCCCCGTATCGTTGAAGCTTGGCGCCGCCGCCATGCTTCTCGCCATATTGCTCGGCCTGCCGCTGGGCGCGCTCGCGGCCCTGACCCGGCATCCGATCGTCGACGGCATCATCCGCATGATCAGCACGCTCGGCATCTCGATGCCGACCTATGTCGTGACCTCGATCCTGATCGTATCCCTTGGCGTGGGCCTGGGTCTCGTGCCGACTTTCGGTTGGAAGGGCCTGTTCACCACCTCGTCGCTGGTGCCGGTATTCTCCTTGGCGCTGGCGCCGCTCGCAGCCGTCATCCGCTGCTTCCGCACCAGCATGCTGGAAGTGATGAATCTCGATTTCGTGCGCACCGCCCGAGCCAAGGGCCTCAAACCCATGGCGATCATCATCCATCATATGGGGCGCAATGCCCTCATCCCGGCGATCACCGTCGCCGGCTCCTACACGGCCTATGTGCTGGTCGGCTCCTTCTTCGTCGAATCGATCGCCGGCATACCGGGCTTCGGGCGCTATTTCGTGCTCGCCATCGCGGCGCGCGACTATCCGGTCATCATCGGCACCACGCTCATCTATGCCGCCCTCGTGGTGCTCATCAATCTGCTGGTCGATCTCTCCTATTTCCTGCTCGACCCGCGCGCCCGCCTGGATCAGGGCCGATGAGCGCCGTCGATCTCGCCCCAATGCGTGGCGCAGGCATGCTTGGCCGACTGTGGCGCTTCGCCCGGCATAATCCGGGGCTGAGCTTGAGCCTCGCTTTCCTGCTCATGGTGCTTCTCCTGGCGCTCTTCTCTTCTTTCCTGCCGCATGACGCCTATCGCCAGAATGTGCTGGTGCGCAATTCCGGTCCCTCGCTCAAATACTGGCTCGGCACCGATGCGCTCGGGCGCGATATGATGGCGCGGCTTGCCGTCGGCGCCCGCGTGTCGCTCACCGTCGCGGTGGCCTCGACGATCATCGCGGTGGCGATCGGTGTGCTCGTCGGCACGATCGCCGCCTATGCCGGCGGCTTCATCGACAATGCCATCATGCGTTTCGTCGACAGCATGTATGCCTTTCCCGACACGCTGTTCGCCATTCTCTTCGCCGCCCTGATCAAGGGCCAACTCGGCGGCGAAGCGAGCGGCTGGCTGGCGCCGCTGGCCGAGGCCTATCGCCTGTCGGGCGGACTTCTCGGAGTGCTGCTGACCCTCGGGCTTACCGGCTGGGTCACGACCTCCCGCCTCGTGCGTGCCCAGGTGCTCTCGCTCACCCATACCGAATATGTGCTGGCCTGCCGGCTCGCCGGCGCGTCGGACTGGTTCATCATCCGCAAGCATCTCCTGCCCAATACGCTGCCCGTCATCCTCATCGCCGTCACCTTCGTCGTGCCCAATGCGATCCTGCTCGAAGCGGGCTTAAGCTTCATCGGCGTCGGCATCGATCCGCCAACGCCGAGCTGGGGCACGATGATCGCCTCGGGAGCCCAGTCGATCCAATCCTATCCGCATCTCCTGGTCTTCCCGGCGCTCGCAATCGGCCTGACCTTGCTCGCCCTCAATGTGGTGGGCGACGCCTTGCGCGATCTTCTCGATCCGGCGGCCAGCGCTGCGCGAGGGGCCGCCGCATGAGCCAGCCGCTGCTCGAAGCCCGCGATCTTCATGTCCGCTTCAATGCGGTGCGCGCCGTCGACGGGGTCAGCCTCGCTGTCGGGCCGGGAGAGACGCTGGCGATCGTCGGCGAAAGCGGCTGCGGCAAGACCACGCTCGGACGCTCGCTGGCGCTGCTGCAGCGGCCGACCAGCGGCACAGTCACCTTCAACGGCGCCGAGCTGACCCAGCTCTCCAACCGACACTTGCGCAAAGCGCGCCGGCAATTGCAGATGGTCTTCCAGGATCCCTATGCGAGCCTCGATCCGCGCCAGCGGGTGGCCGAGATCGTGGCCGAGCCCTTGCTGATCGCCGGCGTCGACAAAGCGCCGCGCCAGCGCCGCGTCGCCGAGCTTCTCGATATGGTAGGCCTCGGCGCCGACATGGCGCAGCGCTTCCCGCGCGAATTCTCGGGCGGCCAGCGCCAGCGCATCGGCATCGCGCGGGCGCTCGCCAGCGAGCCCAAGCTCATCATCTGCGACGAGCCCCTGAGCGCGCTCGATGTTTCGATCCAGGCGCAGATCGTCAATCTGCTTATCGATCTGCAGCGCCGCCTGCGGTTGACCTATGTCTTCATTTCGCATGACCTAGCCGTGGTGCGGCAGATGGCGAGCCGCGTGGCGGTCATGTATCTGGGCCGGATCGTCGAGCTCGCCGAGACCGAGCGGCTGTTCCGGGCGCCGCGCCATCCCTATACCGTGGCCTTGCTCTCCTCGGTGCCGACCTTGGCCGAGAGCGAGGCGCCGGTGAGCGAGGAATTCCTGCTGGCCGGCGATCCGCCTTCGCCGTCGCGCGTGCCGCCAGGCTGCCGCTTCCACACGCGCTGCTGGCTGCGCCGCAAGCTCGGCGATCCGGCGCGCTGCGCCGCGGAGACGCCCGAGATATTGGGCGATGACGCGCATCAGGCTGCTTGTCACTTCTCAGACGAGATCGCGCCGCGCCTTCCAGCCTCGCCGGCTTTGAAGGGGGCTGCCTGATGCCGGTACCCTTGCTCGAGATCGAGGATCTACGCGTGCGCATCCCCAGCCGGCGCGGCGAGGTGAAAGCGGTCGACGGCCTGTTCTTCAGCGTGGCGCAGGGGGAAGTGGTCGGCATCGTCGGCGAGTCGGGCTCAGGCAAATCCATGCTGGCGCTGTCGATGCTGCAGCTCATCCCGAAGCCGGGGCGCATCACCGGAGGGCGGATCGCGCTCGAGGGCCGCGACCTCGTGAAGCTTTCCGAGCGCGAAATGCGCCAGGTGCGCGGCAACGATATCGGCATGATCTTCCAAGATCCCTCCGCCTCGCTCAATCCGGTGCTGCGCATCGGCCGCCAGGTCGCCGAGACGATCGAGGCGCATCATCATGTTACGCCGGCGCAGTCCTGGCGCCGTTCGGTCGAGATGCTGCAGGGTGTGCGCATCCCCGATCCGCAAGCCCGGGCGCGCGACTATCCGCATCAATATTCCGGTGGCATGCGCCAGCGCGTGATGATCGCCATGGGCATGGCGAATGCGCCGAAGCTGCTGATCGCCGACGAGCCGACGACGGCGCTCGACGTGACGGTGCAGGCGCAGATCATGGGATTGCTCGGGCGCATGAACAAGGAGACGGGGACGGCGATCATCCTCATCTCGCACAATATCGCGCTCGTCTCGCGCTTTTGTACCCGCGTGCTGGTGATGTATGCCGGACGCATTGTCGAAGCCGGGCCGACGCGCGACGTCTTCGCCGCGCCGTGCCATCCCTATACGCGCGCTCTTCTCAATGCCGTGCCGCGCATCGACCGGCGGGTCGAGGAGGGGCTTCAGACCATTGCCGGACGTCCGCCCGATCTTGCCGCCCTGCCGGAAGGTTGCGCCTTCGAGCCGCGCTGCCCGGCGCGTTTCCGTCATTGCACTGAACAGCAGCCGCCCGTCTTTCCAACCGGCGAGGGGCGCTTCGCGCGCTGCTGGCTCGCCGACACTCACAGCACTCAACAAGGAAACAGCGGATCATGAGAGCCGACACTTCCCAATCGAAGCCGATCTATCTCGATGCAACGGCGCCCATGCTGCAGCCGCGCGAGCTCGGCAAGTATCTGCCGGGCATCGTCGCCGGCGGCATCGATGCGGTGTTCACTTCGGCGGGCGCGATCGAGGACTTCCGCACCACCATGGAGATCATCGCCAATTGGCTCGAGATCGAGCGGGCCGGCAAGCAGAAGATCAAGATCGCCAGATCGGTCAGAGATATCCGTTCGGCGAAGGCAGCGGGCGAAACGGCGATCGTCTTCCATTTTCAGGGCGCCGACCCGATCGAGGACGAACTCGATTTCCTGAATGTCTTCCACGATGTCGGCCTGCGCGCCATGCAGCTCACCTATAATTCGCGCAACCGGCTGGGCGACGGCTGCTTCGAGCCGACCGATGCGGGCCTGAGCAAATTCGGCCGTAAGGTGATCCGGCGCATGGAGGATCTTTCCATGGCGGTCGATCTCTCGCATGCGGGTGCGCGCACGGCGCTCGAGGCGACGGAAGCGGCGACCCGTCCCATCGTCGTCACCCATGCCAATGCGCGCGCGCTGCTCGATACGCCGCGCAACATCTCCGACGATCTCATCCGCGCCGTCGCGGCATCGGGCGGTGCGATCGGCGTCTGCGCCGCGCCTTTCTTCCTCACCCGCGAGAAACAGGCGACGCTCGACATGCTGATCGACCATGTCGCCTATATCGCCGATCTCGTCGGCATCGAGCATGTCGGTCTCGGCTTCGACTTCGCCGAGGAGGACGAGGACGACTATGTCTATTTCGGCTATGACGAACGCTATATCCCGATGCCGCCCTGGCAGTTTCCGGTCGGGATCGCCAGCCACGCGGAAGCCGGCAATGTCCGCTCGGCACTCAAGGCACGCGGCTTCTCGGACAAGGAGGTGACGGGCGTCCTGGGCGAGAACTTCCTCGCCGTGTTCGAGCGCATCTGGGGCGCGTGATATGGACAAGTTCCGTGCCGTGCTGGCGGCTGAAGTGGCGACGCCGGCGCTTTCCACGGCGGAGGCGATCAGGCAGGAGACCCAGTTCGTCACCATGCGCGACGGCACCAGGCTCGCCGCCCATCTGCATCTGCCGCCCAAGCTTCCCGCTCCCGTCATCGCGGTGCGCAGCCCTTATGGCAGATCGCGCTATGCCGACATCTCGATGGCGCTGGCGCGGCGCGGCTACGTCGTGATCTGCCAGGATGTGCGCGGCACCGGCGACAGCGAGCCGGACAGCTGGGATTTCTACATCCATGAGGGAGAGGACAGTTACGACTTCGTCGAATGGGTGACGCACCAGGCCTGGTATGAGGGCTTCATCGGCTCGATGGGCGGCTCCTATGATGGCGGCACGCAGTTCTGCATGGCGACGCATCCGAAAATGACCGCCACCATGCCGGAAGTGGCGGGCCTCGGCATCGCCCCGAGCCACGGCGTGCGCTTCCACATGTTCCTCAACGCCTATTCGCGCACCGTCGGCAAGGGTAAGGACAAGGTGAAGGTCGATCGCGCGCTGCTCGAAGCGCAGATGAAGGACGAGACCTGGGCGAGTGGCTATTTCAACGATCCCTTGCAGGCGCCTTTGCCTGAGCCGGTCAAGGCGCGCTTTCCCGAGCTTGAGAGGCTGTCCGAGCCGACGCGGCGGGACTGGTTGTGGAAGCACTATAACAGCCTCGCTCCGTCCGGCCGCGCCGAGTTCCTCAAGAACGCACTCGGCGAAGAGATTTTCACCTTCGCCTCGACCACCAAACTCAACCCGCTCTTCGGCCCCGAGATAGATCCGGACGCGCTGATGCTGTCGCGCGCCAGCGTTTCCAAGCTCTGCGCCGCCATCCAGGCGCCGGCCTTGATGGTGACGGGCTGGTATGACTGGTGTCTCGGCGACGCGCTTGAAAGCTACACGCAAATAACCCGACAGGGTGGGCCGAGGGCGCGCGCCAGCCGGCTGCTGATCACGCCCGGCGCGCATAATGTGCCGGGCTATCACGAAGGCGAGGCGGAGCACGCGGCGTTGCGGCGCACGTACCGCTCGGCCGAGAATCTCGAATTGCTGCTCCATTGGTATGGCACAGTGCGGGAAAAGCGCACGCAGGAGATCCCGCCCGTCACCTATTATCTGATGGGCGCCAATGAATGGCGCAGCGCTGAAGCCTGGCCGCCGCCGGAAGCGACGCAGAAGCGGCTTTATCTCAAGGATGACGGCGCGCTCGCCTCCGATCCGCCGGCCGCCGCGTCTTCGCCCGACACTTATATATATGATCCGGACGATCCGACCCCGACGCTCGGCGGCAGCATCCTCTCGGCCGTCTATCGGGCCGGCAGCGTCGATGTCTCGGGGCTCCAACAGCGCGGCGACGTCGTAACCTATACGACCGACGTGCTCGACCAGGATCTCGATGTCGTGGGGCCGTTGCTTCTCATCCTTTACGCCAGTTCCTCAGCAGTCGAGACGGATTTCTATGGCCGTCTCAGCGATGTCTTCCCCGACGGCCGCGCCATCCAGTTGCAGAATGGCGTGCTCAGGACGCGTTATCGGCCGCTCAAGGACGACGAGAACGCACTGTTGGAACCGGGCCGGATCTATCGCTTCGAGATCGACATGTGGGCGACGGCAAATCGCTTTGCCGCCGGCCATCGCCTCAGGCTCGACATCTCCTCGGCGGATTTCCCCAAATTCGAGCGCAACCGCAATCGCGGCGGCAGTGCGGGGCCATCGGCCAAGGCCGCGCAGACGATCTTCCACGACGCACAGCATCCGTCCTATCTGATCATTCCGGTTGTGGAGTGAACGCTAGGTTTTTCCCTTCTCCCGCTTGCGGGAGACGCGAAGCACCGGATGAGGGTGTTAGACTCTCAGTTGGTTGCTGTACGAAGAGACGATGATCGCCGCCGGGCCCTGGGCATTGGCAGCAGGCCTGGGTCCCGCGATCCTCGTTCTTGCCTTTGCACTCGTCACGCGGCGCTGGGGGTAACGCTGGCGCCTGCTTTCCTCTCGTCGCGGGCGCGCTGTCCCTTGCGGATACGTTCCTCCAGCACTCTTACGGCGAGGCCTGAAGGGTAGCAGACGGCGAAATAGAGCAGGGCGGTCACCGTATAGACGGTGAAATACTGGAAGTTGCGAGCCGAGATGATCTGGCCTGAGAACATGAGCTCCTGCACGGTGACGACGGAAGCGAGCGATGTGTCCTTGAACAGCGAGATCAGATAGTTTGCGAGCGTGGGCAGGATGGCACGCGTTGCCTGCGGCAGCACCACCTTGCGGAAAGAGAGCCAGCGCGACAGGCCGAGGCTCAACGCCGCTTCCGTCTGGCCCTTGGCGATCGACTGAATACCGCCGCGAAACACTTCGCTCAAATAGGCGGAATAATGCAGCGTCAGGCCGGTGATGGCGGCGACGAGCGGGTTGAGCTTGATGCCGGCGGTCGGTAGCACATAGTAGATGTAGATCAGCTGCAGGATTAGCGGCGTCGCCCGCATGAATTCGACGAAGACATTGGCGGGCCAGCGGAAGAGGCGATTGCCGGAGAGGCGTGCCAGCGCCAGGGGGATGGCGGCGAGCGTCGCCAGCACCATGGTGACGAGAGTGAGGAAGATGGTGAGGCCGAGGCCGCGCAGGAAGACGTGCCAATAGTCACGGATGACGTCGAAGTTCAACAGATCCATTGCGTTCCTCCAGACCCGAAAAAAATAAGCGGGCGATCAGGATCACCCGCTTATCGTCATCGTGGGCTCCAGCTCTTACTTGTTGTTGAGCGGGAAGAAGAACAGATTGGCGTCGTTGAATCCATACTTCTTCAGAACCGCCGAGACCTCGCCGTTGCCACGCACTTCCGCGATGCCGGCGCTGAACGCGGCCCTGAGCACGCAGTCTTCCTTGCGGAAGCCGGCGCGCACATAGCCATAGCCATATTCAAAGATCAGTTCGTCCGGCACCTTCACGCCCTGCAGTAGCTCGAGCGGCGAATCCTTGTTGGCGGCGAGGAAGAGGTTGATCTTGGTGTCGTCATCGACGATGGCGCTCACCCGGCCGGTGGCGACCGCGCTGAACTGCTCGGCGTCGGTCTGGAAGGGGACGACCTCGGCGCCGACCTTGCGCAGATATTCGTCGGCGGCCGAGCCGGCGATGGCGCCGATCTGCTTGCCCTTGAGATCGTCATAGGACTTGATCCCGTCGGGATTGCCCTTCTTCACCATGATGGCTGGTCCGTACCAATAGGCCGGGCCGCCGAAGGAGATGACCTTCTTGCGGTCGGGCGTGATGTGGAGCGCGGTCACCACGTCGATGCGCTTGGCGAGCAGCGCCGGGATGAGCTGGCCGAAAGGCATGACTTCGTATTTCAGCTTATCGATGCCGGCCCATTTATAGGCCGCCTCGTTGATCTCGACTTCGAGGCCTTCCGCTTTCTGGGTATCGGGATTGAGCGAGGTAAAGGGCGGAGAAGGCGAGATGCCGATGGTGATGCCGTCGGTCTTGGCCTTCTCATAAGACGCATCGCCGCACGCTTCGAACAGCGGCGAGGCCTCGTGTTTGAATTCCTGGGCAAAGGCGGCGCTCCCGCTCACGGCGAACAGGAGTGCGATGGCAGCAACAGTTACTCTCATTACTTCTTCTCCCTTGGCGCATTGTGAATTTTCATTGCCGAATTGAGCTTGCGGCTCTTGGTAAGCTTTGTACAATGGCCTGACCAATTCATCATGTTCTCCCCCAGACCGCAAGAAGTTTTGTCAGACAAGTAATGGAACCTCGGTCATTTCATGACGGGCGACACAAGCATCGAGCGCATCGAGACCTGGGCGGTGGATCTGCCGTTGCCCGGAGCACTTTCCTTCGGGGCCTTCACCGTGACGGCGCGCCAATATGCGGCGGTGCGGGTGGTGACCGAAGGCGGCCTCGTCGCCGACTGTCTCGGCCATACAAGGCGCTCGCCCGTCGATGTCGCGATCTCCGATCTTCTTGCCCCCAGGCTCGTCGGCAAGAATGCGCTCGAAACAGCCGCCCGGTTTGAGGACATGAGCCTGGTCAGCCGCGCCACGGATGAAGACGGCGTCATCGGCCGCGCCCGTTCGCTCCTCGACATCTGCCTGTGGGATTTGAAAGCGCAGGCGCGCGGCGCGCCACTATGGAAGCTGCTCGGCGGCACGTCGCGCAAACTGCGCGTCGCGCTGGTCGAAGGCTATGAGATCGCCGGCGAGAGCGAGGACGACATCGCCGAACGGCTGATCGCGCGCGCCGGGCAAGGCTATCGTTTTTTCAAGCTCGAAGCGGCGCATTATTGCGCGGCCGAGCCGGTGCGGCGCATCCTGACGCGGGTCCGCCAGGCGGTGCCCGATGCCGAGTTCACCTGCGATCTCGCCTGGTCCTGGGGCACGGCGCGGCAGGGCCTCGAAGCGGCCGAGATGTGGCGCGATCTCGGCATTGCCTGGATCGAGGATCCGATGGCGCGCACGCGCATCGCCGAGATCGGTCACCTCACCCGACAGTCGCCGGTGCCGGTCGGCGTCGGCGATGAATGCACGCGCGCCCGCGATCTCGAAGCGCTGATGGATCACGCGGCGATCGATGTGGTACGCGTCGATGCGACGACGATCGGCGGGATCGGCCCGGCGCTGAGCCTCGCCGCGAAGGCAAAGGCGCTGAACCTGCGCGTCTCCTACCATGTCAATCCGGAAGTGCATCGCCATTGCGTATTCGCGAGCGATGCCGCCGATCACATCGAGATCTTCCCGGCCGACCGGCCTTTCGACTGCTCGCATATTCTGATCGAGAGGCCGGCCTTCGACGACATCAAGGACGGCCATATCGAAGCGCCCGGGACGCCTGGAACCGGACTCAAGTTGAAGGACGATATGCTGGAGCGCTACGCCTATCGCCATGCCGTCCAGAAGAGGGCTTGATATGACAGCGGAAGTCAGAACCGTCCTCATCACCGGCGCGGCGCGCGGCATCGGCTGGGCCACCGCCAAGCTTTTCTGCGGGAACGGCTGGAACGTCACGATTGGCGATGTCGACATCGTCGAAGCGCGGATGCGTGCCTCGGCCTATCCCGGGCGCATGTTGGCGCTGCATCTCGACGTCACCGACCGCGCCTCGGTCGAGGCCGCCTTCGCGACTTCCCTCGCGCGATGGGGGAGGCTCGACGCCCTTGTCAACAATGCCGGCATCCAGCGCCATGCACCGCTCGCCGAATTGAGCTTCGAGAACTGGTTGGCGGTGCTCGATATCAATCTCAATGGCTGCTTCCACTGCCTCAAGGCGGCGGCCGGAATCATGCTGAGGCAAGGGTCCGGCGCGATCGTCAATCTCGCCTCGGTCGCGGCGACGCGCGGAGCCCCCGGACGCGCGCCCTATGCCGCCTCGAAGGCCGCGATCGTGTCCCTGACCAAGACGGCAGCGGTCGAATGGGCGGAACTGGGTCTGCGCGTCAACGCCGTCGCACCCGGCTATGTCGAGACCGATCTCGTGCGCAATGTCATCGCCGAGGGCCGCCTCGACGTGCAGCCGATCCTCGACCGTACCCCGGCGCGCCGCCTTGCCGATCCGGCGGAAATCGCCCACGCGATCTACTTTCTGTGTTCCCCCGAGGCATCCTACGTGAATGGCCATGTCTTCCATGTCGATGGCGGCTTCGAGGCCGATTACGGCGTGCCCTTCTTTCCGCCCAAGCCGGTCGGGACATGAGTCAGGCGTCTGGAGCAATGCGTGCAACTGGTATATCACTCGCCTTGCGGGTGAGGGACAGAGCTAATGGGCACGAAGAGCGTGGCTGAAGAAAAACAGGAACGGCCGGCGCTGGACGATATGGCGCCGATCGAGCGGGTCTCGGTCGCCGAGCAGGTGGCGCGCAATCTGCTCGACCTGATCCGGACAGGCAGTGTCCGGCCGGGCCAGCAATTGCCGACCGAGCGTGAGCTTGCCGCCACCTTGCAGGTCTCGCGCCCCTCGGTCAGGGAAGCGGTGCGCGGCCTGCAGATACTGGGCGTCCTCAAGGCGCGCCAGGGCGGCGGCCTCTTCGTCACGTCGCTGAAGGCCGCCGAGATCCTGGCGCCGCTGCAGATGCTGATCACGCTGTCGGCCGATAATTTCGAGGCGCTGCATGAATCGCGCGTGGTCGTCGAAGGCGCCATCGGTCGTCTGCTTGCCCAGAAGATCACCGCCGCCACCATTGCCAGGCTGCGCAAGATGATCGAGATCCAGCGGGGCCTTACCGGCAATCCGGTGGCATTCCGCGTCTCCGACATTGAGTTCCACCGCACCCTGGGCGCCGGTCTCGACAATCCCTTCCTCGAGCGCATCTCAGAATCGCTCTATGTTCTGGGCTTCGAATACCGCAAGATCGCCTGGGAAACGCCGGGCGTGCTTGCCCGCTCGGTGAAGGATCACGAGGAGATCGTGGCGGCGCTGGAAGCCAAGGACTCGGAGAGGACGGCGGCCGCCATGGTGCGCCATATGCGCAGCGTCCATGATACAACTAAGGCGGCGATGACGAAAAAGGGAAAACACAATGGCTGACTGGAAGGTCCAGGCGGCGAGCACGCTCACGCTGGAGCAATTGCTGGCGGACGGCTTCTCGACGCCCTTCGACGCGCCCTCGGTGCCGGCTTTTCCCTTCACCTTCCGCAATGCCGAGGTGATGACGCTCGCCTGGCGTAGCGACAGGGAGGCGATCCAGCACATTCTGCCTCCGCCCCTCGAAGCGGCCTCGGATGTCGTGCTGGCCCATATCTACAAGATGAACGACACGGAATGGCTGGGGCCCTATTTCGAAAGCAACATCATGGTCGGCTGCCGCTACAAGGAGACGGCCGGTGGCTACTCGCCCTATCTCTTCCTCTCCTCTGATGGCGGCGTCGTGCATGGCCGCGAAGTGCATGGCCAGCCGAAGAAGCTCGGCCGCCCAAATCTCGAGGCGCGCGGCGACGCCTGGATCGGCACCATCGAGCGTAACGGCATCGATGTCTTGACCGGCACCATGGCCTACAAGCAGAAGCGCTCCGACATCAAGAGGTTGGATGAGTATTTCGACTTCGCGCTCAACATCAATCTGAAGGCGATCAACCATATCGACGGCAAGCCGGCGATCCGGCAATTGACCGCCCGCCGCCTGGGCGCGCTTACGGTGCATGAATGCTGGTCAGGTCCCTGCACCGTGGAGCTCCGGCCCAACGTGCAGGCGCCGGTCTATCGCCTGCCGGTCAAGGAAATGCTCGAAGGCTTCTGGTGGCGCGCTGACTTCACGCTCGTGGCCGGCTATGTGCTGCATGATTATCTGGTGGATAGGTGAAAACCACTCCCGATTTCGCCGGGATGACGAAACTAGAGTTGGGGCAGCCCGACGCGGCTGCGGAATCCCGCATCGCGGATATTCACCTCGCCGCCTGAAAGATCATCGCCAGCACCGGAGAGAAGATAGGCGGTAGCGCGCGCCGGCTCCTCGGGCGGACGTAATGCTGTCCTGGGCAACCGACTGACCTCATTCACGCCCGAAGCGCGGATCGTCGCCTGCATATCGGTGTCGAAGACGCCTGGCAGCAGGCCGAAGGCGAAGACATTCTCATGCGCGTATTCCAGTCCGGTCGAGTGTGTCAGCATCGCGAGTCCGGCCTTGCTGGCGCAATAGGCATTCCAGCCTTCCAGCGGCTGATGCGCGGCGCCGCTCGATATGTTGACGATGCGCCGCGGAGCCGTGTTCGGGACTTGCGCCAGGAAGGCGTGGGTGAAGCGATAGGGCGCTACCAGATTGGTGGTGATGACCGCTTCCCATTGCGCCGGATCGGTGTCGGCGATACGGGCGATCGGATCGATGAGGCCAGCATTGTTGACGAGACCGTCGACCTTGCGCCAGCGCTTCATGCCGGCTTCGATCGCCGCTTCGGCGGCGCCGGGCGCCGTCACATCGCTGGTCACGACCGTGCAATTCGAACCGAACTCACCGGAAAGCGCGGATGCCGCGGCCTCGGAGCGCACCACCAGCACGACGCGACCGCCCTTGCCTATGACCTCGGCGGCGATAGCCTTGCCCAGGCCCTTGCCGGCGCCGGTGATGATGACGACGGGACCTTGCGCATCCACGCTCATGATGTCTCCTTCAATCTTTCTCGCTTCGTCTAGGCACGCGCGGCAATCGTGTCAATTGGCCTGACCAATCGGTTCGCGCTGCCGAGCTTCCCGCGCATCGGCGTGAAGAAGATGAGTTCCGTGTCCAATGGCGACATGTGGCGCATCCTGATGGCGGCACGCCCTGCGAATAGTACCTGCGCCGGGCGCTGATCTGGCCTGTTACCCCTTGCAGGCGATGAACACGGTGAACTTCTTCGCCTTGTCGGCGATGGCCGGCAAGTCAAGGACGGCGGCATCGATGCTCGTCTCATAGGGTATCGAATGTGCGTCGAGGAAGTTCATGCCGACATTGGCCTTGATCGAGAAATTGACATTCTGCGGCAGGCTGCCGCTCGCCTCGGCGGCGGCGAGGTCGTTGAGCTTTCCGCTCACGATGCCGGCGACCGCCCCCTGCATGTCAAGCAGCGGACCGCCGCTATTGCCGGGCTGAACCGGAGCGGAGATCTGTAAGAGGCGCACGTCGTCGGCGACGCCCGCCAAGGAACTCACATTGCCGCTGACGATATTGCCGGAGGCACTGAGCATACCGGTGAGCGGAAACCCATAGGTCGCGATGGTCTCGCCGGCACGCAGCGAGCGGGCGCGGAAACGCGCGATCTCGTCAGGTGCCGGAGACGAGTCGATCTTGATGACGGCAAGATCGTTGATGACGTCCTTGCGCAGGACCGTGGCGGGCTGCGCAATGTCGCCGGTGCGGGAGACGGTGATCGTACCGCATTTCTCAACTACGTGATGATTGGTCAGCACGTGTCCCTTCTCGGAGACGATGAAGCCGGTGCCCGTGCTGTCGCGCGGTTTGTTCTCCGTCGCTTCAGGCGCTTTGGCCGGCTTGGCCTTGGCGGCGGCCTTGTTGTTCGCCTTGGGTTTGGCGCCCGGTGTCTCCGCGACCACGCCGTTCTCCGCGGCAAGGTTGACATCCACGCACTGCGCCAGCGTTGTCAGCATGCGCGATGTACCGTCGAGCCGAAAGCTGTATTCGCCTTGTGGCATGCTGATATCCATGATCCGGCTGCGGCGGAATAGCCTGACGTGAGCTGCATCGTCCGCCACGTTCCAATAGAAAAGTCTTCCTTCTTCATGGGCCCAGACGTCCGTGGTAAACCATTGGCCATAATCGAAACGATAAGCGAGACGGAACACTCCCTTGGGCATGCGCCAATTGTCGCTACTAAAGCCCAGGCCCCATCTATAGTCGCGATAGACAATGGTATGGAGATTGACATTGCTCTTGTAACTGCCCCAAGCCATGCAATTGGCAAATTTGCCGGTGGCGGTATCGCTATAGGCTGCCGCTTCCCAGCCCGCGACTTCGAAGTCGTGCAGTTTCACCAGTTCGGCAACTGTCGCTTTCCAGCCCAGCAGGAATGCCAGGAGTCCGATGATCAGCCGTGCCATCCTCATTCTCTCCCGTCGCAAGATGCTAACGGAGAAGCACTCGTGATGCAAATCAAACACCGAGGGGTGGCAATTCCACAACGTAACATAGTGAAAATGAGGAAGACGACATGAAACTGCGGCTCTTCCGCAATGCGACGCTGAAGCTCGATTATGCCGGGAGAACGGTCCTCATCGATCCGTATCTGGCGCCGAAGCACAGCCTGCCGTCCTTCACCGGGCGCTCGCCCAATCCGATGGTCGATCTGCCGGCGCCGATCGAGGAGATCCTCGAAGGTGTCGAGCTGGTGGTCGTGTCGCATCTCCATACCGATCATTTCGACGGCGTCGCCAAGGAGCGCGTGCCGAAGCATCTGCCGCTCCTCTGCCAGCCGGGCGATGAGGGCAAGATCCTCGAGGCGGGCTTCACCGATGTCAGGCCCTTGCTCGACGTCTTCGACTGGAACGGCCTGGTCTTCACCCGGCGCCAGGGCAGCCACGGCCTGGGCCCGGTGGTCGAGAAAATGGGGCCGGTGATGGGCTTCACGCTCGCCGCCCAAAACGAGCCCAAGATCTATTGGGCCGGCGACACGGTGCTCTATCCGCCGGTCGCCCAGACCATCGCCGAGGCCAGGCCCGATATCATCGTGACCCATTCCTGCGGCGCCAAATGGGATGGTGATCTCATCGTCATGGACGCCGAGCAGACGCTCGCCACAGCTGAGCTGGCACCGAAGGCGACGGTCGTCGCCGTTCATATGGAAGCGCTCGATCACGCCACCACGACGCGCGCCGATCTCCGTGCGACGGCGGAAGCACGGGGGCTTGCGAAGGGACGACTTATCATACCGGATGATGGCGAGACGCGCAGCTTTGCGGCAAGCTGAAGCGATCGAGTGGGGGCCCCGTGCGGGGGGCAGTGTTTGGGGCCCGCCCTGTCCGTCAGGCCTGCATGGCCTGAAGCGTCACTATCAGAACGCCACCGCGAAGCTCGCCTGGCCGCTATGCTGCTCGGTGTTGCTGCCGATCTCACCCATACAAAGAAGTCCGAAGCTGGTCGAGGCGCTTAAGCCCAGATCGAGGCCCGCTTCGAGGATCGCCGTATCCTCGGCGACCGGCGCGCCGGCAATGCTGAAGCTCTCGGCGCCGGTGAAGGCGACGGCGGCCGCCGGCGTCAGGTTGCCTTCGGCGTGACGCCAGCCGGCCATGCCGTGCAGACTCAGCGTCATATCGTCGAAGGCGAAGCCGCCTTCGGCGCGCAGGCCCAAGGTCGAGAAGTGCCGGGACTCGTCACGTAGATGCGGCTGCCCCCGCCGCCGCCCCCGCGCCCGCCATTGCTGCCCGAACCGATCGAGGAGGCATGGCCGCCATTGCCGCCATTGGCGCCGTAAGTGTTGGTGCTGACCGAGTTGGTGCTGTCGGTGGTGATCGCATAGCCGACACCACCGGCGCCGCCGCCGCCGCCGCCGGCGCCGCGACCCGTTGCCCGGCCACCGCCGCCGCCCCAGTCGGATATGCCGCCGGCGCCGCCCACGACACCGCCGCCGCCGCTTGCGCCGCCGCCGCCATTGGTGCCGATGACAATGCCATTGCCGGACTGGCCGGCAGCGCCGCCGCCGCCGGGATTGACCCCGGCACTGGCATTTCCGCCCTGGCCGCCCGCCTGCTGCGCCAGCGCCAGGGGGCCGCGATGAACAAGGGGGCGACCAGCGCCGTGCTGGCCAGAAGTATCGCATGGCGGGGAAACCGCCAGCGGCCGGTGCCGTTTCAATCGATCACTTTGATTATGCCCTGCTTCCATCGCGGCTCGTCAGGCAAAGCTACGCCCGTCGCGGACGCGCATGCATCCGCTGCCGCCATGTTGCACTTTTAAGTCATGGGCCTCGGATCCCCCTGAGCCCGCGCGAAAAGTAAAAGCGCGTCTCTCCGGGGTCAATTCGGCGGAGCGGTCCGGAGACCTACTATTATTGGGGGGGATGTCACACGCCGGTCACGAGGCCATAGGCCTGATCGATGATGGCGAGCTTGACCGCCTGGGCCATCGTGTATTCAAGCCTGAAGCCCTGTGACACCCACATCACCGACTGGCCGCGCTTGCCCTGCCAGCCGATGCTGCCCAAGGCTTCCGCGTCGCGCAATTTGCGCACCAGATGGCTGCGTGACAGGTGCAGCCACGCCGCCATTTCCTTGACCGAGGTGATCGTGGTTGGGATGCGTTCGCTCCCAGCATCGGCCTCGTCGATGCCGGCGATGATGCGGTCCATGACGATGCCGCCATTGTTGAGCCAGGTGAAGAGCGAGAAGGTCTTTTCCGGCTCACGCACCTTGGGGGAGGAGAGAAGGGCGTCAGCTATCAGAGGTTGAATGACGGTCGTCAAGCCTGGCGTCTCGTGACAGGTTTGCGCTCTTCTGCCGCCATCAAGGCCGTCGAGGGTCGCGAAATGCACCACGAGCCAATCCTGAATCTCCTTGAGGCTTGCTTCGGTGGGCTCGATCGGCCGGGCGCGCCGGTCATTCGCGCCTCTCACAATCCGCGCGAAGTTATATTTCAGCATCTCCTTGACGAAGGTATCGGCGGTGTTGCGGCTCGCCACTTCATGGCGGTCGATCAGGTCGAGGAACTCGGTGATCTTGAAGCCCTTGTCATGGCTGCGGAAATACAGCGCAAGCGCCAGGTGCGCCATCAGCCAGCGCTGCTGGGTGGCGAAGACCGAGGCGAGCCGCGGATTAGCCTCGAAAGCCTGCACCAAAGCGGCCGATTGCCGCCTTATGCAGGCCGGCAAGGCCGGGTGAGCGGCGATCTCGTCTGTCGTCAATCCCATGTTTCAGGTGCCCCACGCGTGATCCGTCTTGCCAGACGCGTCGAATTTCCGCCAGAGTGTAAACGCAGGGGGAAATCTCGCTCATATGACCATCCGTATGTCGCTGCCGGTTTTGGCCGCCGGCTCGCTGATGCTGGCGGCTATGGCCCCGGCTTTTGCCGGTGGTTTCACGCAAGGCAGCGCCGATGTGAGCATTCTGTTCGAGGATGAACGGTTCGCCGTCCGCTCCGGCGTGACGGTGGTGAGCCCGACGCGGCGCTATTCCCGCAATCCGGGCAATCCGGCGCTGGAAGGCACGGACTATGCCGCCACCTACGAGATCCCTTCCTTTGCGGTCAAGGCCGACCTCACCGACCAACTGCGCTGCGCCGGAACCTACGCCAAGCCGCTGGGCGGCCATGCCGAATTTGACAGTCCAAAGAACGCCGCCCAACCGAAGCCCGTGGCACCCGGCATCGCCAATGCCGGCAAGCTCGACGAGGAATTCTCCATCTATGAGATGGGGCTTACCTGCGCCGTTTCCTTCGCGTTCCGGGGCGGCGAGGCCTGGCTCCTGGCCGGTGCCTTCCGGGAGAGCTTCGCCTATGACCGGCTTGATATACTGATATCGCGCGGCCTGCCGGGCGTGCCCGACGGCTCGCAAATCGGCGAAGCGCGGCTCGCCTACGACCAGAAGCAATATGGCTATCGCCTTGGGGCTGCCTATGAGATCCCGGACATGGCCTTGCGCGCCGCGCTTGTGTATCGCTCGGGCACTTCCTATGACCCGGAAGGGGAACTCGAGATCGATCTGCCCACCGGTGTCTCGGTGCTCGATGCATACGGATTGGGCGACATGCCGCAGAGCATCGAGCTCACCGTGCAATCCGGCATGGCCGAAAGCTGGCTCGCCTTTGGGGCGGTGAGATGGACCGACTGGAGCGTGGTGAAGGAGTTCCTCTCGCAATCCTATTGGTCGCCGGGCGTGCCGGGACCCGGCAGCGTCAACGAGTATTACTGGCGCGACGGCTGGACGGTGAGCGGCGGCATGGCACATGAATTCGATGAGCATGTATCGGGGCTTCTGGCGGTGACCTGGGATAGAGGCGTCGCCACCGGTTATGATCATGCGAGCGAGAACTGGACGGTGACGAGTGGTGTCGCGCTCGATTGTCCGTGGGGCGGGATACTCAATGCCGGCGGGGCGCTCAGCTACATCGCCGCCTCCGAGGAAAGCCGCTATGGTGCCGCCAACACCGCGGTCGAGGCCGGCTGGGCCTATGCGCTCAATGTCGGTTATCGGGTGGCGTGGTAGGGCTGCGCATACAGCCGTCGAATGGAAAGAAGGCAAATAAAAAGGCGTGATGGCGACTTGTGGCCATCACGCCTCGCGAAGTGGCGGATTGATTTACTTCTTCGACAGGAACGCCCTAACCAAAAAGCCCAGCACCGCCAAGATCGTCACGACCAGCGGCACTGCCCAGTTCTCATACCAGGGCAGCTCCGGGAAGCGTGGCCAGGAGATGTTCACCGTCTGGAAGATGAGCCAGATGGCCGCCGTGATGATCACCACGCCCGACCATTTGCCGAGGTTGAAGCTCGCGGGCTTCGGTCCTTGCGTGATCCGCTCATAGGCGGCGGCCAGCGCCGGGAAGAGGAAGGAGATGTAGAAACCCGCGGTCGTGAAGGTCAGCAGGATCATATAGATGTTGGTGAAGCTCAAGGCGAAGAAGATGAGCGACATCACCGCCGCCGCGAGGATGGCGTTGACCGGCAGACGATCCTCGCCCGACAGCTTCGCCAGTGCTTTGGCCATCGGCAGGTCGCCCTCGCGCGCCAGGGCCCAGATCACCCGTGACACCGACGCCTGCAACCCCACCATGCAGGCGATGAAGCCGATGACGAAGGTGGCGGTCATGAAATGGAGGCCGACCGGGCCCAGATGATGCTCGATGGTCGCCGCGACCGGATCCAGCACATTGCCGGCCTTGACCGCTTCGAGATCGGGAATGGCGAGGATGACGGCGAGTGCCGAGAAGGCGACGATGGTCGACACGAAGAGCAGCGAGAAGATCATTGCCTTGGGCACCGCGCGCGCCGGGTCCTTGACCTCTTCCGCGATGGAGCCCGCACTTTCGAAGCCGACAAAGGCCCAGCCGGCGATGGCGACGCCGAAGAGGAGGGGCGGCAGGAGGAAGCCGCCGGTCGCCGGATCTATCACGCCCTGGCTCAGCACCGAGAAATCATTCACCTGGTAAAGCGTCAGGAAGGCGATGCCGAGGCCGATCGAGCCGATGATCTCGGCCACGATGCAGAGCCCGATGATGAGTTTCAGGTACTTGCGGCCGACCGTGTTGGCCAGCGTGATCCCGGCGATGAGTGCCAGGGCCAGCACGACGGTCACCGGCTTCGACGAGGCATCGAGCCCGAGGAACTGGGCCAGGAAGCCGGCGCCGCCGAGCGACACCGCGGCGATGGCGATCGGCAGCGTCCAGATATAGGCCCAGCCGGCGAACCAGCCATAGGTCGGGCCCATGATGTGGCGCGACCATTGATAGATGCTGCCTTCGAGCGGCATGCGCGACACCAGCATGGCGAAGGAGAGCGCCACCAGCATCTGCCCGGCCAGCGTGATGGGGAAGCCCCACCAGAAGCCCGGGCCCACCATGGTGAGGGCGACCGTGAAGATCGAATAGAGCGCCACGATCGGCGAGATGAAGGCGAAGGCCAGCGAGAAGGCCGAGGTGGCCGTGAAATCGCGCAGCAATTCGCCCGGGCCGGCCTTGCGGCCGGCGTCTTCAGCAACAGACATGTGTTTCCTCCAGATCCCGCTCGGAATGGCGGGTTATTTAAGAATGGACAAGGTTTCGAGAATGATGCGGCAAGCGGCGATCTGCGTCGTCTTGGTCACATCGAGAGAGGGAGCGACCTCGACGAGGTCGATGGCGCCGATATTCAGGTTCCTGAACTCGGCGATGATGGCGAACATTTCGCGCAGCAACATGCCGCCGGCGGTCGGCACGCAGGTGCCGGGCGCCACGGTGAAGTCGAGCGCGTCGATGTCGATGGTGAGATAGACGTCACCGTCGCCCACCGCAGCGGCGGCCTTCTTGCCGATCGTCTGGGCGCCATCGCGGATCACATCGTCGAGCGAGAGGATGGTCATGCCCTGCTTCTTCGCATATTCGAGCTCGGAGCGCGGGTTGAGCCAGCCGCTGATGCCGATGAGAACCGTGTGCTTCGGATCGAAGCCAGCATCGACGGCGCGGGTGATCGGGCAGCAATGGCTGTCCTTCAGGCCGCCGACATTGTCGGCGGTGTCGAAATGCGTGTCGAACAGAATGAGGCCAGGGTTCTTGCGCCGCTTGGCGAAGGCGCGCACGCCGCCGATCGTCACCGAATGGTCGCCACCCAGGATGAAGGGCCGGGCGCCGCCATCGAGGATCTCGCCCGCCATATGGGCCGCCTTCTCCATGGTGGCCGCAACGTCACCCGGAACCACGGGCACATCGCCGCAATCGGCCATCTTCAGCTTCTTGGCGAGGTCGATGTCGGACGTCGCGTTATAGGTCAGGAACAGGCTCGAATGCTCGCGGATGCCGCGCGGGCCGTAATTGGCGCCGGTGCGGCTGATCGAGGTCGAATCGAAAGGGAAACCCAGAAAGCCGACGTCGAGCTTGGCTGCCGCTATGGCCTTTTGATCGGCGGCGACATAAGGAAGGCGGAAGATCGAGCCGGCGATGCCGGCATGGATCAGGCCGTTCCACATGGTTTCGTCAATGGCGGTCGTGCTGGTCAATGCGGGGCTCCCCTTTGTTGTTGTGCTTGTCGAAAATCGCCGGAACCATCCGAAGAAAGCCAACGGCTGGCAATCATGACGGGCGTCATGGATGGCAGGCCGGTCTTTTATGTAGAGGCCCCACCCGTCTCGCTTCGCGAGCCACCCTCCCCACGCATTCGCGTGGGGAGGGAGTGGCGACTTCTCCCTCCCCGCACCTTGCGGGGAGGGTGGCGCGAAGCGCCGGGTGGGGTTCTTTCCATGGCCTCATCCCATGACCCCGCCGCAAGCATCATCGGAAACCCTCCTCGCCCAGGCCATCGCCGCCATCGGCAAGCCGCATCTCTATGAGGCGATCGGCCAGTGGCTGGCGGTCGAGATCAAGAGCAGCCAGTTCATCGTGGTGCGCTATGCGCTCCATGGCGCACCCGAAATGATCGTCAATGACGTGCTGCCTGCGGAAGTGCTCGATCTCTATCTGGGCGGCGGGTACCGGTTCGACCCGCTGCTGCGCCTGTGGCGCGAGCGCCAGGCGCCGTGCTGCGCCATCGTTAATGAGTTGTCGGAAGATCCCGAAACGGTCGAGCGTTATCTGGAGGCGATCTTTCGCCGGGCCATCATTCGCGACGAGCTGGCGCTGCTCGCGCCGGCGCCCGCACCCGTCTGCGTCGCCTTCTGTCTCGAAAGGCGCAACCAGGAATACACGCGGGACGATCTCCAAGCGGCCGAGCGTTTGCTGCCGGTCGTCACCGAGCTGGTGCGTCTCCATATCGAATTCTCCGTGCTGGCGAGCGGGACATCCGCCGCACCCTCGATCTTCGGCGACTACCGCATGCCGCTCGCGGTCATCGATCGGGCCGGGCGCATCGTCCACGCCAATGAGCGCTGGACCGGCGAGGGCCTGAGCCGTCTGCTCTCCGACACGTTTATCGCCGAGATGGCGGCGATCCCGTCGGGCGAGCGGGCGCTCGACCGCGACTGGCGGCTCGACTGGCATGTGCTGGCGCCCGATTTCCCGCTGGCGCCGAAGGGCTCGCTGGTGGTGGCGCACCGCATCGAGGCCGCCAAGGCCGATGAAGGCTATGACGCGGCCTTCGCGCGCTTCGTGCGTCGGCACAGATTGACGCCGCGCGAGACCGATGTGGCGCGCCTCGCTTTGCTCGGCTTCCCCAATGAGCAGATCGCCCGCAAGCTTGATCTCACCCCGGGCTCGGTGCGCAATCACCGCTCGAATGTCTATGGCAAGCTCGATGTGACGAGCGAGCGTGAGTTCTTCCGCTCCTTCCTCGCCGAGGTGCTGACCAAGGTGGCGGCCGACTGAAAGGATGCCTTCACTCGATCGGGATGGTGAGGCCGACCTTCACCCGGTCCATGACCACCAGCGTGTTGAAGCGGCGGATATTCTTGTTGTTGAACAGGAAGTCGCTGGTGAAGCGCTCATAGTCGATCATGCTCTTCACCGCGACGATGAGGATGAAATCGACCTCGCCGGTAACATAGTAACATTGCATGACTTCCGGCGTCGTGCGCATCGCCTTCTTGAAATCGCTCATGATGTCGGGACGCTCGCGCTCGAGCGACACCTCGACCACCATCATCAGCGGATGGCCGACGGCCGAGGGCGAGACGACGGCGATCTCGGATTCGATCACGCCTACCTCGCGCAAGCGGTTGAGGCGGCGCAGACAGGCCGAAGGCGACAGCCCGACTTCCTCCGCGAGCTCATGCGCGGTGCGCCGCGAATTGGCCTGCACCAGCTTGAGAAGACGGACATCGAATGGATCGAGCATGAGTGTTGTCGCCTGAATTTTTCACCGGCGGCTGCTTTACGCGGAAAATTCGCGGAACTGAACTCAAATCGCAAAAATCGCGCGGACGTCCAATCTATTCTCGTATCGAAGAAGGTCGCCCGTGCTGTCCTTGCGGCACAGGGCTTGGGAGAATGGAATGACAGGATTGCAGCTTTCGCGGGAGCAATTGCTCAAAGCCTATCGCCTGATGCGCATGATACGCGTCTTTGAAGACCGCGTCAGCGCCGAAATGGCGAGCGGCGACATACCGGGCAACACCCATCTCTATGCCGGCCAGGAAGCGTCAGCCGTCGGCATCTGTCTCCATCTCCGCGAGAGCGACCGTATCGCCTCGACCCATCGCGGCCATGGCCACTGCATCGCCAAGGGCTGCGATGTCGACGGCATGATGGCGGAGATCTTCGGCAAGGAGACCGGCATCTGCCGCGGCAAGGGCGGCTCCATGCATATCGCCGATCTCTCCAAGGGCATGCTCGGCGCCAACGGCATTGTCGGCGGTGCCCCGCCGATCGCCTGCGGTGCGGCACTCACCTCGCAGATCCTCGGACGCAACGACGTGTCGGTGGCGTTCACCGGCGACGGCGGCATCAATCAAGGCACCACGGCCGAGAGCATGAACCTCGCCCAGGTGTGGAAGCTGCCGGTGATCTTCGCCGTCGAGGACAATGGCTTCGGCGAGGCGACCGCGAGTTCCTTCGTCGTCGCGGGCGAAATCACCAAGCGCGCTGAGGCGCTCGGCATGGCCTTCGCCAAGGTCGACGGCGTCGACTTCTTCGCCGTGCACGAAGCGGCGGGCGAAGCGGTGGAACGGGCAAGGCGCGGCGAGGGACCGACGCTGCTCCACATCGAGACGCCGCGCTATTACGGCCATTTCAGCGGCGATCCGGACAATTACCGCACGGCGGAGGAGAAGGCGGCGATGCGGCGCGACCGCGATTGCCTGGTGCGTTTCCGCCGCCGTGTCGATGAGGCCAAGTTGCTCGGATCAGACGAGCTCGACAAGGTCGATGCCGAGGTCCAGGCGGCGATCGACCATGCCGTCAAAGCGGCGCGCGCCGCGGCACAGCCGGCGCTATCGACCCTCACCACCGATGTTTATGTCCGTTACTGAGCAGCATTCATGGCACAGAAATCCTTCCGTCAGGCCTTGAACGAGGCTCTCAATCACGAAATGCGCCGCGATCCGAATGTGATCGTGCTCGGCGAAGATGTCGCCGGCGGCTCCGGCGCCTCCGGCCAGAAGGACGCATGGGGCGGCGCCTTCGGTGTCACCAAGGGACTTCTCGGCGCCTATGGTCCGGCGCGCGTGCGCGACACGCCGATCAGCGAAAGCGCCTTTGTCGGCGCCGCGGCGGGGGCTGCGATGACGGGCCTGAGGCCTGTCGTCGAGATCATGTTCGTCGACTTCCTCGGCGTCTGCTTCGATCAGATCTTCAATCAGGCGGCGAAGTTCCGCTACATGTTTGGCGGCAAGGCGGTGACGCCGCTGGTGATCCGCGCCACCTATGGCGCCGGCACGCGTTCGGCGAGCCAGCACAGCCAGGCGCTCTATCCGATCTTCACCCATGTGCCCGGCCTCAAGGTAGTCATTCCTTCGTCGCCCTATGACGCCAAGGGACTTCTCATCCAGGCCATCCGCGACAATGATCCGGTGATCTTCCTTGAAAACAAGGTGCTCTACGACACCGTGGGCGAGGTGCCGGACGGCGCCTATACGGTGCCATTCGGCGAAGCGCATATCGTGCGCGAAGGCGGCGACGCCACCATCGTCGCGATCGGCCGCATGGTGCATTTCGCCCGCGAGGCGGCCGAGACGCTTGCCGCCGAGGGCATCGACTGCACGGTGCTCGATCCGCGCACGACGTCGCCGCTCGATGAGGACACGATCATCGAAATGACCGAGGAGACGGGGCGAGTGGTGATCGTCGATGAAGCCAATCCGCGCTGTGGCATGGCCGCCGACATCTCCTCGATCATCGCCGAGAACGCTTTCGGTGCGCTCAAGGCGCCAATCATGAAGGTGACGGCACCGCATACGCCGGTGCCTTACGCGCCCAATCTCGAAGCCGCCTATATCCCCGACGCCAAGCGGATCGCCGATGCGGTGCGCAAGGCCGTCGCCTTCCAGAGGTCATGACGATGAGCGAGCGCATCCAGGCAATCACCATGCCCAAATGGGGCATGACGATGACCGAAGGCAAGCTCGCCGGCTGGCTCGCCGGCGAAGGGGCGGAGATCGCCGCCGGCCAGGAGATCATGGAAGTCGAGACCGAGAAGATCACCAATGTGGTCGAGGCGCAGGGCAACGGCCGGCTGCGCAGGATCGTGGTGAGCGAGGGCGCCACCGCGCCGGTGGGAGCGCTGCTGGCGGTGCTTGCCGATGCGGATGTGTCCGACAGTGACGTCGAGGCCTTCATTGAGAGCTACGCCGACCGCGCCGGATCGGCGTCGGACGCGGCGGGCGATGCGCCCAAGGCGCGCATCGTCGAGGCCGGCGCGCACCGCTTCAAGGTGCTCAGCCTCGGCTCAGGCGGCGTGCCCGCCGTGCTGATCCATGGCTTCGGCGGCGATGGCGGCACCTGGCTCTTCAATCAGGATGCGCTGGCGCAGGACCGCAGCGTCCATGTCATCGACCTGCCGGCACATGGCGATTCCGAGCCGACGGTGGCGAGCGGCAGGATCACCGACATCGCCGACGCCGTGCTCTCGCTCTTCGCCGCGCTCGCTATCGAGAAGGCGCATCTCGTCGGCCATTCGCTGGGCGGCGCCGTGGCGCTCGCCATCGCAAATGCGGCACCTGTGCGCGTCCAATCGCTCACCCTCATCGCGCCGGCGGGGCTCGGGAGCGAAATCTCCGCCGCCTATATCGACGGCTTCCTCGCCGCCGATCGCCGCAAGGCGATGAAGGAAGTTCTCGCGATGCTGTTCGCCGATCCTCAGGGCATGAACGCCGAAATGGTCGAGAATGTGCTGCGCTTCAAGCGCCTCGACGGTGTGCCGGATGCGCTCGCCGCCATCGCCGGCCAGCTCATGACCGACGGCATGCAGGCCATCGATCTCAGAGCCGTGCTCACTGGCAGCGCCGTTCCGGCGCTCGTCATCTGGGGCGAGGCGGATCAGATCATTCCGGTCGGCCAGAGCGAAGGGTTGAACGGCAATATCGACGTGGCCCGCCTTGCCGGCGCCGGCCACATGCCGATGATGGAGCAGGCGGCCCAGGTGAACCGGCTCATCACCGCCCATCTCGCCAAGGCGGGTGGCTGACCATGAGCGCTTCGCCGCCGAGATCGTCCAAGGGCCTGCCTGGCTTACGCGGCACCGAGCATATCGGTCTCACTGTTCCCGATTTCGACGCGGCGGTCGATTTCTTCACGCGCGTCATCGGCTGTGACTTCGTCCTGGACGGCGGCACCTATGCCGATCCCGATTTCATGGAGCGCCAGATCGGCGTCGACCGGCAGGCGCGATTCCGCTGGGGCTTCGTGCGCTGCGGCAATGGCCCGAACTTCGAGATCTTCGAATATTCGGCACCCGATCAGACCGATGCGCCGCCGCGCAACAGCGATATCGGCGGGCATCATCTGGCCTTCTATGTCGATGACATTGAAGCGGCGGTCGCTCATCTGAAAGCGCAGGGCGTCACGGTGCAGGGCGACATCCAGAGGATCGAGGAGGGCCCGGCGGTGGGGTCGCTGTGGGTCTATTTCCTGAGCCCCTGGGGTCTGCAGATGGAACTGGTGAGCTATCCCAATGGCAAGGGTCCGGAAGACTCGCCGGCGCGGCGGCTCTGGCATCCAGGCAGGCCGGGCCAGTGATCATGGCGGGGCGTCGGTCATGATCGATTTCGATTTCCTCAGGTCGCTCGATTTCACGATTGTGTGGAAATACCTGCCGGTCCTCATCGCAGGAATCGGCACGAATATCCTGCTGACGGCCATCGGCTTCATCTGCGGCGGGGTCATCGTCGGCACGCTGCTGGCGCTCGCCAATCTCTCGCCGCGCCCGCTCATCCGCTGGCCCGCCTGGATCTTCGTCGAATTCTGGCGTTCGACGCCGCTGCTCGTCCAGGCGATCTGGGTGCATTTCGCCGTGCCGGGCATCACCGGCATTTCGATGACGCCGTTCCAGAGCGGCTCGATCGCCCTCATCTTCAATGTCGCCGCCTATTGCAGCGAAATCATCCGCGGCGGCATCAGCGCGATTGGCAAGGGCCAGTTCGAGGCGGCGAAGGCACTGGGCCTCGGCTTCTATCCAACCTGGCGGCTGGTGATCCTGCCGCAGGCGGTCAGGTTGATGCTGCCGCCGCTCGTCGGCACGACGATCAGCATCTTCAAGGCGACGATGATCCTCTCGGTGCTCGCCATCGACGACCTGATGCGCACCGCGAGCCGGCTGTCGTCCAACACCTTCCAGCCGGTCGAAGTCTACACGGCCGCGGCGCTGCTCGCTTTCGTGGTTGGCGCCGCCATCACCTTCGCCGGCTTTGCCGCCGAAAAGCGCCTGAAGCGGGGGATGGCATGAGCCTCGATCTCGGACTTGTCCTGCGCAATGGCGGAACGCTTTTCGACGGCGTGCTGGTCACGCTCGCCATCGCCCTCGTCGGCGCCCTCGTGGCGATCCTGGGCGGCGCGCTCATCTGCGCCGCGCGCATCTCGAAGAGCGCCGTGCTCAAAGGCGTCGCACGCGGCTACATCCTTTTCTTCCGCGTCACGCCGGAAGTCGTGCTGATTTTCTGGGCCTACTACTGCGTGCCATTGATCTTCGCCACGAAAGTCTCGGGCTTCTGGGCGGGATCGATCGTGCTCGGGCTCATCGGCGCGGCCTTCCTCGCCGAGATCCTCCGCGCCGGCATCGAATCGGTGCCGCGGGGCCAGGTCGAGGCGGCGCATGCGCTGGGCCTGCACGCTTTGCCGAAATGGGGCGTCGTCATCCTGCCGCAGGCTTTGCGTTTCTCGATCGCGCCGCTCGTCAACTACTTCTCGGAGTTCCTGAAGAACACGACGCTCTTGTCGGCGATCGGCGTCGCCGACCTGTCGCTGCAGGCCTATCTGCTGGGCGGGCAGACCTATCGCTATATCGAATTCCTGTCGGCCATCGCCGTCATCTATTTCTTCATGATCTTCCCGGTCATCCTGTTCGCGCGCCGGCTCGAATATCGCCTCGGCCAGCCGGGCAGGCGCGAGCGCACCTTCGGCACCTTCCTGCCCAAGCTGGCGCGTTCGTCGCGCAGCGCCGCCCGATCACGCCTTGCAAACCCCTGAGAATGAGACGGAGGAAATTGACATGAGATCCTTGTTGAAGAAATGGAGCCGGTGCGTGGCGCTCGCCGCGGCGCTCGTCTCCTTCGCCACCCTGCCGGCCGCGGCCGATCTGCTGAAGGAGATCCGCGATCGCGGCGTGCTCCGCGTCGGCATGGCCGAGACGCAGCCCTGGCAGGCGCCGAATCCCGAGACCGGCAAATATGAAGGCTTCAATGTCGAGCTCGCCGAGCGCGCCGCCAAGATCATGGGCGTCAAGCTCGAGATCGTGCCGGCCACCTGGGCGACCCTCGTCCCCGGCCTCGAAGCCAATCAGTTCGACGCGGTCTTCGCCAATCTCTTCGCCACGCCGGAGCGTGCGCTGGTCGTCGACTTCACCGAGCCCTACTTCACTTTCGGCTTCCATGTCGTCGTCAACGCTAATTCTAAGATCCAGTCGCTCGCCGATCTCAATTCTCCGGATGTGACCTTCGTCGGCCAGAGCGGCACGGTCGAGGAGAGCTATCCGAAGGAGATGTTCCCCGAGGCCAAGGTGCGTGGCGTGCTCACCAATGACGTCGCCGCCTGGATCAGCGAAGTGGCCTCAGGCCAGGCCGATGCCGCCTTCCTCGATCCCGGCACGTACCGTCTGCTCAAGGCCAAGAACCCTGCCTTCGAACAGCGCCTGCGCGTCCTCAACGGTGAGGATGCGCTGCTCAAGCCGGTCGGCCTTGCCTATGCGATCCGCGCCGGCGAGCCGCATTTCCTCAACTTCCTGAACACGTTCCTGCGCGATGTCGTGCGCAGCGGCGAGAATGTGAAGCTGCGCGACAAGTGGTTCGACGCGCTGGCCAAACGCCAATAACGCCCAACCAGACCGGGCTTCGCGCCAGCGGGCCCGGTCCCGACTAAAAAGTAGGAATACAAGATGCAACTTCAGCGGCACTCCGCATTGGCGGTCCACAATTCGCATGTCGACAGGGCGCGTCCCTATAGCGACACGGAACGGCGCGTACTCAGCCTCGACGGCTTCCGCAAGGCCCAGGCTGAGATCACCTCCTGGCCCGGCTACGACCCCACACCGCTTATCGCCCTTGACGGATTGGCCGGCCGTCTCGGCCTGGCTAAGGTCCTCTACAAGGATGAAGGCCAGAGGCTGGGCCTCAAGAGCTTCAAGGCAATCGGCGGCGCCTATGCGGTGCTGACGGTGCTGAAGGACTATCTGGCCGAGAAGCACGGGATCGAAGGCGCCACCGTCGCCGATCTGATGGCCGGGAAATACCGCGAGGAAGTCGCGGGTGTGACGGTCGCGGCCGCCACCGACGGCAATCACGGGCGCTCGGTCGCCTGGGGTGCCCAGATGTTCGGCGCCAATTGCGTCATCTATCTTCACGCCCATGTCAGCATGGCGCGCGAGCGTGAGATTGCCCGCTTCGGCGCCAGGATCGCGCGTGTCGAAGGCCATTACGACGACTCAGTGCGCGCATGCGCCGCCGATTCCGTCAAGAATGGCTGGGTGCTGGTGGCGGACACGTCGTCCGATCCCCATGCGCGCGTTCCCTCGCTCATCATGCAGGGCTATTCGCTGATCGCCGAGGAGGTTCTGGACCAGACGGAGCCCGCGACGCGGCCGACGCATGTGTTTATCCAGGCCGGTGTCGGCGGGCTGGCGGCGGCCTTCGGCGCCCATTATTGGGAGCTCTTCGGTGCGGAGCGCCCGCGCCTCATCGTTGTCGAGCCGATCCAGGCCGATTGCGTGTTCCGCAGCATCGCCGCGGGCCAGCCGACGACGGTGCCCGGCGACACGAACACCGTCATGGCCTGTCTCGCCGCAGGCGAAGTCTCAGCACCCGCCTGGGTGGTGATGCAGCATGCGGTCGACGACGTCATAGCCCTTCCCGAGGATGCGGCTCCCCAGGCGATGCGCGCTCTGGCCGCGGGCATCGACGGCGATCCCGCCATCGTCGCCGGCGAATCCGGCTGCGCCGCCACGGCAGGCGCGATCGCCGCAGCGCTCGATCCGAAGCTAAAGGAAGCTTTTGGTCTCAATCAGGACTCGCGCGTCCTGGTGATCGGCAGCGAGGGGGCGACGGATGAGGAAGCTTATCAGCGCATCGTCGGCCGCGCGGCCGAGACGGTCGCGGCCTGAGCAGGAGAAGAAACGATGAGCGGTGAAACCAGCAGCCTGCTCGCAGGCAAGACGGCCTTCATCACCGGCGGCGCGCAGGGCATAGGCCTTGCCGTCGCCGAGGCCTATCTGAAGCATGGCGCCAGGGTGATCGCCGCCGATATCGACAAGCGTGCCCTCGGCGAGGCGAAGGACCGCCTCGCGACACTGGCAGGTGACCGCGCGAGAGTGATAGAGCTCGACGTCACCGACGCCGAGGCGACGGAAGCGCTGGCGGAGCGCCTGTTCAAAGACGGCGGCGTCGATATCGTCGTGCCCAATGCCGGCATTCTGGTGCTCAAGCGCGCCGTCGATCTCGAGCTTGCGACCTGGCGGCGTGTGCTCGACATCAATCTCACCGGCGCCTTCATCACCGCGACGGCCTTTGCGCGGCGGATGATCCCGCAAGGCAAGGGCGGGCGCATCATCCTCACCTCGTCACTTTTCGGCCTGCGCGGCGGCGTCGAGAACGGCGCCTATTCGGCCTCCAAATTCGGCATGATCGGGCTCATGCAGTGCCTCGCCGCCGAGCTCGCCGGCGACGGCATCCTGGTAAACTGCGTCTGCCCGGGCCAGATGGACACGGCGATGATGGACAAGCTGTTCGACGCGCGCGCCATCCTGCAGGGCAAGCCCGCCGAAGAGCTCAAGGCGGCTTTCAAGGCGAAGATCCCGCTGGGCGAGCTCGGCAAGCTCGACGACCTCGCCGGCGCCTATGTCTATCTCGCCTCCGACCTCGCCCGCTATGTCGTCGGCCAGTCGCTCGTCATCGATGGCGGATGGCAGGTCGGATGACGGTCGCGCCGGTCGATATCGCCGCCATCAAAGCCTTCGCGCAAGCCCGGCGCGATGAGCTGTTGCGCCTGTGCGCCGAGCTCGTCGCGGCGCCGAGCCCGCAGCCCGTGGGCGATACGACCGCACCGATCGCCGTTCTCGAAGGAACCTTGCGCGCCGCCGGGCTCGCGCCCGAGTTACGCCACGCCGATCCCCGCAAGCCCAATATCGTCTGTAGCTTCGAAGGTACTGGACCCGGGCCGCATCTCGTGCTCAACGGCCATGTAGATACGCTCAATCCGGGTGACGAGAAAGCCTGGTCGGTGCCTGTCTATACGGTGTCGCGCCGCAACGGCCGCATGAGCGGCCTCGGCATCGGCAACATGAAAGCCGGCACCGCCGCCTTGACCGAGGCCTTTATTGCTCTTCATGCGCGCCGTGCCGAAATCGCCGGTCGCGTGAGCCTGACGCTCGTCTCCGATGAAGTGGTCTTCGGACCGGCGGGCTCGGCTTTCCTGCTCGAAGCGGATAACGGGCTCCGCGGCGACTTCCTGATCAATGCCGAAGGTCCCGGCCACATGAATCTCGCCGTCGCCGAAAAGGGCCTGCTGTGGCTCAGGATCGAAGCGACCGCGGCAGCAGGGCAGGGCATGCTGACCGGCACCGGCAGCTCAGCCATTGCACGATTGGCCAGGCTCCTGGCCGAGATCGACGGATGGAATGACGAGAGAGCGGCGCCGCCCGACGGTATGACGGCGCTTGCCGATCACGCCGGCGAACATGGCCTCAGGCTTTCCGTCAACACCGGAAAGATCGAAGGCGGAAACTTCGTGAGCCAGGTGGCAGTGAAAGCCAGAGCCGAGGTTGATTTCCGCGTCCCGCCGGGCCTCACGATCGAGGTGATCGAAAGCCGCGTGCGCGTTCTGGCTGAACGCATCGGCGGCATCACCCTTGCGCGCATCAAAGGCTGGAATCCGAACTGGACGCCGATCGAGCATCACTTGTCGCAAGCGGTCATGGCGGCAAGCGCCGTGGTCCGCGGCAAGCCCGCCGCCCCGGTCGTCCGCCTGCCGGCGAGCGATGCCATGCGCTGGCGCGCCTTGGGCGTGCCGGCGATCTGTTTCGGGCCGCAGGCGGAGCTCGCCTCCGGCATCGACGACTATGTTTTCGAACAGGACGTGGTCGACTGCCTCGCCATTTACATGGCGACGGCGCTTTCTCTTCTGAGCCCCTCGCGGGCGTGACGGAGCCTTCAACGTGAATACCTCGAAAACCCAGACCACCGAGCCCGTGCTGCTCGCCGATGCCTTCGCCTCGCGCGAAAGGCCGGTGCTCACCGGCCGCACCGGCGCGGTCTCCGCCGCCGATCCTTTCGCCGCGGCAGCGGCCCAGGAAATCCTGACCGCCGGCGGCAGCGCCGTCGATGCCATGGTGGCGGCGCAAGCGGTGCTGGCGGTCGTGGCACCCGATGCCTGCGGGCTCGGCGGCGACATGCTGTGTCTCATTCGCGAGCCGGATGGAAATGTGCTGGCGCTGAACGGCACCGGCGCGGCGCCGGCCAAGCTCACCAAGGTCGCGACCGATGGCGGCGCCGGCATCACCGTGCCCGGCATGGTCGCTGCCTGGGATGTGGCGCTCGAGCGCCATGGCCGTCTCTCCTTCAGCCGGGTGCTGGAGCCGGCGATCCGCATCGCCCGTCTCGGCATGCGCATGCCGGCTTCGCTGGCGCGGGCGGCGCAGACTCACCGGCCGCGGCTCGAACGCTATGGCGCCGGACAATGGGGGCTGCTCGCCGCGCAGGTCGGCGACCTCGTCATCCAGAACGAGCTCGCCATGACGCTCGATCGCATCGGCAAGGAAGGATTGGGAGGCTTCTATCGCGGCGAATGCGCTGCGGCGACCGCCGCGGCAGTGCAGGCGCAAGGCGGCGCGCTGTCAATCGGGGATCTCGCCTCGCATCAGACAATTGTGGCCGATCCCATCGCGGTCACGTTCCGCGGTGCCAGGCTGATGGTGCAGCCGCCGATCTCGCAAGGCGTCCTTCTCGCCATGGCGGCGCAGGCGCTCTCCGACCTCGGCGATGTGCCGGGAGACCGTCTCGACCATGCGGCGATCGAACTGACGGAAGCGAGCTTCGCCTATCGCGACCATATCGCCGAGGGCGATCGGCTGCTGAAAAAGAAACTCACCCTCGATCTCGACAAGGCCGGCCATCGCGGCGGACCGCGCGCCTATCTGCATACTGCCGGGGTCTCCGTCGCGGACCGCCATGGCTGTGTCGTCTCTTCGCTGGTGAGCGTGTTCGACGATTTCGGCTCGGGCGTCCTGGTGCCCGAATGCGGTTTCGTCCTGAACAACCGCGCCGGCGGCTTCACCCGCGCGCCCAATGACGCAGCGCCCGGCAAACGGCCGGTACACACGCTGGCGCCGGCCATGCTCGAAACGGCACGCGGCGCCATCGCTCTATCGACGCCCGGCGCCGACGGGCAGGTGCAGACGCTGCTGCAGGTCCTGTCGGGACTGATGATCGAAGGCATCGATCTCGCCACGGCGATCGGCCGGCCGCGCTGGCGCAGTGAGAACGGTCTGCTTCTCGTCGAACAGAGTCATCCGCGTCAGGATCTCCTGGCGGAACTCGGCCACAAGGTCACGCCGATGCGCGACGGCGACATGCGGGCGGGCGCTGTCACTGCGGCGGGCTCGATCGACGGCGCGCCGATCGCCTGCGGCGACTGGCGCCGCCACACCTGGGCCGGCATCGTGTAATCCAGGGCCGTCATCCCGGCGAAAGCCAGGATGACGAAAAGGAACTTTTCAAGGACAATACATGCTTGCCTCGCCTGACCTCGCCCATATTCTGATCTATGCAGCGGCGCTTCTCTTCACCGGGGCGCTCGGCGGCTTCGTCGCGGGGCTCCTGGGTGTCGGCGGCGGCATCGTCATCGTGCCGGTGCTCTTTTATATCTTCACGCTGCTCGGCATCGATGAGGATGTGAAGATGCATCTGGCGGTGGGCACGTCACTTTCGACCATCATCTTCACGTCGGCCATGTCGGTCAGGTCGCATTGGCGGCGCGGCGCTGTCGACAGGGACATGCTGAAGCGCTGGGGCATCGCCATTTTCGCCGGCGTCGTTGCGGGCACCTTGCTCGCCGCACAGGTCAAGGGCCCGGTTCTGATGGCGGTATTCGGCGCGGTGGCGCTGCTGGTCTCGCTGCATATGGCCTTCTCGAAGCCGTCATGGCGTCTCGCCGACAAGCTGCCGGGCGGCGTGATCGAACAGGCGATGGCATCCGGCATCGGCGCGGTTTCCGCGATGATGGGGATCGGCGGCGGCACGCTGTCGGTCCCGACCTTGTCGCTTTTCGGCTACCCGATCCACAAGGCTGTCGGCACCGCGGCGGCGATCGGCTTCATCATCGGTGTGCCCGGCACGATCGGCTTCGTCCTGAGCGGGCTCGGCGAAAGCGACCTGCCGCCTTTCTCCTTCGGCTATGTGAGCCTTATCGGGCTCGCCCTCATCACGCCGACCTCCATCCTTATGGCGCCCGTCGGCGCCTGGGCGGCGCATGCGCTGCCGGTGCGCGGCCTCAAACTCGCTTTCGCGGCATTCCTCTTCGTCACAGGCCTGCGCATGCTGTGGACGGTGTTCGGTTAAGATCTCGAGTCCGAACGATTAGCCAAGCGAATCCGATGGGTTCTGTCACCAGAAATCCTTGTGGTCGTTTACGATCTCGTCTTCGAGTTCAGGGAATGGGCCACGGATCGCTACGGGGCGCCGTCCGGCGGCGAACACTTGGTGACAGCTCAGATCGAGGGTCAGATTCTCGGGGTTGTCTCCCGTCAGCTCGGCCAACCGTCTTTCGCTGAGTCCGTAGACCAGGGTGCCGATGCCAGCCCAGTAACAGGCTCCGGCGCACATGCAGCACGGCTCGACCGAGGTCACCAGCGTGCATCGCTCGAGAAAGGTCGGATCGTATTGCCGCGCGGCCGCGCGGGCCACATTTGCCTCTGCGTGGCCAACGCCGCGATCTCGCGCGTAGGTGTTGCCCGACGAAAGGAGCACGTCGCCCTCCGGCCCGACCAAAAGCGCCCCGAAGGGATGATTGCCACTGGCCCGGCTCTCGGTGGCGATCTCCACGGCGAGACGTAGATATTCGGTATCGCTCCTCATGGCCGCCTCCTTGGGATGCCCATTCGTAACTGCACGCGTAAAGGCCCTTCGCCTTGATTCTATAGTCTTGGAGCGCTTGGGATCTGTCCAGTCATGGGCATTGAATTCATGGTTGTCGCGCAGGCCATGGACCCGCGCTCGAAGAGGCTATCGCTTCTCCGGATCATACGGCTCCATCAGCGCGGCGGGAGCCGCCGCGAAGCGCGTATTGATGATCACCACGATCAGTGTGGCCACATAGGGCAGGGCCAGGAAGAGCTGATAGGGCAGGTCGAAGGCGCCGCTGGTCTGAAGCCTGAGCTGGAAGGCATCGACGGCGCCGAAGAGCAAGGCCGCGCCGGCGCAGGCGAGCGGATTCCAGCGTCCAAGCACCACAAGCGCCAGACAGATCCAGCCGCGTCCCGATATGATGCCGAAGGTGAAGGAGCCGAAGGCCGCGAGATTGAGATAGGCGCCGGCGAGGCCGGCGAGCGCGCCCGCCGCCATCAGGGCCAGAATGCGCACCTTGATCGGATCGATGCCGACGCCCGCCGCAGTGCGCGGGTTCTCGCCCACGGTGCGCAGAGCAAGCCCTGCGGGCGTGCGGAACATGAAGAAGGCCAGGGCTGGCACGAGCAGATAGGCGATATAGGTCAGCGCATACTGGTTGAAGACAATCGGCCCGATGACGGGAATGTCCGACAGAAGCGGGATCGGAATGGTCGAGAAGGGCGTGATGGCGGGCGGCGTCGTCGATTCGCCGAAGCCCAGCCGGTAGCTGTAGAAGACGAGACCCGTCGCGGCCATGGTGACCCCGAGCCCTGCGACCGTCTGATCGAGCCTGAGGATGACGACGAGCACCGCCATGATCGCGCCGACAAGGGCGCCGAGAACCAAAGCGGCAAGCACGCCCAGCCACAGAGATCCCGTCGCATGGGCGGTGGCGAAACCCGCAAGCGCGCCCGTCAGCATCATGCCCTCGATGCCGAGATTGAGAACGCCCGAGCGCTCAGAGACGAGTTCGCTCAGCGTGCCAAGAAGAAGCGGCACCGCGAGCCTGATGGCAGCTGCGAAGAAACCGATATCGAGGATGATGTCGAGCATGCTCATGTGGCGGTCTCGCGCTGGGGCGCCGGGCGCAGCCTGATCCGGTAGCGCGCCAGGGTCATCGCCACGAGCACGGCGATGAGCGACAGGCCCTGCACCGCATCGGCGATGAAGAAGGGAACGCCGGTCTGGCGCGACATTTCATCCGCGCCGGTGGTGAGCGCTGCGAGGAAGAGGGCGGAAGGAATAATGCCGACGGCCGTGAGCCTGGCGAGCATGGCCACTACCAGGCCGGCATAGCCGAAACCGGGCGAGATCGAGGCGATCACCTGGAACTGGGTGCCGCCGACTTCGCCGGCGCCGGCAAGCCCGGCCAGCGCGCCGGACAGAAGCACAGCGAAGAGCGTGACGCGTCCGACATTGAGACCGGCGTGATGGGCGGCCTTGGGATTCTCGCCCACCACCTTCATGGCGAGGCCGAAGGACGTGCGCTTCAGGATGATGCCGACGGCGATGACGGCGATAACGGCAACGAGGACACCCAGATGCAGCCGCGTGCCGGCCCAGAAGACCGGGAATTCGGCATCCATGAGAATATCGGGGCTGTCGGTCCAGCCGGTCACCGGATCCTTCCAGGGGCCCGAAAGCAGCGCCATCATCAAATACATGACGATGAAATTGAGCCTCAGCGTGCTCACCACCTCGTCGACCTTCAGCCGTGTCTTGAGCAGGCCCGGAATGGCGGCAAGTGCTGCTCCCGCGAGCGCGGCGCCGGCGATCATCGCCGGAACGAGAAGCGGCACCGGCAGATCCGCGCGCGCGCCGATCCAGGCGGCCGCCATGGCGCCGACCAGCAACTGGCCCTCGCCGCCGATATTCCAGAAGCGGGTGCGCAACGCCACCAGAGCGGCGAGGCCAGTGAGGATGATCGGCGCGGCTCTCGCAAGCGTCTCGGTGATGGCGAATTTGCCACCGAAGGCCGCCTCGCCCATGATGGCGAAAGCCCGCAACGGATTGGCGCCGGCGATGATGATGAGTAGGCCGCACAGAGCGATGCTCGCGGCGATCGCCGCGAAGGGCATGAGCACTTCGCGCCAGCGCGAGGGGGCGCGCTTTTCGAGCATGATCCTCATGCCGGCATTTCCACGGCGCCGCCATTCATCGCAAGGCCGATGCCGGCGACCGTCGCCCGCTCGACCGGCATGTCGCAGACGATCGCGTTTTCATACATGACCGCGATGCGGTCGGAGAGTTGGAAGATCTCGTCGAGATCATCGGAGATCAGCAATATGGCACGGCCCTCGGCGCGCAGCCGCATGAGCTCGCGGTGGACGAAGGCGATGGCCGTCACGTCGAGGCCACGCGTCGGTTGCGCAATGATTAGCACCTTCGGCTGGAAGGCGAGCTCGCGTGCGACGATCGCTTTTTGCTGATTGCCGCCGGAGAGCAGGCCGATGGGAAGGCTCGGATCGGGGGGACGTATGTCATAGGCCACGATCTGCTTTTCGACGAAGGCCGCCATGGCCCGGCCGTCGAGCCAGCCATAACGCGCGAAGGGTTCAGCACCGAAGCGCGACAGGATCATGTTCTCGGTGACCGGAAGTGCGCCGACGAGACCGGCGCCGAGACGGTCCTCAGGGATATAGGCGAGCCCCGCCTCCTGCATCTTGCGCGGTGATCCGGAAGGCATGGCCTTGCCGTCGATCAGGATCGCGCCGTCGGCGGCCGTCTGGACACCGGCGATGGTTTCGGCGAAGCGCACCTGGCCGTTACCGGAGACACCGGCAATGCCGACGATCTCGCCGCCATGAATCTTGAGATCGATCGCAGGCGCCGCCTTGCCGAGGCGAAGTCCCGACATTTCCAGCCGTGCCGCTCCCGTTTCATTCGGCTTGCGGGTGATGCGTTCCGGCTCGTGTCCGCACATAAGTACGGCGAGGCCGGCATTGGTGAGCGTGCCGTCATTAGCGGCATTCGCCACCACCGCACCCCGGCGCATGACCACAACCCGGTCGGTGATGGCGCGCACCTCGTTGAGCTTGTGGCTGATGAAGACGATGCCGACGCCGTCGGCCTTGAGCGCTGTTATGGCGGCAAAGAGACCTTCGGTCTCCTGCGGTGTCAGGACCGAGGTCGGCTCGTCGAGGATGAGGATGCGCGCCTTGCGGAACAAAGCGCGGATGATGTCGAGGCGCTGTTTTTCACCGACCGCGAGATCGCCGACGAGGCGATCGGGCGCGATATGGAGGCCATAGGCGGCGTCGATATCGGCGAGGCGCGTCAGCGCCGCCCGGCGGTCGAGCAGCCCGTGGCGGCCAGCAAGGCCCACCATCAGATTGTCGAGCACCGTATGACGCGCCACCACATGCGTGTGCTGATGCACCATGCCGATGCCGAGCGCGATCGCGTCCGCCGTCGAGCCGATGGTGGCCGGCCTGCCGGCGACGACAAACGTGCCGGCATCGGGGCGATAGAGGCCGAAGGCGATATTCATCAATGTGGTTTTGCCGGCGCCGTTCTCGCCGAGCAGGCCGACGACCTCGCCCGGTTTGAGGGCGAAGTCGACAACGCGGTTCGCCACCACCTCGCCGAAGCGTTTGGTGATGCCGGAAAGGGTCAGAAGCGGAATGCCGTCAGGCATCGGCGGTCAATCGGTCTTCGTCTCGCTCTCTTCATAGGTGACAGAGAACTTGCCGGCGGCGATATCCTTCGACTTGGCGTCGATCGCCGCCTTGACCTCGGCCGGCACCCTGTCTGCAAGCGCGCCAAAGGGGGCGAGGTAGTTCACGCCATTGGCGATGTTCTCGAGCGTGCTGTAGTCCTTGGCGGCGAAATTGCCGGCCTTGACGGCCTCGACCGCGGCCTTGATCACCGGATAGGGATCCCAGATCACGCTGCTGACCACAATCGCCGGATTGATCGCCGACTGGTCGGTCATATTGCCGATGGCGAGTATCTGGCGCTCGGCGGCTGCCTCGATCACGCCGATGCGCTCGGCGAAGACGACATCGATACCCTGGTCGGCCATGGCGATGGTCGCCTCCTTGGCCTTGGGCGGGTCGAACATGGAGCCGATATAGGCGGCTTTCAGCGCAATATCGGGCTTCATCTCCTTGGCGCCGGCGCGATAGGCGTTGAGGAGGCCATAGGTCGTCGGCACGGCGATGCCGGCGACGACGCCGATCTTGCCGGATTTGGAGAGGCCGGCGGCCAGCATGCCGCCGAGATAGGCGGCCTCGTAGTTCTGACCGTAGAAGGTCGCGAAATTCGGGTCCGTCGGTCCCATCGCCGAGCCCATGGTGAAGGCGGTCTTGTCATAGCCGCGCGCCACCCGGCGGCAGATCTGCTCGGTGCCATAGGCATCGCCGACGATCAGTTCGACCCCTTCCTCGCACCATTGCCGGAGCACGCGCGAGAAATCGGCGGCCTTCACCGATTCCGAATATTTGTAATCGAGCTCCGCTTCCTTGGCGATGCGGGTCATGGCGAGGTGAAGCTGGGTGACGAAGGGCTCCTCCATCGGCGTCTCGTAGATGCCGCGGATGCGGATCGCCGCAGCCTCGGCCGCGCCAAAGGGAACCGCTGCCGCCAAAGTGCCGAAAGCGGCAATCTTCAGGACGTCGCGCCGAGTCTTGTGCATGTCTTCTTCTCCCGGTATCGCGGCATGTGCCGCGCCTTCATTGTTGATTGCCGGAAAGTGTAGAAGCGGCCTTGCGGCGGAAATTCGCGAAACTCGGTCGTTCATGCAAAAAAACGGCATCCAGACGGGCGGATCACAAAAAATCCGCAGGCCTCGGGGCCTTATTCTGAAAGTCAGGCATTGAGGGGAGACATATATAAGTGACGCTCGCCAGGAAATTGACGATTTTGCTCTTGGGCTACGAGATCCTGCCCAAAACCGTCTCGACACGCGACCGCGGCAGCCGCTTCGTGATCGCCGAGCCGATCTGCGCCTATCTGATCGAGACGGCGCGGGGCCATGTGCTCTTCGACACCGGGGTCAATGCCGACAATATCCGCGATCCGGTCCGGTGCCAGGAATATTTCATGAGCCGCGGCTGGCTCGCCCCGCCGATCGTGCTGCCGGAACATGACTTTCTGGCGCAGCTTCAGGCGGTCGGCGTCGCGCCCAGAGACATCAAGGACGTGGTGCTGAGCCATGTCCATTGTGACCATACCGGTCATCTGAAACACCTGCGCCATGCCAATATCTGGATCCAGCGCATCGAACATGACTATGCCTTCTCGGCGCATGGCAATCTCGCGGTGTTCAACGACGATTTCGACTTCCCCGACATGAAGTGGCGGATCGTCGATGGCGATTTCGAGCTCATGGCGGGCATCGAAGGCATCTTCACGCGTGGCCACATGCCGGGCCATCAATCGCTGGTCGTCACGCTGCCGAAGAGCGGCGTCAAGGTGCTCACCGCCGATGCCGGCGACCTGTGGGAGAATTTCGAGGAGGAAGTGCTGCCGGGCGAAAGCTGCGACGATGTCGCGGCCCTCGCCTCGATCCGCAAGCTCAAGGC